>DASYIY010000012.1:0-10886 GCA_035997045.1 Solirubrobacterales bacterium | reverse complement strand
TGCCAGATCGCTCGCGTTTGTCCCTTTTGCCTTTCACGACCAAACCCTTACCTTAGGAACCATGGCACGCAGCTTTCCCCTAGAGAAGACGCGCAACATCGGGATCATGGCGCACATCGACGCCGGTAAGACGACGACGACCGAGCGCATCCTCTATTACACCGGCCGCACCCACAAGATGGGCGAGGTTCACGAGGGCGCCGCGGTGATGGACTGGATGGAGCAGGAGCAGGAGCGCGGGATCACGATCACCTCCGCCGCCACCGCCTGCGAGTGGAAGGACCACCGGATCAACATCATCGATACGCCCGGCCACGTCGACTTCACGGTCGAGGTCGAGCGCAGCCTGCGCGTGCTCGACGGCGCGGTCGCCGTCTTCGATGCGGTTGCCGGAGTCGAGCCCCAGTCGGAGACCGTCTGGCGCCAGGCGGACAAGTACAAGGTGCCGCGCTTCGCCTACATCAACAAGATGGACCGCACCGGCGCCGACTTCTTCTACTCGGTGCAGACGATGACCGACCGGCTCGGCGCCAACCCGCTGCCGATCCAGCTGCCGATCGGCAGCGAGGACAACTTTCAGGGCGTCGTCGACCTGATCGAGATGAAAGGGCTGGTCTGGACCGACGAGCTCGGCGCCGAATACGAGACGATCGATATCCCGGAGGAGCTGCGCGAGCAGGCGGAGGAATACCGCACCCAGCTGATCGAGGCCTGCGCCGACTACGACGACGAGCTGATGGAGGCCTACCTGGCCGAGGAAGAGATCCCGCACGAGCGGATTGCCAAGTCCTTGCACCGGGCCTGCCTCGACACCAAGGTGACGCCGGTGCTCTGCGGCAGCTCGTTCAAGAACAAGGGCGTGCAGCCGCTGCTCGACGCGATCGTCGACCTGCTGCCCTCGCCGCTGGAGGTGCCGCCGGTGACCGGCGTCGTTCCGGCCGGCAAGGGACAGGCCGAGGACATCGAGGCCGAGCGCCCCGCCTCCGACGAGGCTCCATTTGCCGCCCTTGCCTTCAAGGTCATGACCGACCCCTACGTCGGCAAGCTCACTTACTTCCGCGTCTACTCCGGCAAGCTGGAGAAAGGCGGCCGCGTGCTCAACGTCAAGACCGGCAGGACCGAGCGCATCGGCCGCCTGCTGATGATGCACGCCAACAGCCGCGAGGAGATCGACGACTGCTACGCAGGTGATATCTGCGCCGGGGTCGGCCTCAAAGAAACGGGAACCGGCGACACCCTGGCTGCCCCGGATGCACCGATCGCGCTGGAGAGCATCGAATTCCCCGAGACCGTGATCGCGGTCGCGATCGAGCCGAAAACCAAGGCCGACCAGGAGAAGATGGGCAACGCTCTGCAGCGCCTCGGCGAGGAGGACCCGACTTTCAAGATCGAAAGCGACGAGGAAACCGGCCAGACCCTGATCCATGGCATGGGCGAGCTTCACCTCGAGGTGATCGTCGACCGCATGCTGCGCGAGTTCAAAGTCGAGGCCAACGTCGGCAAGCCGCAGGTCGCCTACCGCGAGACGATCCGCAAGCGGGTCGAGAAGGTCGTCGCCCGCTTCGTTCGCCAGACCGGCGGTCGCGGTCAGTTCGGCCACGTCGTGATCAACGTCGAGCCCGCCCCCGGCGAGGGCTTTGAGTTCGTCAACAAAATCAAGGGCGGCGCGATCCCGGGCGAATTCATCGGCCCGGCCGAACAGGGCATGCGGGAGGCGCTGGAGAACGGCGTCAAGGCCGGCTACCCGATGGTCGACGTGCGGGTCGAACTCGTCGACGGCTCCTACCACGACGTCGACTCTTCCGAGATGGCTTTCAAAATCGCCGGCTCGATGGCGATTCAGGACGGCGCCCGCAAAGCGAACCCGGTCCTGCTGGAGCCGGTGATGGCGGTCGAGGTCGTCACGCCCGAGGACTTTCTCGGCGATGTGATCGGCGATCTCTCCCGCCGCCGCGGCAAGGTGCAAGGACAGGACCAGCGCGGCAACGCGCTCGCGGTTCAGGCCTTCGTGCCGCTCGGCGAGATGTTCGGTTACGCGACGGAACTTCGCTCTATGACTCAGGGGCGTGCCACTTATACGATGCAGTTCGAGCGCTACGAGGAGGTCCCGGCGAGCATCGCCGAAGAGATCGTCGAGCACCGTTCGGGCGAGCCGGTCGGAGCAACCTCGTGACCGGGATCGGGCCGCACCCTTGTTCTAGCTATATTTCCCAGGTTCGCCCGCAGGCAGGTCGAGTTGACCTGCTCAGCACCACCCACAAACTTAATCAGTCAACGCAGACAGAACCCGACTTCGAAAGGTAGAACGGAGAGAGATGTCCAAGGAGAAGTTCGAGCGCGATAAGCCGCATGTGAACGTCGGCACGATCGGTCACATCGACCACGGAAAGACGACGCTGACGGCCGCGATCACCAAGACGCTCTCGACCACTGGCGGAGCCGAAGCGAAAAGCTTCGAAGAGATCGACAACGCCCCGGAGGAGAAGGAGCGTGGGATTACGATCGCGACCTCTCACGTCGAGTATCAGACTGAGAACCGTCACTACGCCCACGTCGACTGCCCGGGCCACGCCGACTATGTGAAGAACATGATCACCGGCGCCGCGCAGATGGACGGCGCGATCCTGGTCGTCTCGGCCGCTGACGGCGTGATGCCGCAGACGCGCGAGCACATCCTGCTCGCCCGTCAGGTCAACGTCCCGCACGTGGTCGTCTTCCTCAACAAGGTCGACCAGGTCGACGACGAGGAACTGATCGAGCTGGTCGAGGAGGAGGTCAAGGAACTTCTCGACGAGTACGACTTCCCCGGCGACGACACGCCGATCATCAAGGGCTCGGCACTGAAGGCGCTGGAAGGCGACGAGGAGGCGCAGAAGGCCGTCTTCGAGCTGGCCGCCGCGCTCGACTCCTACATCCCCGAGCCCGTGCGCGAGCTCGACAAGCCCTTCCTGATGCCGATCGAGGACATCTTCTCGATCACCGGCCGCGGCACCGTTGCCACCGGCCGCGTCGAGCAGGGCATCGTCAACACCGGCGACGAGGTTGAGATCGTCGGGATCAAGGACACGACGACGACCGTGGTCACCGGGGTCGAGATGTTCCGCAAGATCCTCGACCAGGGTCAGGCCGGCGACAACATCGGCGCCCTCCTGCGCGGTACCAAGCGCGAGGAGATCGAGCGCGGGCAGGTTCTCTGCAAGCCCGGCTCGATCACGCCGCACACCAAGTTCAAAGCCGAGGTCTATTGCTTGAAGAAGGAGGAGGGCGGCCGTCACACCCCGTTCTTCTCGGGCTACCGGCCCCAGTTCTACTTCCGCACGACCGACGTGACCGGGATTGCCAACCTCCCCGAGGGGACGGAGATGGTGATGCCGGGCGACAACGTCGAGATGACGATCGAGTTGATCCAGCCGATCGCGATGGACCAGGGCCTGCGCTTCGCCATCCGCGAGGGTGGCCGGACGGTGGGTTCGGGAGTCGTCGCGGACGTCATCGAGTAGGACCCGGGCGGGCTTCGGCCCGCTCGTCGCCGCCGGCGGGCGGCGAGACAACTGCAAAGCACATACGACCGGGGCGGCGCCCCACAAAAAGGGGCCCCGCCCCTTATGCGCGGTAAGACCGCGCAGAAAGACCAGAGAGACAAGATCAGAACGTGGCAGCGATAGCAGCACAGAAAATTCGAATCCGGCTCAAGGCGTATGACCATGACGCCATAGACCGGGCTGCCCGCGAGATCGTCGAGACCGCGGAGCGCACTGGCGCCAGCGTCTCGGGCCCGGTGCCGCTGCCGACCGAGAAGAACGTCTACTGCGTGATTCGCTCGCCGTTCAAGGACAAGGACTCGCGCGAGCACTTCGAGATGCGCACCCACAAGCGCCTGATCGACATCCTTCAGCCCTCACCGAAAACCGTCGACTCGCTGCAGCGCCTCGACTCGCTGCCGGCCGGCGTCGACATCGAGATTCGCCTCTAGTCCTATGGCTGCGATTCTGGGAAAGAAGCTTGGGATGACGCAGGTCTTTAGAGAGGACGGCACTGTCATCCCCGTCACCGTGATCGAGGCCGGTCCCTGCAAGGTGACCGCGGTTCGCGACCCCGAGCGCGACGGCTACTCCGCCGTTCAGCTCGCTTTCGGCGCGACCAAGGAGGGCAAGCTGAGCAGGGCCGAGGAGGGCCATGTGAAGAAGGCCGGCTCGGGGCCGATGCGCCACCTGGTCGAGTTTCGCGACGAGGACCTTGGCGCCGAGGACGGCCCAAAGATCGGCGATGACGTCACCGTCGAGGCTTTCGAGGCCGGTCAGAAGGTGAAGGTCGCCGGAATCTCGATCGGCAAGGGCTTCCAGGGCGGGATCAAGCGCCACAACTTCAGCCGCGGTCCGGTCAGTCACGGCTCGCACAACGTGCGTGCCCCGGGTTCGATCGGCGCCAGCACCTTCCCCGCCCGCGTCTTCAAGGGAATGAAGATGCCGGGCCAGATGGGCAACAAGCGCATTACTCAAAAGGGCCTCGAGGTCGCTGAGGTTGACGCCGCTCGCAACTTGCTCCTTATAAAGGGCTCCGTGCCCGGCTCGCGCAACGCTATGGTCGAGGTGAGGACCGATGGCTAAAGCCGCCGTGCTCGGCAAGACGACCAAGGCCGATCTGCCCAAAGAGCTCTTCGATGAGCCCTTCCACCACTCGCTGGTCGACGAGGCGGCGCGTGCCGACCTCGCTGCTCGCCGCCGTGGCACCGCCTCGACCCTGACCCGTGCCGAGGTGTCGATGACTGGCGCCAAGGCCTGGCGCCAGAAGGGCACCGGCCGCGCCCGCGTCGGCGCGCTCAGCTCGCCCAGCCGTTTCGGCGGCGGTGTCGCCTTCGGCCCGAAGCCGCGCCACTACACGGTCAAGGTCAACCGCAAGGCGCGCCGCAAGGCGATGCGCTCGGCGCTCTCGACCCATGCCGAGCGCGACAGCGTCGCACTGCTCGACGCCAGTGCCTTCGAGACGCCTTCGACCAAGACCGCGGCCGCGGCGCTCGACAAATGGGGTGCCAAGCGCTCGACCCTGATCGTGCTGGCCCCCGAGGAGAGCGGTGCGGCAAAGAGCTTCCGCAACATTCCCCGCGTCGGAGTGATCGAGGCAAGCGCCGTCGGCGTCGCTGACGTGATCGGCGCAGCTTCGCTCGTCGTATCCGAGGGCGCGCTGGCGAAGCTGCAGGAGCGGCTGGGCTGATGGACGCGCGCAACGTGATCATCCGCCCCGTCGTCTCCGAGAAGAGCTACGCGCTGATCGGGGAGGGCAAGTACACCTTCCGGGTCGACGACCGCGCCCATAAGACCCAGATCGCCCACGCGATCGAGGAGATCTTCGAGGTCAAGGTCGCCGCGGTTCGCACCTCCAAGGTGCGGCCGAAGCCGAAGCGTCGCGGGCTGCACCAGGGCAAGAGCCGCGGCTGGAAGAAGGCCGTCATCCAGCTCGCCCCGGGTGAACGGATCGAGCTGTTCGAGGGCGCCGAGACCGCATAGGGATATAGGGATATAGGGATGCCGAACCGAAAAACCAAACCGACGAGCCCCGGCCGCCGCTTTGCGACGTACCCGCTGCGCGAGCAGCTGACCGCGACCAGCCCGGAACGCAAGCTGACCGAGGGCCTGCGCAAGTCCGGCGGCCGCAATGTGAACGGGCGCGTCACGGCCCGCCATCGCGGCGGCGGTGCGAAGCGGCGCTACCGCCAGATCGACTTCAAGCGGCTCAAGGACGGCGTGCCCGCCAAGGTGGCGACGATCGAGTACGACCCGAACCGCAGCTGCTACATCGCGCTGCTGCACTACGCCGACGGCGCCAAGGGCTACATCCTCGCCCCCGCCGCGATCTCGGTCGGCGATGAGGTTCAGTCGGGCGCCGGTGCTGACATCAAACCGGGCAACGCGCTTGCGCTCGGCGAGATGCCGACCGGCACGCTCGTCCACAACGTCGAGCTGACGCCTGGCCAGGGCGGCAAGCTCGGCCGCTCGGCCGGCACCTCGATCCAGCTCGCTGCCAAGGAGGGCGAGATGGTGACGCTGCGCCTGCCGTCTTCGGAGATGCGGTTGGTCCGCGCCGATTGCCGCGCCACGGTCGGCGTGCTCTCCAACGCCGAGCACCAGAACCTCAAGGTCGGCAAGGCCGGCCGCAGTCGCCACAAGGGCAAGCGCCCACAGAGCCGCGGTGTTGCGATGAACCCGGTCGACCATCCGCACGGCGGCGGCGAGGCCCACCACACCCCCGGCGGGCACCCGGTGACCCCCTGGGGCAAGCCGACGCTCGGCTACCGCACGCGGAAGAAGGGCAAGCAATCCGATCGATACATCGTGCGCGGCCGGCGCCGAGGAAAGAAGAAGCGCTGACATGGGTAGATCGACGAAAAAGGGCCCGTGGGTGGAAGCGGCGCTGATGAAGCGCGTCAACGCGATGAACGAGTCGGGCCAGAAGCAGATGCTGAAGACCTGGTCCCGCGCTTCGACCGTTTTCCCCGACATGGTCGGGCACACGATCGCCGTTCACGACGGTCGTAAGCACGTGCCGGTCTTCATTTCCGAGTCGATGGTCGGCCACAAGCTGGGCGAGTTCGCGCCGACCCGCACCTTCCGCTCCCACTCCGGAACGGGCAAGGGTGAATAGCGTGGCCGCACCGATCGTCGTCCGTGCCAGCTCTCGCTACGTGCGGGTCGCCCCGCGCAAGGCCCGCCTGATCGCCGATCAGGTGCGAGGCCTGCACATCGAGCAGGCGCGGGCGCTGCTGGCGTTCTCGCCGCGAGGAGCGGCCCAGGACATCAGCAAGCTGATCGAGTCCGCAGCCTCCAACGCTGAGAACAACCACGACTTGATCGGCGACGAGATGCTGATCGCCGAGATCACCGTCGACGAAGGCCCGACCCTGCGCCGCTTCCGGCCGCGGGCGATGGGCCGCGCGTCGCGGATCAACAAGCGAACCTGCCACATCGCCGTGGCACTTACACCGGAAGACGAGGACTAGGGACATGGGCCAGAAGATCCATCCCGGCGGCTTCCGCGTCGGCTACATCCAGGACTGGAAGTCGAACTGGTTCGAGGAGAAAGACTTCGCCGATGTCCTCAACGAGGACCTGAAAATCCGCGAACACATCGAAAACAAGCTCGCTCACGCCGGCCTTTCCAACATCACGATCGAGCGTCACGGCGAGATTGCGGTAGACATCCACACTGCCCGCCCGGGCATCGTGATCGGCAAGTCGGGCAGCGAAGTCGATGCCCTGCGCAAAGACCTGCACAAGCTGACCGGGAAACCGGTGAAGGTGAACATCCGCGAGGTCAAGCGTCCCGAGCTCGACGCCAAGCTGGTCGCGCAGTCGATCGCCGAGCAGCTGCAGAACCGGGTTGCCTTCCGGCGGGCGATGAAACGCGCCCTGACTTCGGCGATGCGCTCCGGCGCCCAGGGCTGCAAGGTTCAGGTCTCCGGTCGCCTCGGCGGTGCCGAGATGGCGCGGACCGAGGGCTACTCGGATGGCCGGGTGCCGCTGCACACGCTGCGGGCGAACATCGACTACGGCTTCTTCGAGGCGCGCACGACGACCGGCCGGATCGGCGTCAAATGTTGGATCAACAAGGGCGAGGTGATGCCCGAGGGCTTCCGTTCCAACCAGCTCGATGAAGACGAGCCGCAGGGTCCTCAGCGCGGCGGTCGGCCGGGCGGAGATCGCGGTGGCCGCGGTGGCGACCGCGGCGGGCGTGGAGGAGGTCCAGGTGGCGGTCGCGGAGGTCCCGGTGGCGGCCGCGGCGGGCAGCGCGGCGGAGGTGGTCGCTGATGCTGATGCCGAAGCGGGTCAAGCACCGCAAGCAGATGCGCGGCCGGATGCGCGGCAACACCAAGGGCGGCAGCACCGTCGCCTTCGGCGAGTACGGGCTGAAGTCACTCGATCGTGGCTGGATCACGAACCGTCAGATCGAGGCCGCCCGTGTGGCGATGACCCGCAAGATCAAACGTGGCGGCAAGGTCTGGATCAATGTCTTTCCCGACAAGCCCTACACGAAGAAGCCCGCCGAGACGCGGATGGGCTCCGGCAAGGGCAACCCGGAGGGCTGGGTCGCCGTGATCAAGCCCGGCAAGGTGATGTTCGAGCTAGCCGGCGTTCCCGAGGATCTCGCCCGCGAGGCGCTGCGCCTGGCTGGGCACAAGCTTCCCGTGAAGACCAAATTCGTCATGCGCGAGGGAGTAGATTCGCAGTGAAGGCGGCCGAGGTGCACGACCTCAAAGACGACGAGTTGATCGCGAAGCTGATCGATGCCAAGCAGGAGAAGTTCAACCTGCGCTTCCGCCAGGCGACCGGCGAGCTGGAGAACACGGCTCGGATCGGGGTCGCGCGACGGGACGTCGCAAAGCTGCTGACTGTTGCCAAGGAGCGCGGGATTGACGTTGAGAAAGAGCTGAAGAGATGACGGACGAGGAGAAGAAAGACGTGACAGAGGACACGCCCCAGGACGAGGGCGCCGAGACCGCGGGTCCTGTCGCGGAGGAGGACTCCTCGTCCTCACAAGCTGCGGGCGAGGAGCCCACCGCCACGCCACCCGCGGACGAGGCGTCCGAGGCTGAGGCGAAGGACGAACCTGCTGAGGACTCCGCGCCTGCTGAGGCTGAGCAGGCGGAGCCCGCTGCCGCGGAGGAGAAGCCGGCGGCAAAGGAGGAGCCTGCTGCGGAGCCGGATCCCGAGGACGACCTTCCCTGGAAGGAGCGGCGCAGGCTGCAGCGTTCGCGCCAGCCGCACAAAGCCGGGGCTGCTCTCAGTACTGAGGAGCGGATTGCCAAGCGGGCCCAGGAGCGCAAGCTCAAGGCTGAGTCTCGGCGCAAGGAACGGGCCGCGGCGAAGCAGGGCAAGACTGCCGGCACTGGGACTCCCGAGGCGGAGAAGGACGCTGTTGCTGCCAAGACTCGGCAGGGGCTGGTTGTCTCCAACAAGGGTGAGAAATCGATCACTGTGCGGATCGACATCGCCCGGCGCCATCCGACTTACGAAAAGGTCGTGCGCCGTTCGCGGACGCTGCATGCTCATGACGAGCAGAATGAGGCTGGCGAGGGCGACACCGTTCGGATCGTCGAGACGCGGCCTCTGTCCAAGACCAAGCGCTGGCGCCTGGTTGAGGTTCTGGAGAAGGCCAAGTGATCCAGCAGGAGTCGAGACTGAAGGTCGCCGACAACTCCGGCGCCCGCGAGATCCTCTGCATCCGCGTCAAGGGCGGATCGCACCGCCGCTACGCCGGCGTCGGCGACGTGATCACCGCCACGGTCAAACAGGCCAGCCCCCAGGGTGGCGTGCGCAAAGGCGAGGTCGTGCAGGCCGTCGTCGTTCGCACCAAGAAGCAGCTCGGCCGCCCCGACGGCACCTACATCTCCTTTGACGAAAACGCCGCGGTGCTGATCGACCCGGCCAGCAACAACCCGCGCGGCACCCGCATCTTCGGCCCGGTAGCCCGCGAGCTGCGCGATCGCAACTTCATGAAAATCATCTCGCTGGCGCCGGAGGTGCTCTGAGATGGCCAAGTCGATGCGGATCCGCAAAGACGATCAGGTAGTGGTGATCGGCGGCAAGGATGCGGGCAAGACCGGCCGCGTTGTACGGACCGATCCGAAGAAGGAAAAGGTCTTCGTCGAGCATCTCAACATGGTCAAGCGCCACGAACGTCCGCGCTCGGTCCAGGATGCGACTCGCGGCGGCGACATCGGCGGCATCGTCGAGAAGGAGGGGCCGATCCACGTTTCCAACGTGATGCTGCTCGACCCCAAAGACAACAAACCGACCCGCGTCGGCGTGCGCCGCGACAAAGGCGGCAAGCGCGAGCGCTTCGCCAAGCGAAGCGGGGTGTCGTTCTGATGGAGGCCACTGCCACACAGACTCAGGCCGCGCCACCGCCGCGCCTGCGCGAGCGCTACGAGCAGGACGTGCTGCCGGCGCTGACCAGCAAGTTCGGCTACTCGACCCCGATGCAGGCACCGCGCCTGGAGAAGATCACGCTCAACATGGGGCTGGGCGAGGCAAAGCAGAACAACAAGATGCTCGAAGCCGCCCAGACTCAGCTGGCGACGATCGCCGGCCAGTACCCCAACATCCGCCGGGCCCGCAAGTCGATCGCTTCCTTCAAGGTCCGCGAGGGTATGCCCGTGGGCCTCTCGGTGACGCTGCGCCGCGCCCACATGTGGGAGTTCCTCGACCGGCTCTGCTCGATCGCCGTGCCCCGTATCCGCGACTTCCGCGGCCTCAACCCGCGCTCCTTCGACGGCCGGGGCAACTACTCGATGGGTGTCAAGGAGCAGCTGATCTTCCCCGAAATCGACTACGACTCGATCGATGAGGTACGCGGCCTCGACATCACGATCACGACCTCGGCTCCGACCGACGAAGAGGCCTTCGAGCTGCTGCTCGGGCTGGGTATGCCCTTCGCCAAAGAGGGCCGGCCCGGTAAACCTGATGCCGATATCGAGACGCAGGAAGCCGCCGAGGAGGAGAAGCGCAAGGAGGAGGCCCGCTTGCGGGCGGAGGCCGAGCAGGCCGCGCTGGAGCAGCTGAAGGAAGAAGACCCAGACGCATACGCGAAGCCCGAGACCGAGGACGAGGGTGAGGGTGGAGAGCCCGCCGCCGAGGGCGACCAGGACGCCGAGAAACCGGCCGATGAGGAGAATCAGGAGAATGGCTAAGACTTCGCTGAAGGTTAAGCAGGGCCGCAAGGCCAAGTACAAATCCCGTGCGTACAACCGCTGCCGCCGCTGTGGCCGGCCGCGCGCCTACTACCGGAAGTTCGGCCTCTGCCGCATCTGCCTGCGCGAGGCCGCGCATGAGGGGTACATCCCCGGAATGACCAAGTCGAGCTGGTAAGAAACGAAGACCGATGCTGACCGA
>DASYIY010000011.1:0-23179 GCA_035997045.1 Solirubrobacterales bacterium | reverse complement strand
GATCCTCGAAGAGAACTTCGGCGACCTCGTCTTCAAATCCAGAATTCGCAAGGCGATCAAATTCGCCGAGGCGCCCGTCAAGGGAGCCAGCGTGCTCAAGTACGATTCCGGCAGCAGCGCCGCGAACTACTACCGCGAGCTTGCGAAGGAGGTTCTGGCTAACAATGAGTCGGCGCAGTAAACGAGCCAGCATGCGCGAGGGTCCTCTTTCGGACCTGTTTCGCTCGACTTCCGAGGACACTCCGGAGGAGGGTTCAGAGCGCTCGGTCGCGGGTCCTGTCGCGGATGAAGGGGAGGCGCTGCGGGCGGGCCCTTCGGACCCGTCCTCGACCCCCCCATCATCCACGCCACCCGCGAGAGAGGCGTCAGAGGATCGCCCTGCAGGGCCAGCCGAGCCGACTCTAGAAAGTTCGCAAGAGACGCCTCCGGAGAGGCTTAAAAGGGTTTTTTCCGAGGAGCCCAGTCACAGCTATGGGCGACGGGAGATCGAGCCTGTTGTTGAAGCTCCGAGGTATGGGCGGGAGGAGCCGGAGTACGAGCCGCCCGGGAGTGGCGAGCCGCACCAGCCTGTTATTCGGGTTGTGGGGGTAGGCGGCGGTGGGGTTAATGCCGTCAATCGGATGGTTGAGGCTCGAATTCCCGGAGTGGAGTTCATGGCCGTCAATACGGATCTTCAGTCGTTGCAGCTCTGCATGGCCGACGTCACCGTTCACATCGGCGAGGAGGCGACGCGCGGTCTTGGCGCCGGCGCCGATCCCGAGCTCGGCCACCGTTCGGCCTTCGAGGAACAGGACAAGATCAAGCGCCTGCTCAAGGGCTCGGACATGGTCTTCGTCGCCTGTGGCGCCGGGGGCGGCACCGGGACGGGCGCTGCCCCTGTGATCGCCCGCCTCGCCCGTGAGGTCGGTGCGCTCACCGTCGGCATCGTCACCAAGCCGTTCAGCTTCGAGGGCAGCCGCCGCGGCAATCAAGCCAACAAGGGCATCGAGGAACTTGCCTCTGAGGTCGACACGCTGATCGTCGTCCCCAACGACCGCCTGCTCGAGGTGCTCGACCAGCAGACCTCGATGGTCGAGGCCTTCCAGGTCGCCGACGACGTGCTGCGCCAGGGCGTCCAGGGCATCTCTGACCTGGTCACCCTGCCCGCCGTGATCAACCTCGACTTCGCCGATGTCCGCACGATCATGTCGGAGGCCGGCCGGGCGCTGCTCGGCATCGGCATGGGCCACGGCAACGACCGCGCGGTGCTGGCAGCCGAAAAAGCGATTTCCTCGCCGCTGTTGGAGACCTCGATGGAGGGCGCCCGGGCGATCCTGCTCTCGATCACCGGTGGTGCCGACCTCTCGCTGGTCGAGATCAGCGAGGCGGCGAAACTGGTCGGCGACGCCGCCCACCCCGATGCCAACATCATCTTCGGCGCCAACGTTGACGAGGAGCTGGGCGACCAGGTCTGGGTGACCGTTGTCGCAACCCGCTTCGATGGCCGCGCCGCGCCGCAGCGCCGCGCCGCCGAGCCGATGATCCGGCGCACCAAAGACGCACCGCGCTCGGGCCGCCCCGAGCGCTCCGGCGAGCTCGGCATCGACGTCCCAGAGTTCCTGCCCGGTTAGTTCTAGTCTCGGTCCGATGAGCGGGGTCGTCGCCGCGGGTCATCCACTGACCGCCGAGGCGGGGGCCGAGGTTCTACGCGAAGGCGGTAACGCGGTCGATGCCGCGGTCTGCGCCGCGCTCGCCTCCTTCGCGGTCGAGAGCCCCCTGACCGGCTTCGGCGCCGGCGGGTTCATGATGGTCCACCGCGGCGCCGAGACCACACTGCTCGACTTCTTCGTCGCCGCCCCCGGCAGGGATGGGATCGAGCGCGCCGCCGAGCTGGTCCCTGTCCCAGTCCACTTCGACGCCGAGACGGTGCAGACGTTCTATGTCGGCCCGGTCTCCTGTGGCGTTCCCGGCACCGCCGCGGGTTTGGAGGAGGCGCTGCGCCGCTTCGGCTCGTTGCCGCTTGCTGAGCTGGTCAAGCCCGGTGTGCGCCTCGCCCGCGAGGGGGCGCCGGTCAACGCCGAGCAGGCCTACATCCTCGACATCCTCGAACCGATCCACGCCCGGCTCGAGGGCACGCGGGAGCTCTACGCGCCGGCCGGTCGCACCCTGCGCGAGGGCGAGGTCTTCCGCTTCGCGGAGCTGGCCGAGGCGTTGGAGCGGTTCGGCGCCGAGGGCGCCGAGCCCTTCTGTCACGGCGAGGTCGCCGCGGCACTGAGCGAGTACGTGCTCGAGCACGGCGGCACGCTTGGCCCGCGGGACCTGGCCGCCTACGAGACGATCGAGCGCCAGCCGATTCGCACTAGCTTCCGCGGCACCGAAGTTCTGACCAACCCGCCGCCCTCCTCGGGCGGAACCCTGATCGCCTACTGCCTTGAGATGCTTGAGCGGCTCGGCGAGAGCAGCGGGCCCGAGCAGCTGGTCGAGGCGATGGGTGCCGCCAATGACGCTCGCGGCGATCTGCTCGGCTCGACCACCCACATCTCGGTCCTCGACCGCGACGGGATGTGCGCCAACGTCACCTGCTCCAACGGCTCCGGCTCCGGCGTGCTCGTCCCCCGCACCGGCGTGATCCTCAACAACATGCTCGGCGAGGAGGACCTCAACCCGCTCGGCTTCCACTCGATCGCGCCGGGGCGGCGGGTGACGTCGATGATGGCGCCGACCGTGGTCCTGCGCGACGGCGAGATCGAGATGGGGCTCGGCAGCGCCGGCTCCAACCGGATTCGCTCGGCGATCCTGCAGACGATCGTCCGCGCGGTCGAGCAGGGGATGGGGGCGGGGGACGCCGTGCGGGCGCCGCGCCTGCACTTCGAGCAGGGCGTCGTGCAGGCCGAGCCGGGAATCGACGAGGAGGCGCTGGCGCGGATCGAGGCGCGCGGGACCCCGGTCCTGCGCCGCCCGGAGATCAATCTCTTCTTCGGCGGTACCCAGGCGGTCGCGCGGGAACACGGGACCGGAGCGTTGAGCGGGGGCGGCGACCCCCGCCGTGGCGGTAGCGTGGCGTTCGGATGATCGACTTCGAAGCCGAGGGACTGCTGGACGGGCTCGAAGGCGACGCGCGCCGCGATCGCCTGACGCTGCTCGAGCAGCTGGCCTCAGAAGGGGTGACGCTGGAGGAACTGCGCGACGCGGTGGGCGCTGGGCGCCTGACCCTGCTGCCGGTGGAGCGCAGCATCGCCGGCGACGGCCCGCGCTACTCGCCGCGCGAAATCGCCGCGCTCTCCGGCGCCGAGCTCGAGCTCCTGCAACGCGCCTCTGCCGCGCTTGGGCTGCCCTATCCGGACCCAGACGACCGAATCCTCACCAATTCCGACCTCGAGGCGGCGCGGAGGACCAAGGCTTTCTACGACGCCGGCCTCCCCGAGGACGGCATCCTTCAGGTAGCGCGGACGATCGGGATGGCGACGGCGCGGATCGCCGAGGGCAACCGCGAGCTGATGATCCGCACGCTGATGCAGCCGGGCGACACCGAGCGCGACTTGGCGCTGCGCTTTGCCGACGCGGCGGAGAACATGCTGCCGGTCTTCGAGCCGACGCTGATCTACGCCCTGCGGGCGCACACCCTCGAGCAGATCCGCCGCGACGTGATCGGCGCCGCCGACCTCGCTTCGGGTGAGATCCGCGGCTCGGTCGACCGCGCAATCTGCTTTGCCGACCTGGTCGAGTTCACCCGGCTCGGCGAGGAGATCGCACCGGAGGAGCTCGGTTCGGTGGCCGGCCGCTTCGAGGAAATGGCGGCGATCGTCGCCGAGCCTCCGGTGCGGCTGGTGAAGATGATCGGCGACGCCGCGATGCTGGTCTCGGCCGAGGTCGAGCCATTGCTCGACGCGGCGCTCGAGCTGATCGAGATGACCGAGGGGGAAGGCGAGGAGTTTCCCTTCCTGCGCGCGGGGCTCGCGGTGGGGCCGACGCTCGCCCAGTCCGGCGACTACTACGGCCGCGCTGTCAACCTGGCAAGTCGCCTCACCGCCGTCGCCCGCCCCGGCAGCGTGCTGGTCGATGCGGTGGCCAAGGACGCCGCCGGCGACGGCTTCTCCTACTCGTTCGCCGGCGAGCGCAAGCTCAAGGGCATTGACACCGGCGTCAAGCTCTTCCGCGCCCGGCGGGCAGAATCAGAACCGTAATGCATGATCGCGCAGATCACCGGCGTCTAGCTTTATAAAAGCAGTCAACTGCGTGATCGTGCATAAAAGCTTGATTTCGGCCGTACTTTAGGCTAATATGCATGATCATGCAGTCAAAGCAAGATGCGGCAAGGAGGGACGCCGAGGCAATTGGAGGCGCGGTACGTCAATCGCGCGAAGCCCTCGGTCTTCGTCAGGACGAGGTGGCCCTCGCCGCTGGAGTGAGCACGCGCGTGATCCACCAGATCGAGCACGGCAAGCCGACGAGTCGGCTCGACAGCCTGTCGCCGGTTCTAGGGGTGCTCGGGCTTCGGCTTCAAGCCGGCAAACGATGAGCGCTCGCGCCGGCGCCAAGCTTGCGGTCTTTCTCCGTGGAGAGCCGCTGGGAGCGATCGAGCGGCGCGGACCGTCCCGTTACCGATTCACGTACTCCGAGCAGGCGTTCGCCGCCCCAAATGCAGAGGGCGATGTGCCTCTTTCGGCTTCCTTGCCCCTTCGGCAGAAGGGGTTCACGCCCAGTCAGTCCGCCCCCTTTTTTGAAGGCCTGCTGCCCGAGGGTTCGGTGCGGAAAGCGATGGCGAGGAAATTCGGCCTCAGCGAGGACGATGGATTCGGCCTTCTGAGGGAGCTGGGGGTCGATTGCGCCGGCGCGGTCGTCGTCCTCCCCGAGGGGGAGGAGCCCGCCGCATCGGGGGACGAAGGGGTTCGTCTGCTCAGCCCGGACGAGCTCGAGACTTTGGTGGACGAACTGCCGAGGCGCCCGCTGGGCGTCAGTGACAAACCCGATGGGCTCCGCCTCAGTCTGGGGGGAGTGCAGGACAAGCTGGTGTTGACCCGGACGCATTCCGGGCAATACGGACAGCCAACGGGCGGCGCACCCAGCACCTGCTTGCTCAAGCCCGACTATGGCCACTACGAGGACCTTGCCGCCAACGAGGCCTTCTGCATGAAGGTAGCGTCAGCCATGGGCCTGGAGGTGGCGGATACCGAGATCGTCCGGATCGGTTCGACTCCGTGTCTCTACGTCGAGCGCTTCGATCGCGCCGCTGTTGGGGATGGACGGATCGTGCGCATCCACCAGGAGGACATGTGTCAAGCGCTTGGCATCCTGCCCGCTGCCAGGTATGAGGCGAACGGCGGGCCTTCTGTGGCGGCGGTCGTCGGACTGCTCAGGGACCTGAGAACCCCCCGGGCCGCCGCCGACATCAACGCCTTCGTCAAGGCGGTACTGGTCAACTTCCTGCTCGGCAACAGCGATGCGCACGGAAAGAATTTCGCCTTGCTTTACGACCCGGCGACCGGGACCCGGCTCGCGCCGCTCTACGACATCGTCTCGACCTCGATCTATCCGGAGCTCACGGATCGCATGGCGATGGCGGTCGGCGGCGTCGATGAGCCGGAGAGCGTGGATCTGGCGGCTTGGGAAAGGCTTGCCTCCGACAGCGGCTTCGGCGGGCAGCTTCCCGGGTTCATCCGGCGCTGGTCGGCTGACGTCCTCCGGTGTGTAGAGGAGGTTCGCCTAGAAGCTGAGGCCGAAGGGTGGCATCTCCCGGCGATCGACAAGATCATCGAGTTGTGTCGGGTTCGCGCCGGCCGTGTGGCGGCCGTTCGCTAAGCCGGCTTGCGGGCGGAGACGAGCAGGTTGTAGAAGAGCTCGGCGGGGAGGTGGGGCTCGAGCAGCCGGGTATCGACCTTCTGCAGGGCGATGTAGCTGCGGAAGGCGAAGCTGCGCCAGCCCCAGGAGACCGAGTCGGGCTCGGCGCTGGACTCCACTGTGCGCAGGCCCCAGCCCCAGGCGTTGGCGAGCAGCTCCTCGCCGCCAACGTGGCGATCCTCGAAGCCGGAATCCTTCAGCAGGCGGCGGAGGTCGGCAGGGGCGAAGGCGTGAACGTCGACCTCGCCCTCAAGCGAGTGACCCTCGGACTGTTCCGCCTCGGCAATGGCGCGGGGCTGGGCTTTTACGGCTCGTCGCCAAGCGGGGGCGACGAACATGCCGGCGCGCTTTGGCAGCGCCGCGAGGCGATCGCCGTAGCGGGAAGGCTCGCCGGCGAAGGCGATGACACCGCCCGGTCGCAGCACCCGGCGGAATTCGGCGAAGGCCTTCTCGAGGTCGGGGATGTGGTGCAGGACGGCGTGGCCGAAGACGAGGTCGAAGCTTTCGTCCGGCAGGGGGAGCTCCTCGGCCTCGGTCTGCACCGTCTCGACCTCGAGGCCGAGCCCCTCGGCGGTGTTGGCGAGGCGCGTCAGCATCCCGGTGGAGATGTCGGTCGCGGTCAGGCTCTGGATTGCCCCCAGCTGCAGCAGGTTGAGCGAGAAGTAGCCGGTCCCCGAACCGATCTCGAGGCCGGCCCCGAAGCTCTCGCCCTTGCGCCCGCCGAGCGCCTTGACCAGCTTCTGGCGCACCTGCTCCTGGCCGGTCTCACCGAAGTCGATGCCCCACTTGGCGTCGTACTCATCGGCGGCGGCGTCGTGGTAGCGGGTGTTGACGTCCTTGATGTGCTCGGGGGTGGCGGTGGGGGAGGCTGGCATGGCGCGGAACTCTATGCGGATCGGCGTAACGCACGGAGCGCAGGCGCCCCAATACCGTCCCGGATCGTGACCCGCGAATACGTTCAGCTCGACCAGTCCGACGGGGTGCCGCCGCTGCCGCTGACCGGCGAGCGCACGCTGCCCGATGTGCCCGAGGAGAACTACTGGTACCGGCGTCACCTGGTCGTCTACGAATGGATCGCGGAGCGGGTTGCTGACAAGCGGGTGGTCGACATGGCCTGCGGCGAGGGCTACGGCTCGAACATTCTGGCCGGCACGGCGGCGAGCGTAGTTGGGGTCGACGCCAACCCCGAGGCCCACGAGCACGCTCGCCTGCGTTACGTGCGCCCCCACCTGCGCTTCGCGCGCGACCTGGTCGAAAGCTTCGCCGAGCCCTGCGACGCGGTCGTCTTCCTGCAGACGATCGAGCACGTCGAGGACGCCGGCGCGATCCTCGAGCATTTCAAGTCGATGCTGGCTCCGGGCGGCGTCGCCTATGTCTCGACGCCGAACCTGTTGACGCTGGCGCCTCCGGGCGCCGAGAAGTCCGACAACCCCTGGCACGTGCGCGAGTACCGGGCTGCCGAGTTCCGCCGGCTCTGCGAGGACCACTTCCCGAGGGTCGAGGTGCTCGGCCTTTTCCACGCCCGCAAGCTGCGCGCGCACGAGCTCGCGATCAAGCTCGGCTGGGACCGCGTCCACCAGGCACTGCACCTGACCAAGCCGTTCTACGACCGCTTCACCCCGGCGATCGCCGCCTCTGACTTCGAGCTGAAGGAGGGCGACCTCGACCGGGCGCTGGACTTCCTCGCCGTCTGCCATGCCGCCTGAGCGCAGCGCCGGCGACCTGGCGATCGTCCTCCACTCCCACATGCCCTACGTCGACGGCTTCGGGACCTACCCGTTCGGCGAGGAGTGGCTTTTCGACGCGGTGCTTCGCTCCTACCTGCCGGTGCTGGAGGTGGCGGACCGGCTGACGATGACGATTACCCCGGTGCTGGCGGACCAGCTCGAGGACAAGGGGGTGCAGGAGCGATTGCGGCGCTTCCTGATCGACTGGCGGATCGGCGCCGCCGAAGCCGATCGCGACGACGTGGCGGCCGAATGCCGCGACGCCGTCGACGCCGAACTGGTTCGTTACCGGCGTGCCCTGGAGCTGCTCGACGCCGACGGCGGCAGCCCGCTGCGCTCGTTCCAGCGTGCGAGCGACGAGGGTCGGATCGCGCTTGCCGCCTCCTCGGCCACCCACGCGGTCCTGCCATTGCTCGCCACCCGCCAGGGCCTGGACCTGCAGCTCGACGCGGGCATCCGCTCGCACCGGCGCCGCTTCGGCTGGGAGGGCGGGTTCTGGCTGCCGGAGTGCGCCTACGTGCCCGGGCTGGAGTGGCGCTTGGCGGAGCATGGGGTGGGCTGGTTCTGCATCGACCAGAGTCCTTACGAGGGGTCGCTCGACGCGCTCAGCCCGGTCGCGACCGAGGCCGGGCCGGTGGCGTTGCCGATCGATTGGGAGGCGATCCAGTGGCTCTGGTCGCTGGGCGGCTACCCCTCCGACCCCGCCCACGCACAGTTCGCCGGCGAGTCGCTGCGGGGTGTGCGGATCTGGAAGGTCGGCGGTGGCGGCTACGACCCCGCTGTGGCAAAAGTGGCGGCAAAGCGCCAGGCGGGCGAGTTCCTCGCCGCGGCCGCCGCTCGCCTGCGCGAGTTCGCCGTAACCCGCGAGCGCCGCGGCCTGCTCGTCTTCGCGATCGACACCGAGCTGCTCGGCCACTGGTGGTCGGAGGGGGCGATCTGGCTGCGCGAGGTCCTTGCCCGGGCCGAGGCGGCCGGGGTGCGCCTGCTCACCGTGCCCGAGGCGCTCGCCGCGCACAAGCCGGTCGAGCGCCCGCTTGCCGCCTCGACTTGGGGGGAGGGCAAGGACCTGCGCACCTGGGACTCTCCCGCGGTGTCGGACCTTGCTTGGGGCGCCCGGCGGCTGGAGCTGAGGGTGCTGCGGGCACTGCGCGGCGGCCTGCGCGGCGACGCGGCGAGCCGTGCAACGCGCGAGCTCCTGGCCGCGCAGGCGAGCGACTGGGCCTTCCTCGACAAACGCGGCCAGGCTGGCGACTACGCCTTTCAGCGGGCGACTTCCCACGCCGAAGCGGCCTTGGAGGCCATAGACTCTCCGGCCATCGCCGACCCGCGCATGCGCGCCCTCGCCCCTGACCTGAGCCTTTCGCCGCTCCTTCAGTCGTGACCCGCGTTCTAATTCTTTCCTGGGAGTACCCGCCGCTGATCGAGGGCGGTCTGGCCCGCCACGTGCGCAAGCTCTCCGAGGCGCTGGTCGAGCGCGACGTCGAGGTCCACGTCCTCACCCGCGGCGGCGAGGAGTCGCCGGCCGAGGAGCGCCGCGGCGGCGTCTTCATCCACCGCATCCGCGAGCCCAAGCGACCGACCGACCTCGGCGAGTTCGTCGCCTGGGTCGAGCGGATGAACTCCGACATGCTCGCCGCCGGGGTCGAGCTCGGCGACCGCTACAGCTTCGACCTCGTCCACGGTCACGACTGGCTCGTCGCCAACGCCTGCGACCACCTCGCCAAACGCTTCGGCGCGCCGCTGGTGACGACGATCCACGCCACCGAGCACGGCCGCCATCAAGGCTGGGTCGACAAGCACCCGCAGACCTACATCCACGGGGTCGAGCGCTGGATCACCAACCGCTCCGACCGCGTGATCGCCTGCTCGCACTACATGCGCGAGCAGATCGCCGACATCTTCGGCGTCGACGAGGAGCGGGTCTCGGTCATACCCAATGGGATCGACCCCGACGACCTGCAGCCGCAGGACCCGGCCGAGCTGACCCGTCTGCGCTCGGAGTTCGCCGCCCCCAGCGAGAAGCTCGTCCTGCTGATTGGCCGCCTCGTCTACGAGAAGGGCTTCCAGCTGGCGCTGGAGGCGATGCCGCGGCTGATCGAGGAGGTCCCCGGCACGCGTTTCCTGATCGCCGGCTCCGGCACGCACGAGGCCGAGCTGCACAAGCAGGCCGAGGAGCTGGGTCTGATGGAGCACGGCACCTTCCTCGGCTGGATCGGCGACGACGTCCTGCACTCGCTCTACAAGATCGCCGACCTCACCGTGGTGCCCTCGATCTACGAGCCCTTTGGCCTGGTCGCGCTCGAGGCGATGGCCTCGGGCTGTCCCTGCATCGTCGCCGACACCGGCGGCTTGCGCGAGGTCGTTCCCCACGAGGAGGCCGGCCTGCGCTTCCGCGCCCACGATCCCGAAGCCCTGGCCGAGGTCGCGATCCGCGTCCTCTCCGACGACGAGCTGGGCCGCAGCCTGGTCGAGGAAGCCTACGAGCACCTGCGCCGCTTCGATTGGGGCGACGTCGCCGAGCAGACCGCCGCGGTCTACGCCGGCCTGGCCGGCGCCAAGCTGGGCCCCGCTTAAGCGGCCTACTTGATCTCCTGCTCGGGGCGCCCCCCCTGCGGCTCGAACTGGCCCATGGTCGTTCCTCCCGGTGCCCAGCCCATGCCGTCCAAAAGCTCGCCGGGCGGAATCCCCAGCGATCCGGCAAGCTTGATCAGCGTGTCGACCCGGGCGACGCGTTCGCCCCGCTCCAGCTGACCGACGGCCGTCCGGTGCAAGGAAGCGCGAACGGCGAGCTCTTCCTGCGACAGCTTGGCGCGTTTCCGGCAACGCGCCAGGTTCCTGCCGAAGCTAGCGGCGATATCCACCGCCGCATCCTTTTGGATTTTTCGCCCGCCGACAACCGGGCGAATGTGAGTTCGCCCGAGCGGGATACCACCTCTGAATCTGTGTTCTGTCTTACAGACAGCTGTCATCTATTCGTGTTATACTGCTTGCAGACAAAAGATGTCGGCTAGCTGACGGGAGGCTAAGATGGATGCGTGCGAGAAATTGGAGTTGGGGAGTTGAAGGCGAACTTGAGCAGCGTGCTGCGCCGCGTCGGCGAGGGCGAGCGGGTGAGGATCACTCGGCGCGGCCAACCCGTCGCCGACATCGTGCCGGCGACGCCCGCGCGAAGCGAGGCAATGAAGAAGCTGATTGCCGAAGGCAGGGTTACGCCGGCGTCCCGCCCGCCATCGGAGGCGCCGCCCGCCACGCCGGTCGACACAGGCACGTCTGCTTCCGAGCTGATCCTCGCCGAACGCGAGGAAGACCGGTGAACCTCTATCTCGATGCGAGCGCGCTGGTCAAGCGCTATGTGCGGGAGGAGGGCACCGATGTGCTGGTCAGGGCAATGTCGGGTGTGAGGGAATGGTCGATGTGCCGCATCGGTTTCGTGGAGACCGCTCGGGCCGTTGCTCGCGGGGGCAGGAGGAGCGATCTCGCGGAGGTTGAGCGCGACTGGATCCACTTCGATGTAATCGAGCTCGATGACGCCTTGGCTGGTTTTGCCGCACGGTTGAGCATCGCGACTGGCTTGCGCACGCTTGACGCTCTGCACCTTGCCGCCGCGCTGTCCCTCGATGAAGACGGCGTGACCTTCGCCACCTGGGACGCGCGCCTGCACCGAGCGGCACGGGAGCACGGACTTCGCACGTTGCCTGCGGCGCTCGCCTGACCCACGCCCAAGGCCTCGGTGCTACGCGTCCGGTGGGCGCAGCGTCGTCCAGGCCTCCGGGTCCGGCTCGACCGGCTCGGGCCAGCGCAGGTTCTGCGGCGCCTCCCGCATCCTGATCACCCGCGCCGGGATCCCGGCGACGACCGCGTTTGCGGGAACGTCCCTGGTCACGACCGAGTTGGTACCGACGATCGAGTTGTCGCCGACGCTGACTCCGCGCAGAATGCAGGCGCCATAGCCGATCCAGACGTTGGAGCCGACCTCGACGTCGCGCTTGTAGATGCCCTGGACGCGGATCGGGCGCTCGACTTCGACCACGCCATGGTCGAAGTCGATGAACATCGCCCGGTCGGCGATCACGCACTGCTCGCCGATTCGCACGTGCTGGTAGGCGGAGATCGTGCATTCCTGGCCCATCACAGTCTTGGCGCCGATCTCGACCCGCCCCTCGTGGCAGCGGATCTTGGTCCCGTCGCCGATCCAGACGAAGCGGCCGAAGTCGAGCTTGCCGTTGCGGCCGATCTCGAGTTCGAGGCCGCGGCCGAAGAAGACGAGGCCGTCGGTGCGCCAGCGGCGGCCGGCGGCGGTGAAGAGCCGACGTCGCAGGTAGCGGACGAGCAGCCGTCCGTACTGCCAGTTCAGCATTCCGTTGCGGGCGAGGAAGCGGGTCGTTCGGATCACGGCGGCGAGGACTCTAGACTCACCGGGCCTTGACCGACGTCGCCAAGCCCGCCCCGCTCTCCGAGCGGCTTGTCGCTGGGGACAAGCGTGCCCTGGCGCGGGCGATCACGCTGATCGAGTCCGACGACCCGGCCGGTTGGGAGCTGGTGCGCGAGGTCTACCCGCGCACCGGCAAGGCGCGGATCGTCGGCTTCACCGGACCGCCCGGGGTCGGCAAGAGCACCCTGATCGGGGCGCTGACGGCGGAGCTGCGCAAGGCCGAGCGCCAGGTCGCGGTGCTCTCGATCGACCCCTCCAGCCCCTTCACCCACGGCGCCCTGCTCGGTGACCGTATCCGGCTCTCCGACCACTTCCTCGACCCCGGCGTCTTCATTCGCTCGATGGCTTCCCGCGGCGCGCTTGGCGGCCTCTCGGAGGCGGCGCTGCAGGTGGCGCTGGCGATGGACGCGGCCGGCAAGGACGACGTGCTGATCGAGACGGTTGGGGTCGGCCAGGCGGAGATCGACATCGTCGATCACGCCGACACGATCGTGCTCGCCCTGATGCCCGGATCCGGCGACTCGATCCAGGCGCTGAAGGCGGGCGTGATGGAGATCCCCGACGTGATCGTCGTCAACAAGGCCGACCACCCGATGACCGACACGATGGTGCGCGAGGTGCGCGGCGTGCTGGCGCTCTCACACGATCCCGAAGGCTGGAAGGTGCCGATCCTGCGCACCGAGGCCGCCCGTGGCGAGGGTGTCGCCGAGCTGGCCGAGGCGATCGACGAGCACCGCGCCTTCATCGAGGCGGCGGGGACGCTCGGGGAGCGCCGGGCTCGCAACCTGCGCAACGAGGTGCTGGGGATCGCGACTTCGCGGATGCGGCGCCGGATGGAGGCTACCGCCGCCGGCGATCCCGAGACCGAGGCGCTGTTGGATCGGGTGGTGAGCCGTGAGCTCGACCCGGCGAGCGCTGCCTCGGAGTTGCTGGAACGGCAGGCGGATGGCTGAGCCCGCCGCCTCCGCGCCGAGCGAGGCGAGGGACTGGGTCGGCCATTCGGTCGACGATATGAGCGGAACGGGCGTCGGCCAGGTTCACGGCTTCTTCGCCGATGCCGGCAGCGGCGAGCCGAGCTGGCTGATCGTCAAGCAGGGCCGCTTCGGCGGCAGCCTGGTTGCGGTGCCCTTGCGCGACTGCGCCGGGGCCGCCCGCCGGGTCTGGGTCGCCCACCCCCGCGACACGATCCGCAGTTCGCCCGTCGTCGATCCGACCCGACCGCTGTTGCGCGAGCACGAGCTGACGATCTGCGCTCACTACGGCATCGGCGAGCGGGTGGGCCGCGCAGCCGAGGTCGCGGGGCGCACCGAGGCTTCGGTCACCTCGACGCCTGCGGCTGCTTAGAACTCGACGTCGGCGGTGCCGGACTCGTTGGCGGTGGCGCCCGAGACCGGGTTGGCGGCGCGGTCGTACGGAGTTGTCGCGGGGCCCCATGCCATCGTGCCCGGTGTCGTCACGGTCAGGGCGTTAATCCTTAGTGCTAAAGCGAATTAATTTGACTGAACAGGGCATTTTCCCGCTTTGCAGACAAGATGTCGGGCGAGCGAAATACTGAACCGGTCGCCGTTATCTCCTCGTAATCCCGAGGTGGAAAGGTTCAGCCCATGGCCCTGCTGATGCTGTTCGGTTTCGTCGCGGGCGCGGGGACCGCGCTCTCGCCCTGTGTGCTGCCGGTGCTGCCGATCGCCCTCTCGGCCGGCGCGACGGGGGGGAGGCGGCGCCCGCTCGGGATCGTTGTCGGCCTGGCGGTCTCCTTCACCTTCGCCACGGTCGGGCTGGTCTACGTGATCTCGGCCCTGGGTCTGCCCAACGACCTGTTGCGCAAGCTGGCGATCGCGGTCCTGCTCGGCTTTGGGGTCACGTTGATGATTCCGTCGCTCGCCGCCCGGGTCGAGGCCTGGCTGAGCCGCTTCGCGAGCCGGGCCGGAGTCGCCGGCGGCGATGGCGACGGCTTCTGGTCCGGGACGGCGGTCGGCGCCAGCCTCGGCATCGTCTACGCGCCCTGCGCCGGGCCGATCCTGGCGGGGGTGATCGTCGTCTCGGCTTCGCAGCCGTTTACGGGCGGGCGCCTCGCGGTGGCGCTCAGCTACGGAATCGGCTCGGCCGTCGTCCTCTACTTCCTGATGTTGGGAGGGAGGCGCCTGGTCGCGCCGCTCGCCCGTCGTGGCGGCGGCCTGCAGATCGCGATGGGGGCGGTGATGGTCGTCGTTGCGCTGGCAATGCTGGGCAACTACGACCTCAAGTTCCAGAACAGGATCGCCAGCTCGCTGCCCAGCTTCCTGGTCAATCCCACCGAAGGCCTGGAGGACACGGCCGCGGCCAAGGCGGCCCTCGACGATGTCCGCGGCGAATCGCCCCACGGCGTCGGCGGCGCGGCCGCGAACGTCCCACAGCCAAAGACGGCCGCGAGCGGGCGGATCGATTTGCCCGTGCTCGGCACCGCGCCGGAATTCGTCGGCAACGAGCGCTGGTTCAACACACCCGGCGACCGGCCCCTGACCCTGAGCTCGCTGCGCGGTCGCGTCGTCCTGGTCGACTTCTGGACTTACAGCTGCATCAACTGCCTGCGCACGCTTCCTTACCTGACGGCCTGGGACAAGAAGTATCGCAAGGACGGCCTGACGATCGTCGGCGTCCACTCGCCCGAGTTCCCCTTCGAGAAGGAGGCGAGCAACGTCGAAGAAGCAATCGAGCGCAACGGGATCCACTATCCGGTCGCCCAGGACAACGAACTTGCCACCTGGAACGCCTACGGCAACCAGTACTGGCCGGCCGAGTACTTCATCGACGCTCAGGGGCGGGTGCGCTACGCCCACTTCGGCGAGGGCGAGTACGGCAAGAAGGAGGGGATCATCCGCCAGCTCCTCGCCGAAGCGGGCAGGAAGGTGCCGGGGCAGGAGACCCAGGTGCGGGCGATCGCTCCCTCGGCGACCGTGACCACCCCTGAGACCTACCTCGGAGCGGCCCGGGCCGAACGCTTCACCAACCCGATGCTCTCGCCCGGCAGCCACGACTTCACCGCCCCGACATCGTTGCCCGACGACGAATTCGCCTACCACGGGCGCTGGCGGATCGCACTCGATTCAGCCACGGCCGAAGGCGGCTCGCTCTACCTCCACTTCGCTGCCAGGCGCGCCTACCTGGTGCTCGGTTCGCCCCGGCATCCCCGAACGATGCGGGTCCTGCTCGACGGCCATCCGATCTCGAGCGCCGACGCGGGCACCGATGTTCACAACGGCGTGGTCAAGATCGACGCGCAGCGCCTCTACAACCTCGTCGACCTGCCCCGGGTCGAGGACCATGTGCTGACCCTGGTTCCGCAGGCGGGGGTGATGGGCTATGCCTTCACCTTTGGCTAGCCCCGCCGACTCGGCGACAATCCCATCGATGGCTGAGACTTTCCACGCCACCGTGCTCGTCGTCGACGACGAGCCGACGATCGTCGAGGTCGTCGGCCGCTATCTGGAGCAGGCCGGGTACGAGACCCTCGCGGCAACCGACGGCCCGGGGGCGCTGCAGGTCGCCGAACGCGGCCGTCCCGACCTGGTCGTTCTCGACGTGATGCTGCCGGGGCTCGACGGGATCGAGGTAATGCGACAGCTGCACGAGCGACCGGGCGCCCCGGTGCCGGTGATCTTGCTGACCGCGCGTGGCGAGGAGTCCGACCGCCTGATCGGCCTGCGGCGGGGTGCCGACGACTACGTGGTCAAGCCTTTCTCGCCCAAGGAGCTCGTGGCGCGGGTCGATGCGGTGCTGCGGCGGGTCTCGCCGCCGGCAGAAGAGGCGGCGGCGCCGATCGAGGTCGGGCCGCTGCGGGTCGACCCGGCGATGCGGACAGTGATGCTCGAGGGCAAGGAGCTCTCGCTGACCCAGCGCGAGTTCGACCTGCTCGCCTATCTCGCCACCCACCCCGGCCAGGTCTTCTCGCGCGACCAGCTGATGGAAGCGGTCTGGGGCGATCCGGCCTTTACCGACACCAGCACCGTTACCGTCCACGTCCGTCGCCTCCGCGCCAAGCTCGGCGACGACCCGGCCCAGCCCCGTTTCATCGAGACGGTCTGGGGAGTCGGCTACAGGTTGCGCCCGTGAAGAGCGCCGGTCTGATTGCGATCGCCGCCTTTCTTGCCGGCGCCGCAGCGGTCGCCGTGCCGCATTGGATGGGCTTTGCCCAGGTGCTCTTCGTCGCCCTGGCGCTTGCCGGCGCCGCGCTTGCCGCCGCGCTTGCCGTGCGTCTGGCGATGGAGGAGCGCTCGCGCCGGCAGGTCGAGGAGGCGCGCCGGCAGATGGTCGCCGCCGTCTCCCACGACCTGCGCACGCCGCTCGCTTCGTTGCGGCTGCTGGTCGAGGCGATCGACGACGGCGTCGTCACCGGGGAGACCCGCGAGCGCTACCTGGGTGAGATGCGCACCCACGTCGAGGCACTGACAGCGCTGATCGATGACCTCTTCGAGCTTTCGCGGATCGAGGCGGGGGAGATCTCCTGGACGATGCGCCAGGTCGAGCTGCGCGGGCTGATCGACGACACCGTTGCCGCGATGCGGGTGCCGGCCGAAGCCCGCGGGGTCGCGCTCGCGGCCGAGCTGCCGCCGCACGAGGTGCTGGCGCAGGCCAACGCCGAGAAGGTCCAGCGCGTGCTCTTCAACCTGATCCAGAACGCGATTCGCCACACCCCGGCTGACGGCAGCGTCACGATCAGGGCGCGCGATGCGGGTGGCGACGTCGAGATCGAGGTCGCCGACGAGGGCGAGGGCATCTCAGCGGCCGACGGCGAGAGGGTCTTCGACGCTTTCTACCGCGGCGACGAGTCGCGCAGCGAGGACGGCGCCGGCCTCGGCCTGGCGATCTCCCGGGCGATCGTCGAGGCCCACGGCGGCCGCATCTGGTTGGACGAGGGCGCCCCGGGAACGCGCGTGCGCTTTACCCTGCAAGGCAGCAGCGCTTAGCAGCCGAGCTGCCGGGCGATCACCATCTGCTGCACCTCGTCGGTGCCCTCGCCGATCGTGAGGATCTTGGCGTCGCGGTAGAAACGGCAGACCGGGTACTCCTCGATGAAGCCATAGCCGCCGTGGATCTGCACCGCCTCCTCGGTCGCCCTGACCGCGAGGCGCCCGGTGATCAGCTTGGCCTGGGCGGCGGTGAGCGTGAACGACTTGCCCGCGTCCTTCTCCAGCGCCGCCCGCCAGGTCAGCAGCCGCGCCGCCTCGATCTGCGCCGAGAGGTCGGCGATCTTGGCCTGGATCGACTGGAACTTGGAGATCGCCTGCCCAAACGCTTGGCGCTCCTTGGCGTAGGAGATCGCCTCGTCGAGCGCGCCCTGGGCAAGGCCAACGCCCATAGCGGCAACGCCGATCCGGCCCCCATCAAGGATGTGAAGAAAGTTCTTGAACCCCTCGCCACGACGTCCAAGCAGATTCCCCTCGGGCACCCGGCAGTCCTCGAAGCTGAGCGGCCGCGTATCCGAGGCGTTCCAACCCATCTTCCGGTACCCCTCGCCGATCTCATACCCCGGCGTCCCGTTGGGCACGATCAAGTTGGAGATCTCCTTGCGCCCATTTGCCTCGCCGGTAACCGCGGTGATTGAGACACACCCCGAGATGTCCGTCCCCGAGTTCGTAATGAACTGCTTGGCCCCGTCGACGACCCATTCGCCCCCATCGAGCTTCGCGGTCGTTCGCACGTTCCCCGCGTCCGAACCAGCCTCCGGCTCGGTCAGCCCAAACGATGCAAGCCGTTCGCCCGTGCAGAGCCGAGGCAACCACTCGCTCTTCTGCTCGTCGCTACCCCAGAGGTAAATCGGCATCGTCCCCAGCGAGGTGTGCGCAGCCATCGTGATGCAGACCGAGGAATCAATCCGCGCCAACTCTTCAACAGCAAGCACGTAAGACAACGTGTCCGCACCGCCCCCGCCGTACTCCTGCGGAAACGGAATTCCCATCAGCCCCAGCCCTCCAAGCTTCCCAACGATCTCGTAGGGAAAGCTCTTAGTCCGGTCCAACTCCTCGGCTACGGGCTTCACCTCCGCCAGCGCAAACTCTCGCACGGTGTCTCGAAGAAGCTTCTGCTCGTCAGAAAGATCGAAGTTCATGCGCGGCAGCCTATTGAGCCGGAGAAGAGAGTCGGGGGTGCCCCTCCGGGCAGCGGCCGTCCTGGTTTTCGCACAGACCACTCAGCGAGAGCCGCGACGCCTCCAGCGAAAACCCCAGCAACCGGAGGGGGCACCCCCGACTCTCCCCCCGCTAAAGCTGAAGACTCTTGACCTGCAACAACTCCTCGATCGCGTACCGACCGTTCTCCCGCCCGTGCCCCGACTGCTTGTAGCCACCAAACGGAGCCAGCGGATTGAACGCCCCGCCGTTGATCTCGATCTGCCCAGTCCGAATCTTCTTCGCGACCCCGATCGCCCGGTCCTGATCAGCCGACCAGACCCCGCCGGCCAGTCCGTAGGCCGTGTCGTTGGCGATCCGCACCGCATCGTCCTCGCCGTCGTAGGGCTGGATCGCCAGCACCGGCCCGAAGATCTCCTCCTGGGCGATCGTCATCTCCGGCGTCACATCGGAGAAGACGGTGGGCCGAACGAAGTAGCCCTTGTCCAGACCGTCCGGTGCTGTCGCACCCCCGGTCAGGAGCTTCGCCCCTTCGGCCTCGCCCTTCTCGATGTAGCCGCGAACGCGCTCGCGCTGAACCTCCGAGACCAGCGGCCCGAGCCGGGTCGAGTCCTCGAAGGGGTCGCCCGGGGTGAAGCTCTCGGCCGCCTGCGCCGCGATCTGCTCCGCTTCGGCCAGCTTCTCGCGCGGCACCAGCATCCGGGTCAGGGCGCTGCAGGTCTGGCCCGAGTTGAGGTAGCACTTGCCGACCCCATCGGGCACGGCCTTGCTCAGGTCGGCGTCGTCGAGGATCACGTTCGGCGACTTGCCGCCGAGCTCCATCGCGACCGGCTTCACCGTCGCCGAGGCGAGCTCGGAGACGCGGCGCCCGGCCCGGGTCGAGCCGGTGAAGGAGACCATGTCGACGCCGGGGTGACCGGCGATCGCCTCGCCGACGACCGGACCTGTGCCGGTGACGAGGTTGAAGACGCCGGCGGGGAGGCCTGCCGCCTCGATCACCTCGGCGAGGATGAAGGCGTTGAGCGGCACGATCTCGCTCGGCTTCAGCACCACGGTGCAGCCGGCGGCGAGGGCGGGGGCGACCTTGCAGGCGATCTGGTTCAAGGGGTAGTTCCAGGGCGTGATCGCGCCGAGCACGCCGACCGGCTCGCGCAGCACCCGCGAGTTGCCGATCTCCTCTTCCCAGCGGACTTCCTCCATCAGCTTCGGCATCGCGCCGAACTGGGCGATCGGCAGTCCGGCCTGGATCATCTTGCTCAGCATCAGCGGCATGCCGAGCTCCTGGGAGATCGTCGCGGCGATCTCATCCATGCGCTCGCCGAGGCCGGCGGAGATCGCACTCAGGTAGCCGGCGCGCTCCTCGCGCGAGGTCTGCGACCACGACTCGAAGGCGTCGCGGGCGGCGATCACGGCCCGGTCGGCATCGGCGGAGGAACAGGCGGGGATCGTCCCCATCGCCTCCTCGGTGGTCGAGTTGATCACTTCGAGCGGCTCAGCGCCCTCGGGCTCAACCCACTCGCCGCCGATGAAGATCTTGTCGCGCACCTGAGTCTCCGCTGCAGTCGCCATTCCAAACCCTCCTTGTCGCTTTGTGCCGTCCCGGCCGCCCAATCAAAGCTAGCGCGCGGCGAGCGCCTCGGCGTTATCAATTGCCCCTTTGAGGCCAGGACCTGGGACCGGTCGGGCATCGCGTGCGTGCAGGACCTTGCCGCACTCTTCGCAAATGCCGCGGTCGCTGACTGCACCGCCGCACTCCTTGTGGACGATCAGCATCGGCGGCCCGTTGGGGTCGGGGGAGTAGCGGTCTCCCCAGGCGAGCAGGGCGACGAGTGCCGGCCAGAGGCCGAGGCCCTTCTCGGTCAAGAGGTACTCGAAGCGTTGCGGGCTCTCCTGGTAGGCGCGCCGCTCGAGGATGTCCTCCTCGATCAGGCGGGCCAGACGGGACGAGAGCACGTTGCGGGCGACCCCGAGGCCCTTCTGCAGCTCGTCGAAGCGCCGCCTCCCGTTCATCACGTCGCGGACGATCAGCAGCGACCAGCGCTCGCCGACCACTTCCAACGATCTGGCGATCGAGCAGACCTGGCCCGGATAGTCGTTGCGCAGCACAACGTGATCCTCGCACACTGGGTTGCGTCAAGCAACTAACTCGGCTAGGGTCGCCTCGATAGGAGTTGCGTGAAGCAACCCACCAGGCTGACTTCGTGTTTAGTCCCGCATATCGAGACGAAACAAGAAGTCACCAGAAGCGAATGGAGGCGTCGTCATGAGGCTGATTCCCAGACATAGGCATTCCCACCGCTCCAAAGCCCCGCGAATTTCGATCAGCCAGGCGGAGATAACCGCCGATCTGATCTACCCGGCGAGCCAGTACGCGGCCCGGCAGCGGGGCACGGGCACCCGCGCTCGCGGAGCCGCCCGGTGAGCGCCGAGGGGATCGCCGCCGACGGCGGCACCGCCGTCGACGCGGCACTCGCCTCCGCCGAGTCCAGTCCGGAGACGACGCGGACTCGAACGCTCGTCTGGCAGGACCCGGTGCCGACGGCGGCTGCCGGGGCGACGATGACCGGCATGGAGTACATGGAAGCGATCGTCGGCGGCGAGATGCCGCCGCCGCCGATCGCGGTGACGATGCGGATGCGCCCGATCGAGCTGGGGGAGGGCCGAGCCGTCTTCGAGGGCGAGCCGGGGGAGGAGCACTACAACCCGATCGGCGTCGTCCACGGCGGCTACGCCGCGACCCTGCTCGACTCGGCCCTCGGCTGCGCCGTGCACACCACGCTCCCTGCCGGGGTCGGCTACACCTCGCTCGGCCTCGAGGCGAAGTACGTGCGGCCGGTCACCCGCGACACCGGCCGCGTCCTCTGCGAGGCCAACGTCCTCTACCGCGGCCGCCGCCAGGCGACGGCGGAGGCGAAGCTGACCGCGGCCGAAAGCGGCAAACTGCTCGCCCACGCGGTCGCCACGCTGATGATCCTCGGCGGCTGAGGCTGCCGGTCGGCTAGGCCGAGAGCGAGCGGGCGAGGCCAGTGAGCAGGCGGACGCCGTAGCCGCTGGCGTCGCTGCCTGTGTAGGGGCGGCCGACGTCCCAGGCGGTGCCGGCGATGTCGAGGTGGGCCCAAGGGGTGTCGCCGACGAACTCCTCGAGGAAGGAGGCGGCGGAGATGGTGCCGGCCTTGCGCTTGGCCGCAGCGTTGGTGAGGTCGGCGACGGTTCCCTTCATCAGGGCCAGGTACTCCGGGTGGAGGGGGAGGCGCCAGACCAGCTCGCCGGTCTCTTGGCCGACTCCCTCGATCTCGCCGGCGAGATCGTCGTCGTTTGAGATCACCGCGGCGTAGGAGGAGCCGAGGGCGATCATCACGGCGCCGGTCAGGGTGGCGATATCGACGACTCGGTCGGCGCCCTGCTCGATCGCGTAGGCCAGCGCGTCGGCGAGGATCAGCCGACCCTCGGCGTCGGTGTTATTGATCTCGACCGTCTTGCCGTTGTATTGGGTGATGATGTCGCCGGGCTTGATCGCCGTTCCCGAGGGCATGTTCTCGGTCGAGGGGATGACCGCGATCAGGTCGAGCGCGAGTCCCAGTTCGGCAACGGCCGCGACCGTCTCCAGGACCGCGGCGGCACCCGACATGTCCATCTTCATGTCGGGCATTCCGGCCGAGGGCTTCAGTGAGATTCCGCCGGTATCGAAGGTGACTCCCTTGCCGACCAGGCCGAGGGTCTCGCCCGAGCCGCCGCCGGTGTAGCGCAGCACGATCAGCCTTGGGTCCTCGGCGCTGCCCTGGCTGACCGCGACCAGGCCGCCCATCTCCTTGGCGGCGATCTCGTCGCGGCCGAGCACCTCGACGCCGACCGCCTCGTGTGCGGCGGCGATCTCTTCGGCGCGACCGGCCAGATAGGTCGGCGTGGCGACGTTGGAGGGCAGGCTCTGCAGGTCGCGGGCGCGGTTTTGGGCCTCGGCGCAGACGCGGGCGAGATCGGCGGGCGCGGCGATCTCCTCCGGGCCCAGCAGGGTCAGCGAGTCGATGCCCGCCGGGGCCGGATCGTCGGGGTCGGCGCTCTTGAAGCGATCGAAGCGGTAGGCGCCGAGGATCGTGCCGGTGACCAGGCCCTCGACCAGAGCGTCCCGGTCGGTGTGCTCGGGCAGCGCCCAGGCGAGCGACGTCACACCCAGCGTGCCGGCCTCTTTGGCCGCTAGCGCAGAGGCGATGCGGGCCCGCTCGGCGTCGAGGTCTTCGCGCTTTCCGAGGCCGACGACGAGAACGCGAGCCGGCTGCTCGGGGTGCATGATCGAGAGCTTCTTGAAAGACGCCTTGGCATCCGCCGCGCCCCGGGCGGATGCGAGCTCGGCCGGCAGATCCTCGCCCTCGCAGAGCCCGACCGCGAGCAGCCCGACGTCGACCGCGGCGATCTCGAGCTGGCTGACGGAGACCTTCATCGAGGCGCGAGTCTATGACGTTGCGCACGGCGGCTGGCCCCAGCCCCCCGCTATCGTCCCAAGTGTGGGCCAGGCGGCCCTGATCGAGCCGAGACCCGGCATAAAAACTCAGAGAAAGGCAGCCATGCCCAGCACAGTTATCCTCGGAACCGCCCGCACGCCCTTCGGCAAGATGGGCGGTACCCTCTCTTCCCTCGACGCCACCGACCTCGGCGGCCACGCGATCTCGGCGGCGCTGGAGCGCTCCGGCGTCGATCCCGGGCAGGTCCAGCAGGTCGTCTTCGGCCAGGTCCTGCAGGCTGGCCAGGGACAGATTCCCTCGCGCCAGGCCCAGATCAAGGGCGGCATCCCCAAGGAGGTGCCCTCGGAGACGATCAACAAGGTCTGCGCCTCGGGCATGCGCTCGGTCGGCATCGCCGACATGGCGATTCGCGCCGGCGACACCGAGGTCGCCGTCACCGGCGGCATGGAGTCGATGAGCCAGGCGCCACACCTGCTGCCCGGCGCCCGCTTCGGCTACCGCATGGGCCACGTCGAGACGATCGACGCGATGGTCCACGACGGCCTCACCAATCCCTTCACCGAAAAGCAGATGATCAACGAGGCGAGCGAGGTCTCCAACGAGCTCGAGATCACCCGCGCCGACATGGACCGCTTCGCCGAG
>DASYIY010000010.1:0-26337 GCA_035997045.1 Solirubrobacterales bacterium | reverse complement strand
AAGCACCAGCGCCGAAGGCGGAGGTAGCTCCGGCGCCGGCGCGATCGTCGCCAACCCCGAAAACGGGAAAGTGAGTCTCACCATCGGTTCGAAGAACTTTCCCGAACAGGAAATCCTCGGGGAAATCTACGCCCAGTCTTTGGCGGCCGCCGGATACAAGGTGAAGAGCGACCTCAGCCTCGGTTCCGAAACGGTCGCCCACAAGGCGGTCAAGTCCGGGGCGATCTCGGGATACCCGGAGTACGCCAGCACCGCGCTGACCTCGTTCTTCGGCCTCGAACCCGAAGAAGTCCCCTCCGACGCGACCGAAGCGTGGGAAAAGGCAAACGAAGAATTCGAAAAAGAAGGTCTCGTCGCCTTCGAACCGACCCCGTTCGCCAGCGCCAACGCGGTCGGCACGCTGAAGAAGACGGCCGAAAAGTACGGGCTCAAAGACATCTCCGATCTCGAAGGAGTCTCGGAAAAGCTGTCCCTGTACGGCTCGCCCGAGTGCCGCCAGCGGATCGACTGCCTTGCCGGGCTCGAAGAACTGTACGGGCTCAAGTTCAAGTCATTCCACCCGGTCGACATCAGCCTCCGTTACACCGTGCTCGAAAAGGGCCAGGCCGACCTCTCGATCCTCTTCACAACCGATCCGCAGCTCGCGGCGGAAAAGGACAAGTTCGTCATCCTCAAAGACGACAAGGAAGTTTTCCCGGCCGGCAACGTGATCTTCGTGACCACCCCAGCGGTGGTGAAAAAGGCCGGGCCTGACTACGAAAAGACCATCGTCCAGGTCCAGAAGGGCCTGACGCTGCCGGTGATGCAGGAGCTCGACGCCAGAGTCGAACTCGAAAAGCAGACGCCGAAGCAGGCGGCGGCTGCGTACTTGAAGTCGGCGGGGTACACCGGCTGAGAGCTGGGCCCAGGGGAAGAGGGGTTCGTCGGACAAAAGCGGGGAGTGTCCGCCGAGCCCCTCTTCCCCTGGGCTTCAACACGTAGCGGCGGGACGCCCACCAGGCTCAGGCAGCCACCGCTTTTTCTTGCGTAATTGCTTGCTCAGACCTGGCGCGGATGCGGGCAAAGCAGACGTGGGCGGCCCAGGCGGCTGAGAGGCCGGTTATGCCGGCCAGGAGCAGGGCTATGCGAGGGTCGTAGGCCTCCGAGAGCCAGCCGGTTAGGGGGCCGCCGATCGGGGTCGATCCTAGGAAGACGACCGAGTAGAGGGCCATTACGCGGCCACGCATCTCGGGCGCAACCGCAAGCTGCAGCGAGGAGTTGATCGTCGCCGCGAAGGTGACCGCGGCGGCGCCGAGCAGGGCCAGCATCGGGATCTCCAGCGCCAGCGAGGGCATCGCGGCGCAGAGCAGGGCGCTGACGCCGAAGGCGAGCGCCCCGCCGGCGATCAGGCGCGGGCCGGTGTGGCCGTGCGAGCCATTGACGAGGGCGCCAGCGATCGAGCCCACCCCCATCGCCGAGACCAGCACCGCGTAGGCACCGGCGCCGCCGTCGAAGCTGAACTTGGCCAGCATCGGCAGCACCACCTGGAAGTTGAAGCCGAGTGTGCCGACCAGCGCCATCAGCGCCAGCGGCACCGCCAGCTCCGGGGTGCGGACGACGTAGCGCAGGCCAGCCCGGATCGCGCCCGGCTCACGGGCGGCCACCGGCGCCGCGTTCAGGGCGCGCGGGTCCATCCCCCAGAGGGCGACGATCATCGCGATGAAGGTGAGCGCGTTGAGGGCGAAGCAGGGGACGACGCCGAAGCCGGCGATCAGCAGGCCGGCGAGGGCCGGGCCGACGATCCGCGCCGACTGGACGATGACGCTGTTGAGGCTGACCGCGTTGACGACGCGGTCGGGGCCGACCATCTCGATCACGAAGCTCTGCCGGGTCGGGTTGTCGATCGCGTTGACCGAGCCCATCGCGAAGACGGCCAGGTAAACCATCCAGGGTGCGGCGACGCCGGTGGCGGTGACGGCGAAGAGGCCGACGGCGGGGATCGTCATCAGCGTCTGGGTCGCGATCAGCAGCCGCCGCTTCGGAATGCGGTCCGCAAGCAGTCCCCCCCAGGCGCCGATCAGCAGCATCGGCAGGAACTGCAGGGCCGTGGTCAGGCCGACGGCGATGCCGCTGTCGGTGAGGCTGAGGATCAGCCAGATCGCCGCCACCGTCTGCATCCAGGTACCAGAAAGGGAGATTAGCTGGCCGGCGAAGTAGCGCCGGTAGTTGGGTACCTCGAGCGAGTTGAAGGAGCGTCGCAGGGCCGCAAGAACACCGATTTCACGCCAAAATCGCCACGGATTCGAGCGCCCGGAAGTGACCGTGTCGATTTTGGCGCTCAGCCCCGCTCATCCTCCCGCATCTGCTCGAGGATCTCGGCCGCCCGCTCCAGCGCTTCGATGTCGGCAGCCGGAAGATCGCGCATGCGCCGCGCCAAGTAAGCGTTCTTACGGCTGCGCAGCCGGCGCAGCCGTTCGCGGCCGGCGGCGTTGACGGCGACCAGGGCGCTGCGTCCGTCGGCAGGATCAGGCGTGCGCTCGACCAGTCCCTCCCTTTCGAGGCAGCCCAGGGTGCGGGTTACGGTCGGCCGCTTGACCCGCTCGATCTTGGCCAGCTCGCTCGGAGTGAGCGGGCCGTGGCGCTCGATCGTCGCCAGCGCCGCGGTCGAGGTCGGGGTCAGTCCCGTCGCCTCGGAGGCCGCCTCCTGGCGCAGGCGGCGCGCCGTGCGCACGATCGCCATTCGCAGCCTGGCGGCGGAATCGGTGAGGGATATGTCGGTGGACTCGGGGGTCATTGATTAGCTTTGATAATTAGTCTAGCAAACTAGTTGTCCATTCTCAACTATTGGGTAGCGTGGAGGAAGTGAGCGAGGCAGCGATCAGCGTCAGGGGCCTGCGCAAGTCCTACGGCGAGCACGAGGCCGTGTCCGGGATCGAGTTCGAGGTCGCCGTAGGCGAAGTCTTCGGCTTCCTCGGCCCCAACGGCGCCGGCAAGACGACGACGATCGAGATCCTCGAGGGCTACCGCGAGCGCAGCGCCGGCGAGGTCAGCGTGCTCGGCCTCGACCCGGCCAAGCCGACGCGCGAGTGGCGCAGCCGGGTCGGACTGGTACTGCAGGAGTGCGAGCTCGACCCGCTGCTGACCGTGCGCGAGGCGGTCTCGCTCTTCGCCACCTTCTATCCCGCGCCGCGTCCGGTCGAGGAGACGATCGAGCTGACCGGCCTGGCCGAGAAGCGCGAGGCGCGGATCGGCTCGCTCTCGGGCGGGCAGAAACGCCGGGTCGACGTCGCGATCGGGATCATCGGCGACCCCGACCTGATCTTCCTCGACGAGCCGACGACCGGGTTCGACCCGACGGCGCGGCGCGAAGCCTGGAACACGATCGAGGGCCTGAAGGAACTCGGCAAGACCGTCTTCCTCACCACTCATTACATGGACGAGGCCCAGCACCTCGCCGACCGGGTGGCGATCCTGCGCGGTGGCCGGATCGTCGCTCAGGGCGCGATGGAGCAGCTCAGCACCGACCTCGGCCGCAAGACCGTGATCGGATTCCGGCTCAATGGAGGGCTGGGCGTCGAGGACATCGGCTCCCGCGTCTCGGCCCCGGTCGAGGCCGCCGGCGGCGAAGTCAGCATCGAGACCGAGCGGCCGCAGGAGGATCTCTACCGGCTGCTCGCCCTGGCCGAGGAGCGCGGCGTCACCCTCGAGAGCCTTGAGGTGCGCAAGCCGAGCCTCGAGGACATCTTCCTCGACCTGACAAAGGAGAGCCCGGAGTCGTGAGCGAGCGCCGCATCGTCCTCGCCCAGGCCCGCGCGGCGATCGTCGTCGCGCTGCGCACGCCACGCGCACTCGTCTTCACCTTTCTCTTCCCGCTGATCTTCCTCGTCCTCTTCAACTCGATCTTCATCCAGGGCACGGACCAGATGATCACCCTGCCGACCGGGCTGAAACTGAGCGCCCAGTCCTACTTCACCGCCGGGATCACGGCCTACTCGATCTCGCTCTCGACCTTCACCACGCTCGCCGTCTCGATCACCACCCAGCGCGAGCGCGGTCAGCTCAAGCGCCTGCGCGGCACGCCGATGCCGGCCTGGACCTTCATCGCCGGCCAGGTGTTGCGGGCAACGGCGCAGGCGCTGGCGATGACGGTGCTGCTGGTCGCGATCGGCGTGCTCGCCTACGGGGTCGAGTTCCCGGGCGCGAGCTTCCTCGGCTTCCTCGTCTACGTCGCCCTCGGCACGGCGACCCTCTGCACCCTCGGCATCGCCCTCACCCCCTTCACCCCCACCGTCGATGCCGCCTCGACGATCGCTCCCTTCAGCGTCGTCATCCTCGCCTTCGTCTCCGGCGTCTGGATCCCGATCGACCAGCTCCCCCACTGGCTCGAAGAGGTCGGGCGCGTCTTCCCCCTCTTTCACCTCGCCGTCGGCCTGCAAAGCACACTTTCACCGGAAGCCAGCGGGACCGGCCTCGAAGGCGGCAACGTCGCCGTCCTGGTCCTCTGGGCCCTCGCCGGCACCCTGATCGCAACGCGACGCTTCCGCTGGGAACCGCAGGCGGGAACAGGCTGAGTCATGAAAGTGTCACGTCTTTCAGCTAATTGGGTGACACTTATTTCTAGGCTGCTTTTCGGTACTAACATCGCAATCAGGAGGATGATGGGGACGGGTGTCCCCGCGTGAATGACACTCATTGCGTCCGGCACCAACCGGATCCGGTTCGATTCCGGCGCCCTCCGCAAATTGGACCCGCCGAAACGGTTCGAGCCTGGTGGTAGGCTTCCGGTGCGAGTGTCATTCGCGCGGAGATACCAGCGGAGTGGTTTCCGCTTTACCAGACTCGACCCGCTCCGGCGGGTCTTGTCGTATCTAGACCTCGAACCTCTTCCCTAGAATCGGCGCAGTGCCAACCGAGACGGCGGAGCAAGTGCTGCAGGGTGGCTGCGCTTTCAGGCGCGGGCGTGTGACTACCTTGGGTCCGGGCTCTATGCGGCGCTGCTGACGCGAGCCGCCGAGGACGTCGAAGCGCATGGACCGACCTGGGATGTGCTGCGCGGGCACGAGGCCGATCCCCCTGCCTCGGTTCCGGCGCTGCGTCTGATGGGAGCGGTGAACCGGCTCGTGCTTGCCGGTGGAGAGCCGGCGCTGGGACCGCTATCGCTACGAGGCCGGCACGGCACCCCGGTCGAGCTGCTCGCGCGTACCTCACACCGGTAAAAGCCGCTAGACCTTACGTCCAGAGGCATCGACTTCCTTCAAGGCTCGCCAGCCACCGCCGAGGAGTCCAGTTAAGGCCGTGGGCGGCCCACCGGCATGGCGATCCCGACGGCGACAGCGAGCGCTTCAAAGCCGAAGCGGCACAGCCGCCATCGGCACAAGCACGCCTGGAAGGACAAGCACTACCGCTGGGTCCCCGAGGGCGAGTGCGGCTGGCGCGTGCAGAGCTACATTGTCCGCCACAAGCACAAGCCCGGCCGGCACCACCATCGCGGTCCCGGGCCGAAGCCGGCGGATCGCTGCACGCCTCCGCCGGCGGTCAATCGCGACCCCCGGCCCGCCGGTGCGTATCAGGGTCCATTCGGACCGCTCCAGGCAAAGCGGCTGCTCGACCGGGCCGGCTTCGGCGCGGTGCCGGGCCAGGCCGAGCAGCTGGCAAGCCTCGGGCTGGTCGGTGCCGTCCAGTCCCTGACCCGGCCCAGCGGCGCCGCGACGCTGCACGGTCCGGCTCCGGTCGACGAAGACAACAACCCGATCGCCCCCGCCGACGCCTACGGCCACGATCATCTCTGGTTCCTCGACCGGATGGTGCGCAGCGATCAGCCGCTGGTCGAGCGCATGGCGCTCGTCTTCCACGACTGGTTCGCCACCTCCAACGCCAACGTCTCCAAGCAGCAGCAGCTGATCGATCAGTCGAACCTCTTCCGCTCGGCCTGCTTCGGCTCCTTCCTCGACCTCTTCCGGGCGGTCACCGTCGACCCGGCGATGCTGCAGTGGCTGAACGGCGCCGAAAACACCAAGCAGGCGCCGAACGAGAACTACGGCCGCGAGATGATGGAGCTGTTCTCGCTCGGCGCCGACCGCGGCGCCTACACGGAGGACGACATCCGCGAACAGGCGCGGGCGCTGACCGGCTGGACCTACGAATGGTCGAATGAGCTCGGCGCCCACAATTTCCACTTCGACCCCAAACGCCACGACACCGGTACCAAGACGGTCTTCGGGCGGGTCGGCAACTGGGGCTGGGAAGACTCCCCCCGGCTCTGCGTCGAAAACCCCCTCCACCCCTCCTTCTTCGTCGAAAAGCTGTGGAGCTACTTCGTCCCGCAGGCGCCGCCGGCAGCCGTCAGGGACGGCCTGATCGACACCTATCGCAGCTCGGGCTGGGCGATCCGGGCGGTATTGGAGGCGATCCTGCTCAGCCCCGATCTCTACGAAGGCTCGCCGATGGTGAAGCCACCGGTCGTGCAGCTCGCCGGCATGCTGCGCTCGACCGGGCGCTACATCGACACCGGCGCCTGGATCTGGCTCTGCGAGGAAGCCGGACAGCAGCTCTTCTGGCCGCCGAACGTCTCCGGCTGGGATGACACCCGCTGGCTCGACACCTCGCGGCTACGGGCGCGCTGGAACATCGTCGATTACGTACTCGACGAGATCTCGGTCAACGCCTGGAGCGATTCCTACAGCACCACCGAGACCTGCAATGAAGCGCTCGCCCGGGCCGTGGCCTCGTGGGGGTCGCCGGCCCTGCGCGAGGAGCACCGCGCCGAGCTACTCGACTTCGCCCAGCGCAGCGAAAAACTCGCCACCGCCGACTGGGAGCAGGGACCCTACCGAGCGCTGCGCCAGAACGCCCTGCTGCAGCTGATCGGTGTCAGCCCGGACCTGATCCTGCAATGAGGGAGCGACGATGACCAGGCACAGCTGCTGCAACGACTACACCCGCTCCCAGCTGCTGCGCTCCGCCGCAGCCGAAGCGGGCCGGGGCCTGCCGGCGATCGAGGTCGGCATGCCCGAGCCGGCCGGGACCGGGCTCTCGCGGCGCAGCTTCCTCTCCTGGAGCGCCGGCCTGGCGCTGGCCGTCTACGGCGCCTCGAGGATCCCCCTCGCCGCCTTCGAGGAGGGGATCGCCCAGGCGGCCCCGACCGACAAGATCCTCGTCTCGATCTTCTTCGACGGCGGCATCGACGCGCTCAGCGTGCTTGCCCCGACCGGCGACCCGCGCTACGCGCAGCTGCGGCCGAGCCTGGCGCTCGCCGCCGACGCGGGTACCGAATTCGCCGAGGACCCGACCCTGCGCTGGCACCCCTCGGCCGCCGGCCTGGCGACCCTGCACGGCGAGGGCAAGGTAAGCGCCTTCCCAGCGATCGGCTACGACCACCCCGACCAGTCGCACTTCACCTCGCGCCACTACTACGAGATCGGCGAGCTCGACGTCGGCTTCCACACCGGCTGGCTCGGCCGCTACCTCGACCAGGTCGGCGAAGACGACAATCCGCTGCAGGGGCTCTCGATGGACGGTTCGCTCTCGCCGATGATCGCCACCGCCGAACGTCCGGTCGCGGCGATCGACAGCGTCGACGGCTACGACCTCTGGTCGCGCGTCGACCAGCCGATCTCCGACGAGATGTACAAGAGCTTCGCCCGCTTCGGCTCGCTGCCCTCGGACTCCGCCGGCCTGGCTCAGGTGCGCCGCGCCACCGCCCAGACCGACAAGCTGCGCACCGACCTCGGCGGGCTCGGCGGCTTCACCAGCCCGGTCACCTACCCGACGACGGGCTTCTCCCACAAGCTCGCCGGCCTTGCCGCATTCATCGCCGCCGGCCTGCCGATGCGGGTGGTGACGGTGCGCGCCTCGGGCGGCTACGACACCCACGCCGACGAGGCCGAAGACCTCTCGCGCGGCCTCAAAGAGACCTGCGAGGGGATCCTCGCCTTCCAGCGCGACCTCGAGAAACGGGGGCTCGCCGACCGGGTCCTGATCCAGATCTGGAGCGAGTTCGGGCGCCGCCCAGAGGAGAACGGCTCACTCGGCACCGACCACGGCGCCGCCGGTTGCGCCTTCGTCGTCGGCTCCAAAGCCAAGGGCGAAATGGTCGGCGAGTTCCCCGGCCTGTCACAGCTCGACGCCAACGACAACGTCCAGGTGACCAGCGATTTCCGCGGCATGTACTGCTCGCTGCTGGAGCAGTGGCTGGGGCACGACGCGGCCTCGGTCATCCCGGGCGCCTCCTCCTTCCAGCGGCCGGTCCTGGTGAAGCCATGAGCGCAGCGGCCCCCCGGCCGGTCCGCCTCGGGCTGGCCTGCCTTGCCGCGACGGCGATGACGAGCGGCTCGCTGGCCCTCGCCGCACCGGCGGCCTCGGCCGAAGGCTGTGCCTGGCAGCGCCACTCGAAGCCCGTCTTCAAGCGAATCAAGCGCCACGGCCGGCTTCGAAGGGTCAAGCAGCTCAAGCACTGGTGGAGCTGCGACGCCCAACCGGCGACCTTCCCGCCCGTGGCCTCCCTGCCGGAGCCGGCGGCCCTCGAAACGCCCCCCGCCAAAGAACCGGAACCCCAGATCTCCCACCTCAGCGTCAAAGCGATCGAGTACAGCTACACCCTCTCCCACTCCGAAATAGGCGCCGGCGAAACGATCGTCGAGCTCAACAACCAGGGCGACGACCCCCACAACCTCAAGCTCCAGCTCGAAGGCAGCGGAGAACCGCCGCTGGAAGTCCCGGAAGCGGCAGCCAAGAAACAGACGGCTGCCACCTTCACGCTCGCCCCCGGCACCTACCGCCTCTACTGCAGCCTCTTCACCCACGACGCCAAAGGCATGCACGCGACCCTGGTGGTCGCGCCCGGCTAACCGAGGGCGTCACGAAAGTGCGACGTCACTGTGTCAATTGAGCAACGCCAGCTCTAGAGCCAAGTTTCGCCGGCGCCCTCCGCAAATGGAATAAATGCGGGTCGAGACTGGTGGTACTCTCCGGGCAGCGATTATCAGACGCCTGGGGATGCGCGCGGGGTGGTTCCCCTCTTCACCAGACTCGACCCGCTCCGGCGGGTCTTGTCGTTTCTAGTAGCGGTAGTGATCGGGCTTGTAGGGGCCCTCGACCGGGATCCCCAGGTAGGCGGACTGATCGGCGCTGAGCTCGGTCAGGTCGACGCCGAGGGCGGCGAGGTGCAGGCGGGCCACCTTCTCGTCGAGGTGCTTGGGCAGCACGTAGACCTGCTTGGCCTCGTATTGGTCGGCCTTGCTGAAGAGCTCGATCTGGGCGATCACCTGGTTGGTGAAGGAGTTCGACATCACGAAGCTCGGGTGGCCGGTGGCGTTACCGAGGTTGAGCAGGCGGCCCTCGGAGAGCAGCACGATCGAGTGACCGTCGGCGAAGCGCCACTCGTCGACCTGCGGCTTGATGTTGATCCGCTCGACGCCCGGGTGGGCTTCGAGGCCGGCGACATCGATCTCGTTGTCGAAGTGGCCTATGTTGCCGACGATCGCGTTGTGCTTCATCCGCGCCATGTCGTCGGCGGTGATGATGTCCTTGTTGCCGGTGGCGGTGACGAAGATGTCGGCCGTCTCGACCACGTCGGCGAGCTTGCGCACCTCATAACCCTCCATCGCCGCCTGCAGAGCGCAGATCGGGTCTATCTCGGTGACGATCACGCGGGCTCCCTGGCCGCGCAGCGAGGAGGCGCAGCCCTTGCCGACGTCGCCGTAGCCGCAGATCACCGCGACCTTGCCGCCGATCATCACGTCTGTGCCGCGGTTGATCCCGTCGACCAGCGAGTGGCGGCAGCCGTAGAGGTTGTCGAACTTCGACTTGGTGACCGAGTCGTTGACGTTGATCGCCGGGAAGAGCAGGTCGTCGGTCTCGGCCAGCTGGTAGAGCCGGTGGACCCCGGTCGTCGTCTCCTCGGTAACGCCCTGGATCGCCGCGGCGACGTTGGTCCAACGCTGCGGGTCCTCCGTCAGCGAACGTTGCAGGGTCTCGAGGATGATCTTGAACTCGCCCGACTCCGCCGTCTCCGGATCGGGCACGGCACCCGCAGCCTCGAACTCAACGCCCTTGTGGACGAGCAGAGTCGCGTCGCCGCCGTCGTCGAGGATCATGTTCGGTCCCTCGCCCCCGGGCCAGAGCAGCGCCTGCTCGGTGCACCACCAGTACTCCTCCAGCGTCTCGCCCTTCCAGGCGTAGACGGGGATGCCGGCCGCGGCGATCGCCGCGGCGGCGTGGTCCTGGGTCGAGAAGATGTTGCAGCTGGCCCAGCGCACCTCGGCGCCGAGCGCCGTCAGCGTCTCGATCAGCACCGCCGTCTGCACCGTCATGTGCAGCGAACCAGTGATCCGAGCGCCCTTGAGCGGCTGCGAAGCGCCGAACTCCTCGCGCGTCTGCATCAGGCCAGGCATCTCGACCTCGGCGAGCGCGATCTCCTTGCGTCCGAAATCGGCGAGGCCGATGTCGGCGACCTTGTAGTCCTGCGTGGCGGTGCTGGTAGTCATCGAGTGCGCGTCTCCTGGTCGATTGCTTGCTAGACCATGGTACGAAGCCGCCGGGAAAAGCGCCGCGAGACGCTCCGCAGATTCGCCCGCGAAGGAGAGCAAACCGATGAATCAGCGGTAGTGATCGAGGAAGCTCCGAGTAGGATCGCCGGCATGAGGCGCCTCACATATTCGAACGTCGCGGCGACGCTCGCACTGTTCATCGCCCTGGGCGGTAGTTCGTACGCCGCGGTCAAGGTCACGGGTCTCGACGTCGTCGATGGGTCGCTAACGGGCAAGGACATCAAGAAGAAGTCCGTGTCGCTTGACCGTTTGCGCACCCTTCCCAAGGGCCCGCGGAGCGTCGCCGGCCCGAAGGGCGACCCGGGCCCCGCGGGTGAGCGGGGACCGGCGGGCCCAGTCGACCCCGGACAGTTCGTTTCGGCCACCGGGCTCTACGAGGTCGCGGTCGGGCCCGGCGGATGGCAGTCACTGAACACAAACCTGAAGCGGTCGAACGTCTTCGGCGACTGGGTAACGACGTCGACGGACGACGGCGCCACCCTCATGCTCGATCCGGCGCTTCCTGCGAAGCTCGCCGGCAAGGGCATGCGACTTCGCGCCGTGACGCCGTGCTGGAACGCCACGACGAACGTGACGATCAACGACGTCATCATCTCGACGTTTCGCGAAAACGCCACCGCGGGAGTCACCGACATCGTCGAGCAAGAGGACCCGATCGAACACACCAACGCGATCTGCAAACGCTACGAATTCGCGACGCCGGTCGACATGTCCGGCGGACGTCGGGTGAGCATCCGCATCTTGACCGCTTGGACGGTCAGCGGGGCGACGATCCACATCGGCGGCGCAACGTTCGAGTTCGACCGCGCGCCCTAACGGCCATTTCTGACCGGGCCGGCGCTCCCACTGGGCACGGCCAGTCTGGTCGGCTGAGTGCTCCCTTCGCGTGAAAGCGAAACGCGGGTAGGCACCGGCGCACGGGTGTCGAATCAGACCCGGATGGCGACTGAGGCGCAGCAGGAGCTCAAGGTCTACCCGCCGGGGATGGACGCGCGCAGCACGCGGGTCGCCGAACGGCTGAACACGCCGATGCTGATCGCGGCGGCGCTGACCCTGCCGATGGTCGCGATCAGCGAGTCTCATCCGGGCGGTGCACTGGAGGACGTCGCTCGCATCCTCAACTGGGTCACCTGGATCGCCTTCCTGATCGAGCTCGTGGTGATGCTCGCCGTCGTCCCCAGCCGCCGCAAGTGGCTGCGCCACCACCCGCTCGACCCCTTCATCGTCATCTTCACGCCGCCGATCTTGCCCGCCGGCCTGCAGAGCCTGCGCGTGCTGCGGCTGCTGCGTTTGACCAGGCTGCTGCGCCTGGCGCAGCTCTCGCGCGAGGTCTTCTCGCTGCAGGGACTGCACTACGCGATGTTCCTCGCCTTTCTGACCGTGATCGGAGGCGGCGCCCTCTTCGTCGCCTTCGAGAAGCACTCCCAGCATCTCAACGACTGGCAGGGGATCTATTGGGCGGTGACGACAATGACCACGCTCGGCTCCAGCATCTACCCGACCACGACCGGCGGCGAAATTGTCTCGGTCGCGATCCTGATCGTCGGCATCGGCTTTGTCGCCCTGCTCACCGGCGCCTTCGCTCAGCGCTTCCTCAGCCCCGAAATCGTCGAGGTCGAGGAAGAGTTGGCAGCCGAGCAGGTCAGCCCCGAGGCGCTCGCCCTGCGCGAGCTGAAGAGCGTGCAGGAACAGCTGCAGTCACTCGAGGTTGCGGTTCAGCGCCTGGTCGACGAGCGCAGCGGCTAGACCACCGGCGCATCAAGTTCGGCATGAAATACCTGTCGAACCTGATGCGCTGATGGACTCAGTCCTCGTCGTCGTAGTCGCCCATCTTTCCCTCTAGTTCTTCCATCACGCCCGGGTCGCGCAGCGTCGTCACGTCGCCCAGGGCGCGACCCTCGGCGATGTCGCGCAGCAGCCGGCGCATGATCTTGCCGGAGCGGGTCTTGGGCAGTTCGTCGGCCCAGACGATTCGCTTCGGACGGGCGAACTTGCCGATCCGCTCGGCGACGACCCCGCGTATCTCCTCGACCAGGTCGTCGCTGGGCTCGGTGTCGCCGCGCAAGGTGACGAAGGCGCAGATCGCCTGGCCGGTCTGCTCGTCGGACTGGCCGATCACGGCCGCCTCGGCGACCTTGGGGTGGGCGACGATCGCCGACTCGACCTCGGCGGTGGAAAGCCGGTGGCCGGAGACATTGACGACGTCGTCGATCCGCCCGATCACCCAGAAGTAGCCGTCCTCATCCTTTCGCGCGGCGTCGCCGACCAGGTAGGTCTCCTTGCCGAAGCGCGAGAAGTAGGTCTCGATGAAGCGGTCCTCCTCCTTGTAGAGGGTGCGCAGCATCGAGGGCCAGGGCTTGGTCAGGGTCAGTAGCCCCTGGCCCTGACCGACCGGCTCGCCGTCGCTCTCCCCCACCACCTCGGCCGCGACCCCGGGAAACGGCCGCGTCGCCGAGCCCGGCTTGGTCGCGACGATCCCCGGCAGCGGCGTGATCATGATCGCGCCGGTCTCGGTCTGCCACCAGGTGTCGACGATCGGGCACTTTTCTGCGCCGATCACCTTGTGGTACCAAAGCCACGCCTTGGGATTGATCGGCTCGCCGACCGAGCCGAGCAGGCGCAGCGAGGAGAGATCGGACTTGGCCGGGATGTCTGCCCCCCACTTGATGAAGGTGCGGATCGCCGTCGGTGCCGTGTAGAGAATCGTTACCCCGTAGCGCTCGACCAGCTCCCACCAGATGCCCTGGCTCGGGTAGTCGGGTGCCCCCTCCCACATCACGCTGGTAGCGCCGTTGAGCAACGGTCCGTAGACGATGTAGGAGTGGCCGGTGACCCAGCCGACGTCCGCCGCGCACCAATAGACATCCTCCTCTGGCTTCAAGTCGAAGACGTAGCGGTGGGTGGCGGCGGCGCCGGTCAGGTAGCCCCCGGTCGTGTGCAGGATCCCCTTTGGCTTCGCGGTCGAGCCGGAGGTGTAGAGGATGAAGAGGGGGTGCTCGGCGTCGAGCGGCTCGGCGGGGCACTCGGGATCGGCGGCCTCGAGCAACTCGTCGTAGAAGCGGTCGCGGCCGTCGCGCATCGGGCAATCGATGCCGGCGTGGCGGACGACGACGATCGCCTCCAGCGTCTTCAGATCGCCGAGCTGCTCGTCGACCTGGGGCTTGATCGGCGCCACCTTGCCCTTGCGACGGGCACCGTCGACGGTGACCAGCGCCTTCGCCTCGGAGAACTCCATCCGCTCGCGCACCGCCTCGGCCGAGAAACCGCCGAAGACGACGTTGTGCATCGCCCCGATCCGCGCGCAGGCCAGCATGGCTACCACCACCTCGGGAATCATCGGCAGGTAGATCCCGACCACGTCGCCCTTGCCGACGCCGAGATCCTTCAGCGCATTGGCGAAGCGCTGCGTGTCGGCCAGCAGCTCGGCGTAGGAAACGTCGCGCTCCTCGCCCTCCTCGCCGCGCCAGTGATAGGCGACGCGCTCGCCGCGACCGGCCTCGACGTGGCGGTCGAGGCAGTTGTAGGAGGCGTTGATCTTGCCGTCGGCGAACCATTTGTAGAAGGGCGGGTTGGAGGCGTCGAGGCCCTCGCTCGGCGCCTCGTCCCAGTCGAGCAGCTCGCTCGCCTGGGACTTCCACCAGGCCTCCGGATCAGCCGCCGCCTCCTCGTAGATCGAAGGATCGCTCCAGAGTGCCCCCTCGCGGAACTCCTCGGGAGGATCGAAGCGATCGACCTCCAGCAGGGCGCTCAGCTCTCGCTCCAGGTCCGCCGATCGTGGTTCCGCTGCCATTTCCCTCTCCTCGCTAGTGACCCAGCGGCCGGACCGGCAGAACCGTCCGTCCGAAGGTCGAGTTGACGACCGCCGCAAACGATGCATACCAGGCCGCCACCGCAGTGGCCAGCCCGAACCAGCCACCCGCTTCCACCAAGCCGTCGGTTTCGTTCGCGTTGCCGATCCCGAGTAGGAAGAAGGTCACGGCAAGGAGTAGGAAGACGACCATCACCGCCGCGTTGGTGCGCAGCGAGGCGATGAACATATAGGTGGTAAAGATGCCCCAGGCGATCAGGTAGAGCCCGACCGAGGCGGCGACGTGGGCGGTGGGAATATCGCCGGCAAAGAAGGTCACCAGCGCCCAGTAGGAGAGCCAGAAGGCCCCGAAGGAGGTGAAGGCAACGGCGCCGAAGGTATTGCCGGTGCGGAACTCCCACATCCCGGCAAGAATCTGGGCGATGCCGCCGTAGGCCAACGCGATGCCGAGCACGACCGGCTCGCCCGCTTTGCTGACCAAGCCGGCGTTGAACATGCTGAGCACGAAGGTGGTCAGCGCGAAGGCCGCGAGACCGAGCGGCGCCGGATCGGCCGGCGTCCATCCCTCGCGCCCTTGGACCGCGCCGACAGGCTGCTGACTCGCGCTCCCGACGGCCGACTCGTGTGCCCGGATCGATGCTGACTCCATGGTCTCTCCTTCGATCGCCCGCTCCGACCGGGCCTGTCCCGCCCGGGACACGGGAACTGCTCTGCCACTTGACTACCCGGTTTACGCCGCCGCTACCCTGATCCGGTGCTCTTTCGGCAGATCATTCACGAGGACCTCGGCTGCGCTTCCTACCTCGTCGGCGACACCGCCTCCGGCGTCGCCGCCGTGATCGACCCGCAGTGGGACATCGATCCCTACCTGCGCCTCGCCCGCCTGCACGGGGTGCGGATCGAGCACGTGCTCGAGACCCACAACCACGCCGACCACGTCTCCGGCCACGGTCGCCTCGCCCGCGCCAGCGGCGCCACGATCCACGTCCACGAGCTGGCCGGGGCCGAGTATCCGCACGAGCCCTTCGGCGACGGCTGGGCCCTGGGTCTGGGCGAGGGCGCGACGATCGAGGCGATCCACACGCCGGGCCACCGGCCCGAGCACACCTCGTTCCTGCTCCGCGACGCAGCGCGCGGCGGCGATCCCTGGGCGGCGCTGACCGGCGACTGCCTCTTCGTCGGCGACGTCGCCCGCCCCGACCTCGCGGTCGAGCCGCGCGAGGGCGCCGCCGACATCTTCCGCTCCCTGCACGAGCGCCTCTTGACCCTGCCCGAGGAGACCGAGGTCTGGCCCGGGCACCTCGGCGGCTCGCTCTGCGGCAGCTCCGGAATCGACCTCAAGACTTGCTCGACGATCGGCTTCGAGAAGCGCCACAACCGGGCGCTCGAGTTCGAGAGCGAGGCCGAGTTCGTCGAGGATGCGGTCGGTTCGATCGGCAGCAAGCCGCCCAACGTCGAGCACATCGTCTCGCTCAACCGCGGACCGCTGGTCGAATCGATCTCCTCCCCCACCCAGCTCACCCCGCACGGCTTCGAGGCGGCGATCGCCGCCGGCGCCCTGGCGGTCGACTCGCGCACTAACGAACAGTTCGACGAGGCCCATATCCCCGGCGCGATCAGCGCCTCCGGCTACGACACCGGCTTCGCCACCAAGGTCGCGCAGGTGGTTCCGGTCGATGCCGAGCTGCTCGTCGTCGCCGCCTCCGACGGCAACGAGCTCGAGGCGGCGGAGCTGCTGGCGGCAGTCGGCCTGCGCGTGCGCGGCTTCCTCGGCGGCGGTATGACCGCCTGGCGGGCCGAGGACCGGCCGGTCGAGCGGATCGAGGCGATCGACCTAGCCGAGCTGGCGCGGCGGCTCGAGTCAGGCGACGGGCCGCAGGTCCTAGACGTGCGCAACGCAGCCGAGTTCGATTCCGCCCACATCCCGGGCTCGCTCCACATCCCCTTCGGCCAGCTCCGCGACCGGATCGACGAGGTGCCGCGCGTGCGCCCGGTGGCGACTATCTGCAAGGCGGGCAAGCGCAGCGGCCTCGCGGCCTCGATCCTGCAGCGAGAAGGCTTCGAGGGCGTGATCCACGTCAGCCGCGGCAACGCCGCGAACTGGGCTACAACGCTGGCCTAGTAGCCCGAAGGGTGGCGGGCGACGAAGCCTTCCGGCGAGTCGACCGGCGAGCTGTGCCAGCGGGGGCCCGGGCCGCCGACGGTGTCGAAGGCGAGGCCGGCGATGATCATCCAGGCGTGTTCGGCGTTGGCGTAGACGGTGATCCACTGGCCGGGGCCGGGTTCGCCCCAGGTCTCGAGGCCGGTCGAGTCGAGCGGGCTTTCGAGCAGGCCGCCGCCGTGCAGGGCGAAGCTGGTCGCGCCCGAGCAGTCATAGCCCGAGGATTCGAAAGAGCCGTGGCCGCCGCCCCAGATGTAGGGCGTCGTGGCGATCGAGTTGGCCGCTTCGATCGCCGCCGCGACCGCCGCGGGCGCCTCGCTCGGCACGCTTGCCTGGCTTTCGGAGATGTAGTTGGCGCTCTGGCCGGGGGTCAGCGGCGCCGGGGTGCCGGTGACCGGACCGGGCGCGCCGGTCGTGCTGGCGATCTGTTCTGAGATCGATGCGAGGTTGTCGCTGAGCGCTTCTTCGCGCGACTCGAGCGATTCCATCGCCGCGCGGCGTTCGGCCTGGGCCGACTTCAGTTCGGCGAAGCGGGACTCGGCTTCCGCGCGGGCGGAGGCGACTTCGCGCTCCTTGACCGCGATCGCGTCGCGAGCGTCCTTGATCTGGAGGCGGACGGCCGTCATCTGCTTGACCGCGGCGCGGGCTTCGTCGCGCAGCCCTTTCACCCGGCCGGCCACGGAGTCGTCGTATTCCTGCACCTGACTCAGGTACTCGGCGCGAGTCGTCACTTCCGACCAGCTGGCCGAGTCGAGGACGACGTTGAGCATGTCGGGGCTGCCCGCCTCGTAGATCGCCACGAGGCGCTGGCGCAGGACGCCGAGCGCCCGCTGCAGACGGGCGCGGACGAGGGCGAGGCGGTGCTTGTCGGCGGCCAGCTTCGCGGTGGCGCTGTCGAGTTCGCCCTGCTTTGCGTTCAGTTCCGACTCGACCGCGGCCTGCTGCTGGCGCAGGGCCGAGACTTCGCCGATCATCGAGTCGATTGCCCTGTTCTGTTCGGCGATCGTCGCTGCCAGGGCGCTCTGGCTTTCGCGCACGTGGCTGAGCTTGCCCTGCGTCGCGCTGAGCTTTTCTTCCAGGTCCTTCGCCGGGGCCGAAGCGGCCACGCAGAGGACGGCGAGGAGCAGCGCCGCGGGCAGCAAGAGCCGCCAAGAGTTACCGCGAAGGGGAACGCGCATCGACGGCGCAAGGTAGCGAAGACCGCGCCTAAATGTTAGGAATCGCTAATAACTTGCAACTTTGGTTGCAGAAAACGATCCCTTGCAGGAGAAATCCAAACGGCGACGAGGCCCGGGGGCGCCGCAGCGCCCCCGGGGAAAGCCTCTAGGCGAGCAGCTTCGCCTTGGCTTTGTCGAACTCCTCGCTGGAGATCGCGCCCTTCTCCTTGAGGTCGTTCAGCTTGTGCAGTTCGTCAGCGGGCGAGGTGTGGGCCTGTTCGCGGACGTATGAGTCGAAGTGCTGCTTGGCCTCGGCCTGCGCCTTGATCGTGCGGTCGCGCATGCCGCTGCCGCGGGCGATCAGGTAGATCAGCGCCGTCAGGAACGGGATGAAGACCAGGAAGAGCACCCAGGCCGCCTTCCCCCAACCCGACAGCTCGTGGTCGCGGAAGAGGTCGCTGATGATCGTGATCAGGATCCAGATCCAGATCACGAAGAAGAAGACCTCGAATGCAACGAGGAGGGCTTCTCCAATGTTGATGTCGGCAAACGGCAAGGCGGCGTCCTTTCGGTTGATTGACCAAGTGGGCGGCCAAAACGCCGCACTCACATGTTCCGCAGGCTATGCCTTGTCCCTGCCCGGTGCATCCGTAATTTTTCGCAATCCCGCTGAGTGGCTCGCGCGCTCAGCGGACGACGATCTTGCCGCGCATGAAGGGGTGGATTTCGCAGTGATAGCGGAATGTCCCTTTTTGTTCGAAACGCACGGAAAACGACTCGCCCGGCTTGATGTGACCGCTGTCGAAGGCGCCATTGTCGGTCACCGTGTGGGCGACACTGGCGGAGTTGGAGAAGACGACCTTCGTTCCCTTGGCGACTTCGAGCGTCGGCGGGTGGTACTTGAAGTGGTCGATGTCGACCGCCTTTGCACCGCTGGCCTGCGCCGGCCCGGATTGAGCGGCGGGGGCGACCTGGCTGCCGAGCAGCGCCGCGGCCAGGACGAGAGTGAGGAAGGCGAGGATTCGCTTCATCGGTTGATCTACGCAGCGATGCTCGGGGAGGTTCAAAGGCGCTGCGAAAAGAGCACAGCGGCGACCGCGGTGGCGAGGTTGAGGCTGGAGACTCCCTCCCGCATCGGGATCGCCAGCCTCTGGTCGGCACGCTCGAGCAGGGCGGCGCTGAGCCCGTAGCGCTCGGTGCCGAAGGCGAGGATGGAGCGGGGCGAGAGCGCCCGCAGGTCGCTGCTCTCGCCGTCTGGGTCGATCGCAACCAGGGGGCGGTCGCTCGGCGGCAGTTGCTCGATCGCCGCCACCGGCAGGGCGAAATGCAGGCCAGCGGCCCCGCGCAGCGCCTCGGGATGCCAGGGGTCGTTGCTGCCGGTGGTGAGGACGGCGGCCGCGTCGGCGGCGGCCGCCACCCGCACGCAGGCCCCCATATTCCCCATCGAGCGCGGGTCCTCGAGCAGGACCGCCGGTGCGGCTCTCTGCTCGGCCAGCGCCGTCGCGAGGTCGACGGGCGGGCGGCGGGCGATCGCGATCACGCCCGTGCGCGGCGCGTGCGGTGCCATCCGGGCCAGAACATCGGCCTCGACCGGCGTCACCCGCTGCGCCAGCGTGCCGGCCAGGTCGGGGGCCAACTCGGTTGCCAGCCGCTCCAGCTCCTCGCTGTTGCTGGCGACCGCCTCGACCAGCTCGGCGCCGAAGCGCAACGCGTGCTTGAGCGCGTGAAAGCCCTCCAGCAACGCCAGCCCGCCGTCGCGGCGGGCGGCTCGGTAACGCTGCACGAGGGCGTCGCTCACCGCCCAATCAAACCCGAATCGGCAGGCAGAGGCGAGCCGACGTCTCGCTGGAGCTGGGCTCGTCGGCGAGCGCACGAAGGAAGGGGGCGATGTAGCGGCCGATCACCTTGCCGTTTTGCAGAGGCCATTGCGGCCGCTCGCTGAGACTCGAGGCCTCCCCGTGTCCGCCGGTCGGCCGGCCGTAGAGATAGCGCGGCGCGCTTCCGGTCCAAAGCACCCCGCGCAGAATCGGATCGAACGGCCGCGAGGCCTGCCCGGTACCGATCTCCACCGCGATCGCTTCGGCGACGGCGTCGGCCTGCTGGCTGGCCACCGCGCCCTGCTTGACCGGGAACGTGGTGATGTCGCCAGCCGCGGATTTCCCGCGACCTTGCTGTTCCTCAAGCCCCAGAGCCCCTCGCCGCGCCCAGTGCGGCGATCACATCCTGATCCTGGATCTGAGAGAAGTCCCGATACCACTGGCTCACTCCCCGCAGCTGTGGGGGGACAATCAGACAGAACATTTCATCAACCTCTCTGCGCAGGCGTACGAGCGCATCGGGGGCGCAGACCGGCACCGCGAGGATCAGCCGGCGCGGTCGCTGGCGGCGAATGGCCCGGATCGCCGCGGTGTCGGTAACGCCAGTCGCAACCCCATCGTCGACGACGACCACGGTGCGGTTCCGCAGCCGCATCGGCAAGCGACCCCCGCGGTAGGCGACGACCCGGTGGTGCAGCTCCTCGCTTGCGCGGGCGACGATCGACTGCAGCACACCGCCATCGATGGGTAGCGTCGCCAATGCCTCGGGGTCGAACATCCGAGTGCCGTCCTCGACGATCGCGCCGATTCCGTACTCGGGATTGTGAGGAGCCCCCAGCTTGCGTACGGCGAGGATCTCGAGTGGGGCCTGCAGCGCGGTCGCTATCTCTCTGGCCACGGGAATACCGCCGCGGGGCAAGCCGACCACGACCGGGCGCTGATCTGCCAACGGCAACAACCGCATGGCAAGCTGCCGGCCTGCGTCGCGGCGGTCGGCGAAACGCGCGAGCGGAATCTTCCCCTCGGCCGAGAACATTGTCGCACCGATTCTTCCGCCAGAACCGCCCAGCGTCATCGGGGTAATACCCCGATTTGCGCTCGGTTTTCCCGATTTCACATGAAGATCGCCGGCGAGGCCGGCCGCCGGCAAGCGCTAGTCGCCGCCGTCTTCTTTGATCAGACTGGCAGCGAAGGACTTTGTCTTCGCTGCGCCCGCCAGGCCGAGCGGGTCAAGGCCAAAGAGGTCCTCGTTCGAGCGCAGGATCGAGTACGGGTTGTATTGGGTGGCGTCGGTGGAGCCCGGGGTTACGAACTGCGAGAGCAGCAGGGCGCCGACGTGCAGCGGGTCTCCGGCCGGCGCGGCCGGCGTGCCTTCGGGCGTCGCCGCCGGCGGGTTCGCCGCGGCGAAGTCGACGATCAGCAGACCGTCGGCCTTGTAGGCCGGCGAGGCGAGGATCTTGGGCACCCAGGTTGAGAGGAAGGCGTCGGCACTTGCCGCGCCTTCGCTCCCCCCCGCCGGGCACTGGCCGGTCGCGCCCGAGTTGCAGAGCGTCGGCGCGATCAAGGAGAAGCTCGGCGTCTTCTCGGTTTTGCGCAGGTCCGCCGTCAGCTGGTCGATCGGCAGGTCGTCGGCGGAGCAGTCGCCGAGGTCGAGCAGCGAGTGGAAGTAGACGAAGGGGTTCTGCCTCGCCGTGTAGCCGCCGGGCACGATCGCTTCGACTTCGTCAGGACCGGGATGGACGCAGTTCGCCGGGCTGCCGGTTGTCGGGTCGACCATGCCGTCAACGTAGGCCCGCCAGGTCAGCTGGCTGACACCAAGCTGGTCGGCGAGAGTTAGTGTTTCGACCGGATAGATGCAGCCGGCGCCGCCGAGGGCCCCGTTTGCGCTCGCTTTTGCGCTCGGCGGGAACTCGGCGTAGGTAGAGCAGCCCGCGGTAGTCGACGCGTTCGGCGGCTGACCGCTGATCGCGGCGATCTGGTTGGGAAGGCCGGCTTCGCCGAGCAGCGAGTAGTTGCTCAGCAGCTCGCCCTGGGGGCGCAGGGTCGCCGATAGGTAGGGCATCTGCGACTGGGCGCCGAGCGACTGTTCGTAGCCCGGGCTGGCGAGCGAGATCACGAAGACGTGCTTGACCGGGCCGGCTTCGGGTTCGGGAGCCGCCGGCGTGGCCGGTTCCTTCGGCGCCGGTTCGCTGACCGGGCCGCTCGCCGCCGAGGCGGGGGTGGGTTCCGGCGAAGCGAGCGGCCCGCCGGCCGACGGCGCCGAGCCGCTCGGGACGGGAGCGGACGAGCCGGCAGCGGGAGAGGAACTTCCCGGGGCCGGCGTGGACGCGGCCGGAGTGTTGTCGGAGGCGAGGCTGCGGCCGATCAGCGCCGCCAGGGCGCCGCTGCTGCCGGTGCCGGTCATCGCGCTGGCGACTATCGCCGAGGTCGCGACCACCGAGGAGGCGACCAGCAGCCCGAAGCGCTTGCCGGTGAGGGTGGCGGTGGCGGCCATGGCGCGCCGCAGCGGTCCCAGCATCGCCGCCTTCATGCAGCCGCCTCCGCGGAGACGAGCGACTGACCGCACTGGGCGCAGAAGCGCACCCCGTGGCCGTAAGGAGAACCGCAGCTGGGGCACATCCCAGCCGCGTCGGAGCGTTCGAGCTCCAGCACCCGCTCGACCGAGAGCAGCTCGGCGTCGACCCGCTGCAGCTCTGCCGCCTTGCGAGTCAGCACGTCCATCCGCACGTGGTCGCGGATCGCCATCTCATAGAAGGCGCCGCCGAGGTCGGCCTGCATGATCGTGAACTTCTCCAGCAGGCGGTCGCGCTGGGCGATCAGCTCGGCGCTCTCGACCTTCTCCTCGATCGGTTTTGGCGCCTCTGCCTTGGGCTTGGCGGCCACCGGCTTGGCCCGGCCGGCCTTGACCGCGTCGAGCGGCCGGCGCAGTTTCTCGCTGAGCGGGCTCATGGCTGCCCCTTTCCGGTCGGCGCCGGAGGCGCTTCGCTGGGGTCGCCACCGACCACCGTCACATCGGGCAGGTTCTGCTGCGCCTTGATGTAATTTTCGCCCGACTGTTCGGGGTTTTCGGCGACGATCGCCGTGTCTTCTTCGGTCTTCTGCTTGGTCGGCTTGAAGCCCGTCACCTCGTGGACCGTGCCGTTGCTGGTGTGCGCCACGACCTTGCCGCCTCCCTTGCTCGACGCTTTCGCTTTCTTTGCTTTTGCTTTCTTGCCGGTATTGGCCGCCGTCGTCGCGACTCCTGACGGCGTGCTCGCCTGCGCCACTTCCTGGCGGTGCAGCGCTTCCAGCAGCGCCTGGTTTTCGCCACTGTCGTTGCCGCTGCGACCGACGACGACGCCGATCGCCACGGCGATCGGCAAGAGCGCGAAGAAGGCAACGGCAGCCGCGCGGCTGCCCGAGCTCGGCTTGACGGCCGAAGGGCGAATGGCGGGGCGGCGGGCGCGCTGACTCATCGCCGCGAAGTAGCGCGAGGAGGGGTTGGCGCCGTTGCCGCGCCGCGCCGCGCAGTTGACGCAGTAGCGCTGCTGCGGATCGAGCGGCGCGCCGCACTCCTCGCAGGGCTCGTACTGACCGCGGCCGTTCAATGCCGGCGAGTGCTCGGTCGAGGCTTTCATTGCTTGCTGCTCCCCTGGTCGTGCGACTTGGATCGCTGCTTCTTTGCCTGCCTGTGGGCCCGGCGCTCGAGGATGCGCCTGGATTCCGCCTGCTTTTGGGCCGCGGTGTCCTGCGTCGTCGCGCAGCCGGAGGCCCCGGCCAGCAGGAGCAGGCCGCAGACGGCGAGGAGCCCGATGCGAAATATCTGACGGCTAGCCGAACGCACCGCTCACGTACTCCTTGGTCCGCTGCTCGCGGGGCGAGTTGAAGAGGGCCGTCGCGCTGCTGTACTCGACCAGCTCGCCGAGGTACATGAAGGCGACGTGGTCGGCGACCCGGTAGGCCTGCTGCAAGTTGTGGGTGACGATGACGACGGCGACGTCGTCGCGCAGCTTCACGATCAGGTCCTCGATCACCTGGGTCGACTGCGGGTCGAGCGCCGAGCAGGGCTCGTCGAGCAGCAGCACCTCGGGCTCGGCCGCCAGCGCCCGGGCGATGCAGAGCCGCTGCTGCTGACCGCCGGAGAGCTTCAGCGCCGGGTGGTCGAGGTTGTCCTTGACCTCCTCGAAGAGCCCGGCGCGCTCGAGCGCGCTGTGGACCTTCGGCTCCAGCGCCTTCTTGCGCTGGCGCCGCGAGCCCTGCTCGCGCAGGACGTAGGCGATGTTGTCGAAAACGCTCATCGGGAACGGGTTGGGCTGCTGGAAGACCATCGTCACCCGGCGCCGCAGCGAGGTCGGCTCGATCAGGGCGATGTCGACGTCGTCGAGCAGGATGCGCCCCTTCAGCGTCGCCGTGCGGGTCAGCTCGGTGAGGCGGTTGAGCGAGCGCAGCAGGGTCGTCTTACCACAGCCAGAGGGGCCGATCATCGCCAGCACCTCGCCCTGGCGAACAGGCAGGGAGACGCCTTTGACCGCTTCGCGATCGGAGTAGGAGACCGAGACGTCGTCGATCTCCATGCGCCGGATCGAGAACTGCGGCGCACCGATCGAGCGCCGCGCTGCAGTGAAGCCGCTGGGCGCCCCGACGGCGGTGCCATCAGTCGTCGCGGCCGGCGGCGCCACCAGCGTCGCCGCCTCGGAATCCTCGAGCGGAAGCCGCCGGATCGGCGGCGGATAGGGGGTGTCTGAGCTTAGGGGGTTCATATCCCCCTCGAACTCAGACACGTCAGGGGCTACGAACTCCACGTTCCTACCTTTCTCGCGCGGCGGTGGACGACGTCAACGGCAGCGTTCAGCCCCAAGACAAGCAAGAGCAGGACGAAGGCCGCCGCGTAGGCCTTCTGGGGCTGGTTGAGGTTGCCGGTTGGCGAGGCCTCGTAGACGAAGTTGGTCAGCGTCGTCCCGGCTCCGCGCAGGTAGTTGAAGGGGAAGGCGGTGTTTTCGACCGGGGCGAAGTTCTGGGTGGCACCGAGCAGGACGACGATGATCGCCGTGTCGCCGATGATCCGGCCGAGGCCGAGCATCGCCCCGGTGGCGACCTGCGGGCGCGCCGCAGGCAAGAGGATCCGCCGCGTCGTCGCGATCTTGGTCTTGCCGACCGCGTAGGAGGCCTCGCGCACGTGCCGGGGGATCGCGTTCAGCCCCTCCCGGGTGCTGGCGACGATCAGCGGCAATGCGACCAGGGAGAGCATCGCCCCAGCGGCAAAGAAGGAGCGGCCGAAGACGACACCTTCCGAGGTGCGGCTGAGGAAGCCGAGCGCGGTGCTGGAGAAGATCACGGTGCCGAAGAGGGCGAGGACGATCGAGGGGATGCCGGCGATCGCCTCGATCGTCGACTCGGTAATCCGGGCGAGCGCGGTCGGGCGGCCGTACTCGACCAGCCAGACCGCGATCCCGACCCCCGCCGGCAGGGCGATCGAGATTCCCATCACAGCGACGATCAGGGTGCCGAGCAGAGCATCGGAGAAACCGCCGCTCTGGCTCTGGCTGAACCCGGCCGTGGCCGGGGTGACCAGCATCGAGAGCTTCAGGTACTGCAGCCCCTGCACCATTAGGTAGACGACGATCGCCACCGCGATCGCGCAGAAGAGCAATCCAAGCGCCCAGCAGATCGCCAGACCGATCCGGTCCGAGAGGCGCCAGGCGGCGCTGCCCTCGACCGCGTCCTTGCCGGATTTCGGCGGGCCCATGCGGGGCGGACGCCCGCTCGCGGGCGGCGGCGTAGCGACTGAAGCCTCCATCAGGCGGTCGCTCCGTATTTGCGCATCGACCGCCGCGCCACCCAACCGGCCAGCGAGAAGAACGCCGCCGAGATCAGCAGCACCGCGGCGATCGCGAACAGCGTCGCGTTGGCCGGCGGCGAGCCGAGCGAGTCGATGTTCTTGACGATCGTCGGCGCCAGCGGCCGCGAGGGCTCGTAGATGAAGATCAGGCCGTCGGCCGGGTTGGGCGCGAAGGCGACGGAACCGGAGACCATCGCCAGCATCACCGCCTCGCCGATCGCCCGCGCCACCGCCAGCACGGTGCCGGCGACGATCGCCGGGCGGGCCGTGCGCACGGCGATCTTCCAGGTCGTGCGCCAGCGGTTGACGCCGAGCGCCAGCGAGCCCTCGAGCCAGCCCGGGCGCACCGAGCGCAGCCCGTCGGAGAAGATCGAAACCATCAACGGCGCGATCATCACGGTCAGGATCAGCACCGCGGCCAGCAGGCTGTAGCCGCTGAGCGAGATCACGCCAGCGACCGAGGCCTTCTGCGACTCGGTGACCAGGTGGTTGCCGATGAACGGAACGATGACCAGCACCCCGAGCAGGCCGTAGATCACCGAGGGGACGCTGGCGAGGAAGCGGACCACCGGCTGCAGGATGTTGCGCATCCACTCCGGCGCGAACTCAACGATGAAGACCGAGACGAAGAGCGAGCAGAAGAGGGCGATCGTCACCGCGCCACCGGTGATCAGCAGCGTGCTCCAGATCAGCTGCCAGCCGTGGAACGTGTAGACGTAGTTGGCGCCGCTGAGGCCGGAGAGGTAGATCTGGTTGAGCTCTTCTTCGATGCTCCCCCCCGCCCCGAACCAGGCCAGCCCGTTGTGGGCGAATGACGGCCAGGCCCGCACGAAGACGGTGACGATCATCGCCAGCAACAGGCCGACGACGGCACAGACCAACGCGCCGAGCAATCGCTCGGCGCGTTGATCCGACCACTTGGGGCCGTACTCCGGGAGGTACTCCTCCTCCATCTACTTCTTCTTGGCTTTCTTGTTGAAGGCGGGGACGCCGCCGGCCTTCGCGATCACTTCACCGGCAACCGGGTCGCGACGCGCCCAGTCGATGAAT
>DASYIY010000009.1:0-26756 GCA_035997045.1 Solirubrobacterales bacterium | reverse complement strand
GCGGGGGCGGCGACGATGATCGTGTTCTCCATCGCGCCGTTCTCCTCCAGCACCTGCTTGAGCTGGACGACGGTCGACATCTTCTGCCCGATCGCGACGTAAATGCAGATCATGTCCTTGTCGCGGTTGTTGATGATCGTGTCGATCGCGATCGCCGTCTTGCCGGTCTGGCGGTCGCCGATAATCAGCTCTCGCTGACCACGGCCGATCGGGATCATCCCGTCGATCGACATCAGCCCGGTCTGAACCGGTTCGGTGACCGGCTGGCGCTGGACCACGCCGGGGGCCTTGAACTCGGCCGGGCGGGTCTGCGTCGTGGCGATCTCGCCTTTGTCGTCGAGCGGGCGGCCGAGCGGGTCGACCATGCGGCCGAGCAGCTCCTCGCCGACCGGGATCCGCAGCAGGTGGCCGGTGCGCTTGACCGTGTCGCCCTCGACCACCTTGTCCCACTCGCCGAAGAGCACGGCGCCGACGTTGTCGGACTCGAGGTTGAGCGCGAGGCCGGTGACGCCGTGCGGAAGCTCCAGCATCTCCAGCGCCATGCACTTCTCCAGGCCGTGGATGCGGGCGATTCCGTCAGCTACGGACAGCACGGTGCCGACCTCGGAGAGGTCGGCGCTGCCGGTGTCCAGTCCCTCGATCCTCTCGCGAAGGATCGATGCAATCTCGTCGGGCTTGATCTCCACTGCGTTCTGCCTCCTTACGCCGCTTGGGCGACGCTCTTTCGAAGTTTGTCCAAGCGACTGCGGATGCTCGCGTCGAGGACCATGTTGCCGACCTGCAGGACGATGCCGCCGATGATCTCACCATCGACGCGGCTGGCCAGCTCTACTTTCTGGCCGGTCTGTCGCTCGATCTCCTCGCCGACTTTCTCGACCACCGCGCGGTCGAGCTCGACCGCGCTGGTCACGGTCACGTCGATGCGCCGGTTCTCCTGCTTCCAGAGCTCGTCGAGCTGGCGGCGGATGCGAAATACCTCCTGCATCCGCCCCTTCTCGATCAGCAGCTCGAGGAAGTTGAGCAGCTCCTGATCGGCGTCGCTGACGGCACGCTTCAGGCCCGCCACCTTCTCCGCTGTGGAGAAGTAGGGGCTGAAGAAAAAGACCTGCAGCTCGTGATCGCCGTCGAGCGCGTCGGCGAACTGGGCCAGCTCGCCGCGAACCGGGTCGAGCTTGCCCTTCTCCTTGGCCACATCGAAAAGGGCCTCGGCGTATACGCGAGCTGCCTCCGCCATTAGTTCCTCGACTCCTCCGCTCCCGATAGGGCAGAGAAATCGACCTCGCTCAGCGCCTCCTCGACCAGGCGACGCTGGTCGGCCTCGTTGAGCGACTTGCGGGTGACCTTCTCGGTCGCCAGCACGGTCAGGTCGGCAACCTCCTTGCGGATCTGCTGCAGCGAGCGCCGGGTCTCGGCTTCGATGTCGCGGGTGGCGGCTGCGACCAGCTCCTCGCGCTTCGCGTTGCCCTCCGCTTTTGCCTCCGATTCCGCCGTATCGGCGGCTTTGCGGGCGCGGGCCATGATGTCGTCAGCCTGCTCGCGGGCCTCGCTGAGGCGCTCGCGGTACTCGGCGAGCAGTTCGTCGGACTCCTTGCGCTGGCGTTCCGCCGCCTCAATCGACTCGCTGATCGTCTTGGCGCGTTTGTCGAGCGCTTCCTGGATCTTCGGGAAGGCGACCTTGCTCAGCACCCACATCGTGAAGAGAAAGAGGACCAGCGTCCAGATCATCAGGCCGAGGCCCGGTGAGACCAGGAAGCTGCCGCCTTCTTCCTTGCCGCTCTCAGCGGCAAGCGGGAGCGCGGCGGATATGTAGCCGAGAACGCCGATCATCGACCTAGAGGAAGAAGGCGATCAGGCCAAAAATGAAGGTGTAGAAGGCGACGGCCTCGGTCAGGGCGAAGCCGAGCCAGCGGATGCTCTGCAGCTCGTCTTTCATCTCGGGCTGGCGGGCGACCGACTCGATCTCCTTGCCGAAGATGAAGCCAATGCCGATACCGGCGCCAATCGAACCAAGGCCGGCACCGACGCCGAGGGCGATCGCCTTACCGGCCGATTCGATCCCTTCGTCGGAGATCGCGGCGGCTACAGGGGACAGATCCATTTGAAACAGCGCTCCTTTTCTAGTGACTTGCGGAGGTGGCTCCGCCGATGTAGATCGCGGTGAGGGTCGAGAAGATAAACGCCTGAAGCGTCGCGACCAGACCCACCTCGAAGATGAAGAATGCGAACGCCATGGGGAACGTCAGTGCCCCGAGGGCGGCGATGCCGAGCAGAACGGCGAGCCCGCCACCCATGAAGAGCAGCAGCAGGTGGCCGGCGAGGATGTTGGCGAAGAGACGCACTGAGAGCGAGATCAGCCGCACGAAGTGCGAGATCACCTCGATGATGAAAATCGCCCCCTTGCCAATCGGGTTCATCTCCTCCAGCCCCGGGGGCAGCCAGCTGGCGAAGTAAGGAATGAAGCCCTTGGAGCGGATCCCTTCGACGTGGTAGGAGACCCAGACGACCAGGGTCAGCACCAGCGGGATCGAGATGTTGGCCGTGGCCGCGTAGATCGCGAAGGCCGGGATTTCCAGGCCGAAGATGGTGATCTCGTGCTCGGTGTTGGTCGGCAGCGGAATGAAGCCGATCATGTTCGAGAACCAGATCCAGAAGAAGAGGGCGGCGAGAAAAGGGAACCAGCGCACCGCGGTGGCGCCGTCGAGGTTGCCGCCGGTGATGTTGTTCTTGGTCAGGTCGTAGGCGACTTCGATCGCAGTCTGCACCCGGTTCGGCTTCTGCGCCATCCGGCGGCTGATCCAGACCATCGTGAAGATCGTCAGGGCGCTGGCCAGGACCAGGTAGAGCACCGCCTTGTTGATGCTGAGGTCGAGGCTGCCGAGGTGGATCGAGACCCACGGTTCGAGCTTGAACTCGTTCTGCGGCTGGAAGGATTCGAGTTTGCCGGAGCTGCCGAAGATCAGCAGCATCAGGATCGCGATAGCGAAGTAGACGCCGAGCCCGATCAGCACCTTGGTTTTGGTCTTCATGCTTTGCCGGCCTCCGGTTCGCTGACGAGGTGGGCGATCCCCGAGGCGGCGAAGGAGACGGTGAAGAGAGCAAGGACGAGGACTGCCGAGGCGAGTCCGGCTTCGCGGTCAGACAGGCCGACGAGCAGCACCACCGTCGCCATCAGCCAGACCCGGCCGAGTGTGGTCGCGGCGACTATCCCCATCGCTTTCTGGCGGTTGCCGGCGGCGAGTTCGACGTTGGCGCGGCGGGTGGCGATCGTCTGGATCCCGCGCTGGGCCAGCCATGCAGCCGCGCCGACCGCGTATCCGAGCATGGGCAGCCCGCCGAGCAGAAAAACGGCGAGTGCAGCGGCAAGGACCAGTAGGTCGACGTACTTGGGAGGAGACATAAAATTCGCCCGTCTTTTGGAAGGCGGGCGGACTGCCGACTATATCCGAAACGGCCGACGATCCGCTTTCTAGAGCCAGTTCGTGAGGCTTGTTACAACCTGTCACTAACTCATCTCGCTACTTGCGGGCGATTATTCCTCGAGTTCGATCGCTTCGATTTCGCCGGTTTCGGGGTTGAGCCTGCCGCGCCGCAGCTTGAGGATCTCGAGCACGTAGATCAGATAGACGCTGGAGGCGAGCGCGACCAGGCCAAAGGCGACGATCACCGCGGTCCAGAGCGCGTTGAAGTGGCCGTGATCGTCGCTGTAGGGGACGAAGCGCAGCGCCAGCGCCAACCCAGCCAGCGCCAGGGTCCAACCGTAGAGATAGGCCAGCGTGCGGCGCTGCGAGAAGCCGATGTTGGCCATGCGGTGATGGAAGTGCCAGCTGTCGGCCTGGTAGATCGGCTGGCGGTACTTGAGCCGCTTGGCGACGACAAAGCTAGTGTCGAGGATCGGCACGGCGAGAATCACCAGCGGGAAGGCGAGGGCGACGACGGCGTTGGTCTTCAGCGCTCCCTGGACCGAGGCGACGGCGAGCAGGTAGCCGAGCAGATTGGAGCCGGTGTCGCCCATGAAGCTGGAGGCGGGCGGGAAGCCGTGACGGAGGAAGCCGAGGGCGCCGCCGGCGGTCAAGGCCGCCAGCACGCCGGCAGCGTTGCGCTCCAGCGAGAGGGCGATCACCGCCAGGGCGATCGCGGCGATCGTGCAGACGCCGGCGGCGAGGCCGTCGACGCCGTCGATGAAATTGATCACGTTGACCACGGCAACGATCCCGAGCACGGTCAGCGGGTAGGCGAGCCAGCCGAGTTCGAAGCCGCCGACGAAGGGCAAGGTGAGGTTGTCGACGCGGACGCCGCCAAGGACCGGGATCAACGCCGCCCCCACCTGCCCGAGCAGCTTCGGCAGGGCGGGCAGGCCGCGCACGTCGTCGATTACACCAACCGCGGCAATCGCCGCCGCGCCGAGCAGGATCGAGCGGCTCTCGCCGTCGCCGGGCAACCAGATCCAGCCGGCGACCTCGATCCCGGCAAAAATCGCCAACCCGGAGAGGCGCGGCATCGGCCGGTCGTGCAGGCCGCGCTCCTTCGGCATGTCGATCGCGCCGATCCCGAACGCGAGGCGCTCGGCATAGGGAACCAGCAGCCAGGCGATCGCGGCGGCTAGGAGAAAAGCGAGGACGGCGTCAGTTGTCGATGCCATTCGCGAAGCCCGGTGGAAAACGGGCGCCCAGGCTACTCGACGCCCTCGACAGCGCCGAGCACGCCCTCGACCAGAAGCTCCGGGTCGCGAGGATCGAGCACGCCGGGCGGCGTCTCGCGCTTGCGCAGCGGCAGATCGGCCGGGTCGGCGAGGACCCGGAGGCGACCGTCGGCGATCAGCGCCTCGTCGACCCCGCCCATGCGGCCAGCGAAGGTAGTGAAGACGGGGGTGCCGAGGGCGACCGCCTCGCGGTTCATCGTCCCCCCCGCGCTGACTACGAGGTCGGCGAAGGCGATCAGGCTCTGTGCGTCGATTGCCCGCTCGGGCACGATCAGGTTGGCCGCCTGCATCTCCCGCACCTCCTTACCCTGGCGCTCGGTCCGGGGGATCACGACGGCCTGGACGGAGTCGGCCTGCGCCAGGTAACGGATCGACTCGCCGTAGACGTCGTTGCGAGCGTGGTACTCGGAGGTCTCCGGTGGCGGACGGACGACGACCAGTACCTTCTCGCGATCGAGGCCGAGCTCATCGAGGACACCCGCGTCGGGGGTGAAATCAGCCAGGTAGTACTCCTCCTTGAGCCCGGGATAGCGGACCAGCTTGCGTTCCTTGGCGCCGATCCTCTTCAGCCGCTCGAGCGGAATCGAATCGGGCATCAGCACCTTGCGCGCCGCGCGAAAGGCAATCTGGCGCTGCCAGCCGGCGAACTCGTAGTCCTGCATCTGCGCCGAGGGCATGCGGAAGAGCGAGGAGACGACGGCGAGATCGACTGAGCCATGGGCGAGCGCCAGCTGCGGCCGGCGCTGCCAGACCAGGCGCGCCAGCTGCGACGAGCGCCCGGCGAGCGCCCGGCCCTTGCCCAGCGCCGAGGCACCGCCATGACTGCCTACGGCCGTATAGGGGATGCCAAGCCGATCGAGGATCCCCAAGGTCTGCCCGTACTCGCGGGCGGTGACGATGACCTCGTGACCGCGGCCTTCGAGCCGCTCGATCACCGGCCGCAGGACGAGCGGGTGAGCCGCCGCCGTGCAGTCGACCCAAACCCTCAAAGGCTTGGCCTCTCGTCGATGCCGACCCTGCGGGTGCTACCGCTCTCAAATCTCCTGGCTCGTGCCTTGCCTGTCGCATTGGGAACCGCCGCTTTCACGTTTCTCGCGCTATCCGCGTCCAAGCTCAGCCACCGCATCGGGCGCCAGCATACGACGAGCATGCAGCGGGGGCTCGGAACGTTGGGTCTGCTCAGCCTGCTCGCCCTGATTTCTTGACGGGCCTGTCGACCTCGCAGTAGGGCGTGGTCACAACCTTCACGTCTTTCAGATCGGGAAACTGCCGGCTGACCTCCAGGGACGCCTCGCTCGCAGCCGTCCGGCCAGCATCGGTGTTTGCAAAGAGGAGACCGCACACCGTTCCAGTGTGGCCGACATTGAGCCCCAAGGCGCCGAACTCATCCAGGCGGCTCCTCAAGTTTCTGCTGTACGGATTGAGTAGAAATTCGTCGTTCATGACCGCCGATCGGGTCGACTGCTCGGCGAACTCGGCAATCGATCTACGCTGAACGGCGTTGTTCATCCTGCCCAGCAAATCGTCGTAATCCTCGGCCAATCGCTCCTGACCCAGGAAGGGAATCGAGTCCGTGTCGACGGAATTGCTGGGGACGAGCATCACGATCACGAACTCCGGGTACCAATCCCAGGCTTCGACCAACTCACACGTCTTGTGGTTGACCGCGGCAATGCCGGGAAACATCGATCCATCGGAGGACTCAACCGTCGCCGCCACCTGGCCTTCGGTTTCCGGAGTCAGACTCTCGCCCACAGCATCGGCGATCGCGCGCACGCCCGCGAGGACGTCGGCGGTGCTCGACCCCATTCCCTTGCCGATGTCGAGATCGCTCCAGTGCCGGACCGTCACCTCCACCGCCCCGAGATCGAGAAGCTCGACCGTGTGCTGGATCGCGAGCTCCAGCTTGCGATGGTGTTCGCCGAGGCCGAGAACCTTCATGGCCTTAGCGTCTCGAAGGCTCGCCACTACCGTAGCGCTCTTATTGATCGGGCAGGTCACATGAAAGGGCGTCCCGCTGGAAAGAGCCCCTTGCGCAAACTCACCGCAGGTTCCCGGGGCGGTTCCGCGACCTTCCCGTGTCGGTCGGGATCGACTGGGAGGACGCCGGGAACCGCCATCGGAGGAGGGCTTCGCCACCGAGTCGGCTACCTCCATGTCCATCACGGGCGGGACCCCGTTGCGAAGGTCCCAGAAGAGGCTCCGTATCCGCCATTCGCCGCCGTTGCGCTCGAGCACACACGAGGAGGCCTCCGTGGCCTTCCAGTGCTCACTGCTCCAGCGCTGGGTGACGGGCTCGGAGGCAGTCACCTCGCGCTCGAAATAGACGCCCCGTTCCTCGCCGCACAGCGAATGCACGAAATTGCGGGGGTCATTTGGACGGATTCGCGTTAGCTGGAAGACCGGATGAGTGAGGACGGCCTCCGCCACCTTCTGCTGAGTAAGCAACTCCACCAGGCTGTCGTGCAGCAATGGGCCCATGATGTCCCAATAGCCGGGGCTATAGATAGGCCAGCGCTCGGAATCGAAATGGGCCACCTTGTTCCTGTAAGCGACCAGCCTCTCCCAACATTCCCACCACCCCAGCTTGGGTTCGCAATCGGCGAGACCCCGCGTCACATTGACGTCAACGTCGATCGCTGCCGGCGAAGCTTCCCTTTGCAGCCCGTCGACAGCGACCTGAACCGCGTCGACTGCGGCCACGAATCTCCCAGAGGCGCCCAACTCGTCCTCGGGGAATTCGAGGGGAGCCGGTATGAGCGGCCCCTTGATCGCGCTCGCACTGGCTCGAAATAGCGCAAGCTCACGACCCAGCGTCAGCTTCTTGCTCCTCGATTGCTCCAACATCATCTCCAAGCTGCGGTCGGGCTCGCGGGCTCGGGTCCTGTAGTCGGATATGCAAAGGGACGCCATGTATGCAATCGCCGCGTCGGCGAAGCCCAGCAACCCCATATGCCTGGTACTCCAATCTGGAGCCAGTGCAAGCTCTTTGTACGGACGGGATATTCCGACCGGAAAGTCGCGATACAGCAGATGATTTGCCTGCAGGGCCATGGTTCAAACGGCGCCTGATCCGGCGGCTAGGCCGCTTCGGTGCTGGCTACCCGGCATCCCGGAGCCGGGTAGCTCCCCATCAATGCTTCGACCTCGGACCGCACGCCGTCGGTAACGGAACGGTCGTCGGGGGCGGAAATCACCTCGTCCATCCACTCCGCCACTTGGACCATGTGGTCCTCGCCCAAGCCTCTGGTTGTCGCCGCCGGGGCACCGATTCGCACACCAGAGGGATCGAAGGGCTTTCGGCTATCGAACGGGATCGAGTTGGCATTTGTGACGATGCCCGCCCGCGAGAGCGCCGCGGCCGCTTCCTTGCCGCTCAAGTTCTTGTTCGTCATGTCAAGAAGGATCAGGTGGTTGTCGGTGCCACCCGAGACCAGGCCGAAGTCGCGCTCGACAAGCGCCTCGGCCAGCGCCTTAGTGTTGGCCACGGTTGCATGGGCATAATCGCGGAACTCCGGAGTCAGAGCCTCGCCGAGCGTTGCGGCAATCGCGGCCGTCTGATGCTGATGCGGCCCTCCCTGAAGCCCTGGGAACACCGCTCGGTCGATTGCCTTTGCGTGCTCCTCGCGACAGAGCAGGATCGCTCCCCGGGGGCCGCGCAGTGTCTTGTGTGTCGTGGTCATCACAACATCGGCATGGGGGATCGGCGAGGGGTGGGCGCCACCGGCGATCAACCCGGCAATATGCGAGATGTCGGCGACCATGAGAGCGCCTACCTCGCGGGCAATCTCGGCGAAACCGGCAAAGTCGATTGTGCGTGGCACGGCGGTGCCGCCGCAGAAGAGGAGCTTCGGACGATTGGCTACCGCGAGGTCGCGGACCGCCTCCATCTCAACCCGACCCGAGTCTCGATTGACCCCATAGTGCACGGCGTTGAACCAGATTCCTGTTGCCGACACCCCCCAACCATGGGTGAGATGCCCGCCCGCAGGCAAGGAAAGCCCCATAACCGTGTCACCCGGCTGCAGGAAGGCGAGATAGATGGCGAGGTTCGCCGGTGAGCCGGAATATGGCTGGACGTTCGCGTGCTCGGCGCCGAAAAGCTCCTTCGCGCGGGCGATCGCCAGACGCTCGACATCGTCGATGACCTCGTTTCCCTCGTAATACCGGCGACCCGGATACCCCTCCGAGTACTTGTTCACCAAGACCGAGCCGTTGGCTTCTAGCACCGCGTCCGAACAGTAGTTCTCGGACGGAATCAAGCAGAGCGAATGTGCCTGCCGTTCGTTCTCTTTGAGCAGGAGCTGCCCGAGCTCGGGGTCGCTAACGTCGATGGCGCGGCTCATGGAAGCGATGCTACCAGTGCCGCTGACGTGCAAATCCACTCAAATCACGACGTGACCTGGATAGCCTGTGCGCGCTTTGGCTCGCCGCGCCCTATCCCTTGCCGTGACGCTTTGCCTTGCCCTTGGCTGGATGACCGGCCCTGCTGCGGCGGCCGACGATCCCTGCACGGGACCGCAAGCAGCGCACCTCCTCTGTCCCAACCTGAGGATCGGCCCGCCCTCGGACCTCTACGTCGAGCACGGCGGCGGGCGCGCCCTGCTGCGCGCGACCAGCGACGTGCGCAGCCGCGGTCTCGGCCCGATGGAGCTGCGTGGCAATCGCAACGGGCCGCAATCGATGCGGGTCCATCAACGGATCTACCGCAAGGGAGGCGGCCACATCGACGTGCCGACCGAGGCCAGCCTGCACTTCACCGACGTCGGCGGCTACTTCGGCGGCAGCTACTGGAAGGTCCATCAACTCGCCCACTTCGAGCTCTGGTCGGTCGACGGCCATCACCGGCTGCTGCGCCGCGTGCGCAGCGGTCCCAAGCTCAACTACTGCCTGCGCGACCTCGAGCGCACCCGCCCAGGCCGGCGCTCGCCCAGCCACTTCCACTATCCCGGCTGCAACCAGAACCCCTACCAGGACAGCATCACCCTCGGCACTTCGGTCGGCTGGTCAGACATCTATCCGGCCGACTACGACAAGCAATGGATCCCAGTCGGCGGCCTGCGCGGCTGCTTCGCTTTCGTGATGACGGTCGACCCCAACGGCCTGCTCTACGAGTCAAACGAGAACGACAACAGCTCGCGCCACCTCGTCCGCCTGCCCTTCCGCGGCAACGCCGGCTGCTAACCGCCTATTGGGGCGCGGGGGTTAGAGCCCCAGAAGACGACGGTGCCGAGCATGCCGATGATGTGGACGAGGATGATGTTGACCACCATCGACTGCGCCGTCGCGGTGCCGACCCCGACCGGACCGCCGGACGCGGTGTAGCCGTAGTAGCAACCGACAAGGACGATCGCGGTCGTCATCACCATCCCCTTGATCAGGCTGAAGATCAGGTCGGGAGGGCTCTGGAACATCCAGAAGATCAAGAGGTAGCCGCCAGAGGACACATCACCTACCTGCTGGACCACGGCGATGTAGCTGGCGAAGTAGGCGACGCCGATCCCGACCAGGTAGAGGAAGGGGATCGCGATCCAGGCGCCGAGCAGGCGGGTCGCGGCGAGGAAGGTAACCGGCGGGATCCCCATCACCTCGAGCGCGTCGATCTCGTCGGAGATCCGCATCGCGCCGAGCTCGGCGACGATCCCGGTGCCCACCTTGGCCGAAAGGATGTAGCCGAAGGCGTAGGGCAGGCCCTCGCGCAGGTCGCAGTAGGCCGAGAAGAGACCGGCGAGCGAAGGGGCGCCGATCGAGCGGTTGAAGTAGGCGCCCTGCAGCCCGCACTGCAGGCCGAGGATGAAGACGAAGGCCCAGATGATCAGGGCCGAGCCGAGGATCAGGATGCCGCCCTGGCGCAGGCTCTCGCCGAAGAAGCGCAGGACGCGACCGCTGAAGACGAGGCCGGCGACGCGGGTGCCGAAGCGGGCGATCTCGCCGAAGGAGTCGAGCCAGTTGCGGGGGACGTCGAGCCAGCCGATCATCGGATGCTCTGCAGTTCGGGGTTGGTCGCGAGCAGGATCGAGGTGACGACGAACTGGAAGAAGAAGACCGCGACGAGGGCGATGACGACGGCCTGGTTGACGGCGCGGCCGACGCCGGCGGCGCCGCCCGAGGCCGACATCCCCTTGTAGGAGCAGACGACGGCGATGATCGCGCCGAACATCGTGCACATCAGGACCGAGGCCCAGATGTCGGTGACCGTGGCGTTGGAGAAGAGGGTGGCGAAGAAGCCACCGAGCGACTGCTTGTAGAGCAGCTCGGCCGCGATCCCGGCGGAGAGGCCGAAGACGATCGCGAAGATGTCGAGCAGGCCGGTGATCACGATCAGCGCCAGGAAGCGGGGCACGACCAGGTTCTTGACCGGGTCGACGCCGAGCACCTGCAGGGCGTCGAGCTCCTCGCGGATCTTGCGGGCGCCGAGGTCGGCCGTGATCGCGGTACCGGCGACGCCGGCGACGACGACGGCAGTGACCAGCGGCCCGATCCAGCGGATCGCGGTCAGCACGAAGAAGCCGCCGAGCCGGTCGAGCGCGCCGAACAGCGAGAGCACCCCGGCCGCCTGCAGCCCCGGCGCGCCAAGGCAGAGCGCAAAGGTCGAGATCAGCAGCGGAAACCAGGAGAGCTTGAGCACGAAGAGGAACTGCCAGACCAGCTCCTCGCCGTAGGGGTACGGGGGACGCACCGCGGAGACGATCGTCTTCGCGGTGAGGATCATCATCTCCCCCACCTGCTCAAAGGCCGCTTTGGTCGGCCCGGTGGCCCGCGCTAGGACTTGGCCTGCCACCAGCTCATCGCCCTGCTCAGAGGGCCCCCGCCCGATTGTGCCGATACGTCGCCGTCTTCCTTCTCGAGTTGGGCTTCACGGCGGGCCCGCACCTCGCCTACTTTTTTCGCCCGCCGCTCAGCCGCCCGCTGCGCTTCGGAGAGTTGGTCGATCAAGGTGTCGCGCGTCTGCTCCAGCTCCTCGACGCCGGCGACGTGGGCCTTCGAGAAGCGCCCTGCGGTCGGCATGTCGCCGGGCAGGTCGCGGGTGTAGGCGGCGAGCTCGACCTCGAGCCGGGCGATCTGGCGGCGCAGCTCGTGGCGCACCTCTATCGCCTCGCTCTCTTTGGCGAGGTCGGGAAGCTCGCGGTGCGTTGCGGTCGCGATTTCCTCGTCGCCGGCCATGCTCGCGCAGGCCGTGGCGACGACCACGAAGTCACTCGGATCGAGCCCTGCTTCGCGCACCCGCTGCAGGGCCTCGGCGGCGATCTCCTCGAGCTCTGGCACCGCCTCTATCCCGCCGGCCACGAAGGTCCCCTGCCCCTGCCGGCTGACCACCAGCCCACTCTCCTCTAGGCCCGCGTACACCGTGCGCACAGTATTGACGTTGACGCCGGCCCACTCGGCGAGGCGGCGAAAGCTCGGCAGGCGCTCCCCGGCTGCGAGCCGACCGGTGGCGATCAGGGCTCGCAGGCGCCAGGAAAGCTGGACGCCGACCGGCAGGTCCGCGGCGGGATCGGTAGAAAAAGGCGTGGTCTCACGATCTACGGTCCGCTGTGCCATCGACACAGCACAGTACTGCGCAATGCTGTCCTAGTCAACTAAGACAGTCAGAGGTCGGTCAGCCGCGCCGCGAGATCCCCCGGGCTCATCCCACCCTCGCGCATGAGGGTCCACCCGCCACCGTCCTCGAACTCGGTCAGGTCGATCACTGTAGAGGGAAGGCCGGGCAGCGCGCCGCCGTCGATCGCCAGGTCGGCCCCCGCGACGATCTCCTCCGGCACGTCGGCGAAGTGGGCGGGGGCGGGCTCGCCGCTGCGGTTCGCCGACGTTTGAAAGACCGGGCACATGGCGCCAGCCAGCGGTCCGCCGATCAAACGCACCCCGAGCCGCTCGGGATCCTCGCGACAGGCGAGCGGGTAGCGACCCCCCGGATTATCGACCACGAGGGTTACCGGGCCCGGCAGCAGGGCGGCTGCCGCCGCCCGAGTGCGCTCGCCGAGGCTCTCGACCAGCTCGCGCATCGCCAGCGGCGAGAAGTAGAGGACGGCCGAGGGCTTGCCGTCGTCGCGCCCCTTGATCCGATGGATGCGCCCGATCGCCTCCGGGCTCAGCGGATCGCAGGCGAGGCCGTAGAGGCCGTCCGCGGGAAAGACGGCAACGCCGCCCTCAGCGATGCAGCGCTCCAGGCCGGCGCGAGCGTGCTCCGCCCCGGCTCGCTCGATCGAGATCGTCTCGTTCATCGCCGTCCGATCACAACCCGCTCGATCCCGGCCAGGTCCGTCCTGGTCTCGATCTCGCCGAAAGCAGCTTCGCCGAGCATCGCTGCAACCGCGCCCGTCTGACCCTCCCCCACCTCGAGTGCAACGGTGAACACGGTCGCGGTCGTACTTTCCACCGGATAGCGGAAGGAAAGACGACCGCAGGCGGGGATCAGGGCCCGGAACGCATCGAGCCCGTCCGGGCCTGCCAGCAGCGCCTCGCGCGGCTCCCACTCAGTCACCTCGGGCTGGAGCGAGGGCCAGTCCGCCTCGGCCACGTAAGGCAGGTTGGCGAGGATCAGGTCGAATTCCTCGCCCGGCGGCAGCGATCCCTCGACGAAGCGAACGCGGTCGGCGAGGTCGAGCCGCTCGGCGTTGGCACGAGCAACTTCAAGCGCGGCGGCAGAGGTATCGGCTGCTGTCACGGCGCAGCCCGGCAGCTCATCGGCGACCGCGAGGGCGATCGCACCCGAGCCGGTGCCGAGGTCGAGCACGCTGCTCGGCCTCAGCTCCAGCGCCAGCTCGACCAGCAGCTCGGTCTCGGGCCGCGGGATCAGCACCCGCGGGTCGACCGCGAGCTCGATGCGGCGGAAGCCCCTGCGGCCGAGGATGTAGGCGACCGGCTCGCGCCGCAGCCGCCGCCGCACCATCTCGCCGAACCGGCGGGCCGCCGGCGGCGGGATCTCCGCCTCGGGATTGGCCGCGAGCTGCGCCCGGTCCCAGCCGGTTGCCTCGGCCAGCAGCAGTTCGGCATCGAGCCGCGGGTCGTCGATCCCGGCGGCTCGCAGGGCAGCGGTCGATGCCGTCAGCGCTTCGCGCGTCAACCGACCGTGGCGGCCTCGAGGCGCTGCCGCTTCTCCTCCGCGGCAAGTGCCTCGGTGAACTCGGTGAGTTCGCCGCCGAGGACGCCTTCGAGGTTGTGCGAGGTGTGCTTGATCCGGTGGTCGGTGACCCGGCCCTGGGGGAAGTTGTAGGTGCGCACCTTCTCGGAGCGCTCGCCGCTGCCGACCTGCGCCTTGCGCTCGGAGGCAATCTGCGCCTGCTGTTCGGCCAGCTCGCGCTCGTAGATGCGAGCGCGCAGCACCCGCATCGCCCGCTCCTTGTTCTGCAGCTGCGACTTCTCGTCCTGCATCGAGACGACGATCCCGGTCGGCTTGTGGGTGATCCGCACCGCCGAGTCGGTCGTGTTGACCGACTGCCCGCCCGGGCCCGAGGAGCGGTAGACATCGACCTGGAGATCGTTCTGGTCGATTTTGACCTCGACCTCCTCGGCCTCCGGCAGCACCGCCACGGTCGCGGTCGAGGTGTGGATACGGCCCTGCGACTCGGTCTCCGGCACTCGCTGCACACGGTGCGTCCCACCCTCGTACTTGAAGACCGAGTAGGCGCCCTCGCCCTTGATCGCAAAGGTCACCTCCTTGAAGCCGCCGACCTCGGCGTTCGATTGCGAAAGCGCCTCCGTGGAGAAGCCTTTCTCTTCCGCGTAGCGGGTAAGCATCTTGTAGAGGTCGCCGGCAAAGAGCGCCGCCTCGTCCCCCCCGGTCCCGGCCCGCACCTCGACCAGGACGTTCTTGGAGTCGTTGGGGTCGCGTTCGACCATCGCCAGCCGGATCTCCTCTTCGAGTGCCTCGAGCCGCTGCGGCGCCTCGTCGACGACCTTCTGCAGTTCCTCGTCCTCGCCCTCGGCCAGCAGCTCCCGGGCCCCTTCCAGGTCGTCCCTCAGCGTCCGGTACTCCGCCCCCAGCGCCTGGGCCGGCTGCAATTCCCGGTACTCGCGACCAACCTCGGCGTAGCGCTCTCGGTCCCCGATCACAGTGGGGTCGGACATCTGCGACTCGAGCTCGGCAAAGCGCGCCTCGATCTGTTCGACCAGCGAATCGATCACGCCTCACAACATAGACGGGCTCGCTCATTTCGGGACGCTACAGAGCGTGCCAGCAGCGCATTACAGTGAAGGTTAAGACTGTGCTAGGAAGATAGCTCAGTCCTTCCCTTCAGCGCCCTTCTCAGCCTAGGCTGGCAAGCGTGAAAACTCAATCGCGGCCACTTCCCGCACGCCGTGGTCTCGCCTGCCTCTCGCTCCCCGAACTGCTCAGCGCCGGGGACCTGGAGGGGGCCGCAACCTGTTTCGCTCGCGATGCGTGTCTGCTGACGCAAGACGCGACGGCGATTCACGGCCGGGACCGGATCCGCCCCGTGCTCGCGCAGCTGATAGCCCGCAATATCCGGATCGAGGTCGAGCTGCGCTGCGTGCTACCCGCCGGGGAGATCGGCCTGGCCACGGAGCACTGGACGATCGAGATCGACGGCACTGAAGGCTCCTCCTTCGTGCAGGTCTGCACACCGACCCTGATCCTGCAGCGAATCGAAGAGCGATGGAAGCTGGGCGTCGTCGCACCCTGGGGCTGGGGCAGTGCACCGCTGGTCGCACCGTCGGCCTGAGACCGCCAGATCCAGCCCTCAGGCGACGATCTCGATGCGCTGCCCCGCAGCTGCCTGCTCGGGCGACTCGCGCGCCAGCACCGCTTCGAGCGAGGCGATCGCCACCGCCAGCTCTTCTTCGTCGGGCTCGCGCGTGGTCAGGTTCTGCAGCATCAGGCCGGGCCACATGATCGCCCGCACCCAGCGCTTGCGCCGGTTTTTCCCCGCCCACTTGATCACCTCGTAAGAGAGGCCGGCGATCAGCGGGATGCCGAGGATGCGCGAGGCGACCAGCCAGTACCAGGCAGGCAGGCCGAGTGGCGCGAAGACGAAGATAGCCAGCACCATCACGATCAGCAGGAAGCTGGTGCCGCAACGGGGGTGCAGGCGCGAGTAGAGCTTGGCCCGCGCCGGGGTCAGCTCGTCTTCGGCCTCGTAACAGGAGATCGTCTTGTGCTCGGCGCCGTGGTACTCGAAGACCCGGCGCAGGTCTTTGAGGCGGCTGATCGCGGCGATGTAGCCGATGAAGATTGCCGTGCGCAGGACTCCCTCGACCAGCCAGAAGAGGACGGGCGAGCCGAGCTGGTCCTTGATCAGGCTGGTCAGCCCGACCGGAACGACGAAGAAGAGGCCGATCGCCAGCAGCATCGAGAAGGCGATCGTCAGCCCCCAGACCCAACCGCCGATCTCCTCCGGCTCGCCCTCCTCGTCGTCCTCGAGTTGAGCATTGGCGGAGATCGCCAGCGCCCGGAAGCCGATCTTCAGCGACTCGCCGAGGGCGACGATGCCGCGCAGCACCGGCAGCCGCCAGAGGCGGTGGCGCTGGGCCCAGGGCTTGATCGACTCGGAGCTGATCTCGATCTCGCCGTCGGGGCGGCGGCAGGCAACGGCCCAGACGGTGACGCCGCGCATCATCACGCCCTCGAGCACGGCCTGGCCGCCGACCGGCGCGTCGCGCTTGGCGACCAAGGCGCCGTCGGGCATGCGCAGCGAAGCCGTGGCCTCGCTTAACGGCGAAGTATCAGCCTGGGGTGAGCCCACCTCTGGGCTCACCGGCTACCTCCCGGCCTTGGCGTGCTTTGCGGCGCGGCGCTGGAAGCGCTCGACCCGTCCACCCGTGTCGACCAGCTTCTGCTTGCCGGTGTAGAACGGGTGGCACTCCGAGCAGAGCTCGACGTGAAGATCCGACTCGGTCGAGCGGGTGTAGAACTGATTCCCGCACGAGCAATGCACGTTGGCGAGGGTGTACTCGGGGTGGATTCCGGTTTTCATCTCCACCCATTCTAGATGAAGTGGTCAACTCGCCTCTTCAGGGGTTTTGGAATCGCCGCTGGATGACGATAGGTCAGGCAGTGGAAACCACGGAGACGACTGTCGATCGCCCTAGCTGGACGCGCGCCGCCCGCCGCGTCCTCGCCGTCCTCCTGCTCGGAGGCACGGCCATCGTCGCCATCCATGCCTGGTTCGGAGTCGGCAGCAGCCTCGACCATGCAATCACCGGGCCGCTCTACGACGCAGTCGTGCTCGGGGCGGGGATCGCCTGCCTGGTGCGGGCATCGGACTACAAGCACGAGCGCTCGGCCTGGCTGATGATCGGTCTGGCCATCCTCTCCTGGGGAGCCGCCGAGGTCTACTGGACCGCCTTCATCGAAGGCAACGCCTCCGCCCCCTACCCGTCGCCGGCCGACATCGGCTACCTCGCCTTCTACCCCCTCGCCTACGCGGGGCTGGCGATGCTGGTCCGCGCCCGGGCGCATGAGATGGACTGGCGACTGTGGATGGACGGGGCGATCGCAGCGCTCGGCACCGCTGCGCTGGGAGCTGCCTTCGTCTTCGACTTCATCGCCGAAAAGGCGACCGGCACGACGCTGCAGGTGATCACCACCCTTGCCTACCCGCTGGGGGACATCGCGATGGTGGCGATGGTCGTCGGCGTCTTCGCGCTGACCGGCTGGCGACCGGGACGAACCTGGTCGCTGCTGCTGGCCGGCCTCTCCGCCCTGGTGATCGCCGACATCGCCTTCACCCTGCAGTCGACCGACGCGACCCTGCCCGGCGGCGACTGGATCGACCCGATCTACCTGATCGCTGCCGTCTGCCTCGGCGCTGCCGTCTGGCAGCCCGCCGAGGCGGCCGAGATAACCGCGCCGAGGAGGGGCGACCGCCGCCGCGAGATCATCGTCCCCGCGGTCTTCGCCGGAGTCATGATCGGCCTCTTTGCGATGCAGTACTTCAGCGCGGCCAGCGGCCTCTCGACCGTGCTCTGGGCCGCCACGATGATTGCCGTGATCGTCCGCTTGGGGATGAGCGACAAAGAGAACAAGGACCTGCTCGAGCAGGTGCGGACCGACCCGCTGACCGGGCTCAGCAACCGCGGCCGCATGCAGGTCGATCTCGAGGACGAATGCGAGCGTGCGACCGAGGACCGTCCGGCGATGCTCTACCTCTTCGATCTCAACGGCTTCAAGCGCTACAACGACACCTTCGGGCACCCGGCGGGAGACGATCTCCTGGTCCGGCTGGGGGCTGCCCTGCAAGCCGCGGCGGGCGAAGACGGAACCGCCTACCGGATCGGCGGCGACGAGTTCTGCCTGCTGCTGACCTGCCCGCAGGATCGCTTCGACGCCGCTGCCCGCCGCGCCGCGAAAGCACTGACCGCCAGTGACAGGGGCGTCGACGTTGGGGCTTCCTGGGGCTCGGCGATGATCCCCGGCGAGGCAGCCGATCCTTCCTCCGCGCTGCAGCTCGCCGACGTGCGGATGTACGCGCAGAAGGAGTCGCGCCGGGCTGCTCACGGTGGCCCGATCGATCTGCCCCCGGTCGCTAGCCCCGAGCCCTCGGTTTACCGGCGCTGAGCGCGGCGAGCAGCGAGTCGAGAGTGCGGCCGACTTCGGCCCGCATCGCCTCGGGATCGTCGGCGCGAGCGACCAGCATCGCGGCCTCGTCGAGGGCACCCATCAAGATGTGCGCGAGGGGCCGCACTGGCTGCGGCTCGATCGCGCCGGCGTCTACCGCTGCCTGCAGGGTCGCCTCGATCAGACCGAGGCCGTGCTCGGTGGCGATCTCGCGCCAGCGGTCCCAGCCCAGAACCGAGGGACCGTCGAGCAGGACGATCCGCTGCGTCTCCGGCTCGGTCGAGGCGGCGAGGAACATCTCGGCGCCGGCCCGCATCGCCTCCATCGGCGAGGAGGCGTTGGCGCCGAGCGCGCCGGCGGCGACTCGCTCGGCGAGCTCGGCCTCGATCCGCTCGTAAACGGCCTCGAAGAGCTCGCGCTTGCCCTTGAAGTGGTGGTAGAGCGCACCGCGCGTTACTCCCGCGGTGCGGACGATTTCCTCGGTGCCGACGCCGGCATAGCCGTGCTCGGCGAAGAGGCCGCGGGCCGCCACGATCAGCGCCCCCCGGGTCGACTCCGAGCGCTCGGCCTGTGTTCGTTTGACATTCATACTGTCTGTATGTAGCTTACTGCCCTCCACTGCCGAAAACAAGCTTCCGAGGAGGACGCAATGAGCCAATCAGATCAGCGCCATGAGATCGAGCTTCCCGCCGGTCGCATCCGCTACCGCGAAGCCGGCGAGGGAAAGCCAGTCGTCTTCGTCCACGGCTTCCTCGTCGACGGGCGCCTCTGGGACGGCGTCGTCGACCGCCTCTCCGATCGCTGTCGCTGCATCGCACCGGACTGGCCGCTGGGCGCCCACCAGGTGGCGATGAACCCGAGCGCAGACCTCTCCCCTCCGGGCATCGCCGCGCTCCTCGACAGCTTCCTCACGAAGCTCGAGCTCAACGACGTGACGATCGTCGGCAACGATTCCGGCGGCGCGATGTCGCAGGTCCTCGTCACCCGCCACCCACAGCGAATCGGCCGCCTTGTGCTGACCAACTGCGACACCCACGAGAACTTCCCGCCGGGGATCTTCAAGGCAATGCCGCCGCTTGCCAAGCTGCCCGGCGGCATGACCATGCTGGCTGCACCTTTCCGCATCGGCGCCCTCGCCCGCGGCGCCTTCAAGCCCTTTGCCAAGACCAAGATCCCAGACGACCTGATCGCCTCCTGGATGAGCCCAGTGATGCACGACGCGGGCGTCAAGCACGACACGAAGAAGGTCACGGCCGGGATGAACAAGCGCTACACGCTGGCGGCAGCCGAGAAGCTGAGCAGCTCCGACCTCCCGGTCCTGCTGACCTGGGCTCCCGGCGACAAGCTCTTCCCGATCAAGTACGCCGAGCGGCTGGTAAGAGAGACGCCGAACGCCCGCATCGTCGAGATCTCCGGTGCAAGTACGTTCGTCGCGCTCGACCAACCGCAGCGTCTGGCCGACGAGATCGCATCGTTCGTCGCAGCGAACTGAGGCAGAACGCGCAAGCTGCGCGTTCTCTTTCGCTACTTGCAGGTTTTTCGTCTGACGGGAGGGGCATCCTGTTGCAACGCCCCCTACAGGACGGAGAGCCATGGCTCAGGAGATCTTCGACCAGGACAGGCCCAGGAGCACGATGGCGCAGCGCCTCGACGAGGCCTTCGCTGGCTGCGAGCATTGGACGATCGCGCCGCCTTCTCAGCGGCGAAGCGAGGTCGTCTTCAGCCCGCGGCTGTCGAGCTCCTCGAGGATGAGCGGCAGCGCTGCCGCCGTGCGCACCCAGGAGCCGCGCGCGCTGTAGTAGTCGGCGTCGTGGAGGAGGACGATGTCGCCGGCCCGGATGCCGGTGCTGGAGCGACGCGCAATCGACTCGGCGCTGGCATTCCTGCGCCAGTCCTTCCCCCAGCGTGACCAGAGCACCGGCCGCCAGCCGCGGCGACGCACGGCGCGCAGGGTCGAGCCGCTGAAGATGCCGTACGGCGGGCGGTAGTCGGCGATCGCTTGCCCACTCGCCTCCTCGATCGCGGCGCGGCCCCGTTCGGCGTCGTCGAGGAACTCCCGCACGCCGAGTCGCAGCAGGTTACGGTGGCGGTGGCAGTGCAACTCGACCCGGTGGCCGGCGGCGACGATCTCAGCCGCCAGCGAGGGACGCCTCACTACCTGCTCGCCGGCGAGAAAGAAGGTCGCAGTGGCTCCCGCCTCGCGCAGGGTCTCCAGCACTGCCGGAGTCCCCTGCGGGTGGGGACCGTCGTCGAAGGTGAGCGCGACTCCGTCGACGCCCTCCCGTCGAAGCTCTATCTGCAGCGCCGGGCCAATGCCCGGAACGATCGGAGCCAGCGCCGGGCCGGCGTGCAGAACGGTGGCCGCCGTGGCCCCCGCGCCGAGCAGCGCTCCGATCAATGCCCGCTGCTGGCGGCCGCCTGCTGACTTGAAACGGGAGCCGGCTGCGCCGGCTTGGAGCTTTCGACGGCGGGCGCCGGGGTGTCGTTGTCCTTGCCGAAGTGGATGCGACCCTCCAAGGGCTTGGCAACCACCTTGTAAGGAGCTTCGCGGTCGATCACGGTGAACAGCATGATGACCGCGATCAGGGCGAGAGCGACGGCCGTCGCTACTCGCTCCGTGCGCAGGCGCCAGACCGGCTGCGGGCGCACCCGCGGACGCACGGTGAGCACGCGCGAGGCGAGCGAGGGCAACGAGGCGAAGGAGGAGTCCGGCGAGCGGCGCTCGCGGGTGACGTGGCGCAGGACCGACCCCAGCTCGTGCTGAGAGCCTGCAACCTCGGCCAGGCCGAAGCGTTCGAAAGCCGCGTTGTTGGCCCGCAGGTGACCGGCCGAGAAGCCGTAGGAGACCACCGGGCAGCCGCGGATGTGGGCCTCGAGCACGGTCAGGCCTGCAGTCGCGTGGATCATCGCGTCGGCGGCCGCCATCCAGTCGCTCATCTGCTCGGTGAAGCCGAGGATGCGGACCTGCTCGTTGCCGGCAAAAGTACTCTCCAGCTTCTCGCGGGCGATGTCGTTTCGGCCGGTGATGCAGACGACCAGAGCGTCCTCGGAGAGGGCCGAGCGGATCGCTCCCTCGAGGTCGCCGATTCCCCAGCCGCCGCCGGAAACGAGCACGATCCGCGCATGGGCCGGAACGCCAAGTGCCTCGCGGGCGTCGCGGCGGGTGCGCGGCATCAGGAAGTCACGGGAGATCGGCGGGCGGACCCACTCGACGGTCCCCGGACCGACCAGCTTCTCGACCTCCTCGATCGACTCCGGGTGGGTGACGTAGTGCAAGTCGACCCCGGGATGAGCCCAGTAGCGCAGCCCAGCGAGGTCGGTGATTGCCGACTGCACCGGGATGTCCAGGCGCCGGTTCTCGCGCAGCATGCCCAGCACCGCGGTCACTCCGGGGTAGGTGGAGATGACGGCGTCGGGGTCGTACTCCTCGATCACCTTGAGCAGGCCGCGACCGGAGAACACGTAGCCCATGTGGTGGAAGAGCCAGCGGGCCGGAGCGAACTTGGTGATCAGCCAGTACTGGATGTCGAACAGCCAGGGCATCCAGCGGAAGGTCAGCTTGGAACCGTTGCGCAGGACCGTGGCGGAGATCTTTCCCATCGCCTCGAGGCCATTGGCGATCTCCACCTCGACCCCGGGAACCTCTTCTTCGAGATCCGCCTTGATGATCCGCGCCGGCAGGTCGTGGCCCTCGCCGATGTCGGCGCTCAGGATCAGCACCCGGGGGGCTCGCTCCTCGGCGCGAGCGGCGCCGGAGAGCAGGGCACCGGCAGCGTGGTCGTTGCCGTTCAGCGAGGGCTTCTTGCCGGGGATCGGGTCCGGCGGCCGGGTCGTGCAGCGCACCCATTCGACGTACTTTTTTACCCCTTCGCGGAAGCTCGTTTCGGCTTTCCAGCCGAGCTCCTCGAGCGCGCGCTCGTTTGAGATCACCTTGCCGGGGAAGTCGCCGGGGCGCGGCGGCGTGTGGACGATCTCGCAGTCATCGGTGTTTTCCTGCACCCGCTCGGCGATTTCGAGGATCGTCACGATCTCGTCGCCGGAGAGGTTGTAGGTGCGATTGGCGGCCTCGGGGGCGAGCGCAGCGAGTATGCCGTCGGCGAGATCCTCGACGTAAATGAAGCTGCGAGTCGTACTGCCGTCGCCGGCGATCGTCAGCGACTTTCCTTCAAAGGCGAGGTCGGTGAACTTGGCGACGACGCCGGCGGCACGGGCACGCGGCCCGTAGGGGATGCCGAAACGCAGCACGGTGCTCTCGAGGTCGTAGAGCTCGGCGTAGCCGGAGCAGTAGGTCTCCCCCGCCAGCTTGGTCGCGGTGTAGAGGTGGCGGGGCGCCGGAATCGGAGTTTCCTCGTTGACCTCCTGCTCGACGCAGTCGCTGTAGGCCCAGGTGGTGGAGCCGTAGACGACGCGGCCGACTTTGGCACGGCAGGCGGCCTCGAGCACGTTGAGGGTGCCGCGGGTGTTGACCTCCTCGGCCAGGACCGGGTCGGCGAGGACATGGGAGACGTCGGCGACGGCGGCGAGGTGGATGACGGCATCGCAGTCGCGCATCGCCAGGTCGAGGTTGGCGGAGTCGGTAATCGAGCCGGTGAAGGTCTCGACCTCCAGAGGCGTGTGGTAGGGCGAGGCGCTGAGGTCGAAGATGCGCGGGGTGATGCCTCGATCGATCAGGCGGTCGACCACGTGGGAGCCGATGAAGCCACCGCCTCCGGTTACCAGGACCCTCATGAGGCCTCCTTGCCGAGAGCCGGCTCGCGGCTCTCCGGGCGGTAGTAGAGCGGCACGCACCAGTGGTTCTCTGCCACCCAGTCGGTATTGGGCAGCTCGTCGGAGCGTCCCATGATGCGGTGACAGGGCTCTTCGTAGACACGGCCGGTGGACTTCTCGATCGGGTCGAAGACGAGGTACTTGTAGAGGCCCGAGATCATCCCCTCGGGGAGCTCGAGCCGCGAGGGGTGCAGAGCGTCGAGGTGCTCGCGCGCGTACTCGTTCTTCCAAGCGACGATCTCCTCCATGCGGTCGGCCTGGACCAGGCCGAGGGCGGCCGTGAACTCGCTCATGCGGAAGTTGAGGCCATCGACCTCGTGCTCGAACTTGCCGTAGTTGCGGAACTTGCGGGCGAACTCGATCAGGTCGGCGTTGCCGGAGACGAGCACCCCACCCTCGCCCGTCGACACGGTCTTGGTCGCGTAGAGCGAGTAGACGCCGGCGTCGCCGAAGCCGCCCGGTCGGCGCTCATTCCACTCGGCGCCGTGGGCGTGGGCGCAGTCCTCGAGCAGGAAGATCCCTTGGGCGCGGCAGTACTCGGCGATGCGCTCGGCCTCGAAGGCGATGTGGCCGCCGATGTGGACGAGGATCGCGGCCTTCGGCTTGTGCTTCTCGGCCTTCGCCTCGAAGTCGGCGAAGGACATGCAGAGGTCGTCACGGTTGCAATCGACGAACTCGACCTCAGCGCCGGCGTTGATCGCCGCCAGTGGCGTCGCCATGAAGGTGTTGGAAGGGCAGAGCACGGTCTCGCCGCGCACGCCGGCGAACTCGAGCGCCGCCAGCGCGCCACCGGCCCAGCTCGAGAGGCCGAGGCTCGGCAGCCCGTTCCATTCCGCCCAGCGCTGCTCGAAGGCGTCCAGCATCCGGCCCTCCGACCACTGCTCGGAATCGAGGACACCGGTCCATAGCTCGAACAAGCGGCTGCGGTCGCGATGGTCGAACCCGATCGCGAACTTGGTCGCGTCGGGCCGGGTTGTCTCTGCGGACCCTACGGTGGCTCCTTGGTGAGTGTGGCTGGGAGTTTGCCTCCGCGGACGGACGGGCAGGAGGCGCCGCAAGGCTAGCAGCGATGGCGGACCCGAACCGGCTGGAATTCAGCTGGAATCGCCGGAATGAGCGTTTTCGATCACCGCGCCGACCGTGCGCGAGCCCGCAAGCAGGACAGTTCCGGCGACCGCAACCGCGATCGAGGCGACCAGCGCAACCCCCCCGAGCGGCGTCGATCCCCATGACTCACCGAAGATCAGCGGCGCCAGCAGGACCGGCACAAGCACCTGGATGGCAAACATCACCGGGGCGACGTGGGTGGCGGGACGGCGCTGCAGGGCGCTCATCTCGCTCAGCAGAGCAAGACCCTCGGAGGCCGCCGCGGTGGCAAGCCAGGCGACAGCAATCGCGAGCGCGCCCGCAGCCAGCTCATCGGTGAGCAGCTTGCTGGCAATCGCGGTCCAGGCATAGCCAAAGCCGGCGCTGACGACTGGCAGCCATCCAAGTGCGGCAGCCCGTCCGCGCAAGGCGTAGGGCGCGGCAATCGGGGTCGCGACCAGAGCGAGCGCCAATGCAATGGCTCCAGCTCCAGCATGGTCAGTAGTTCGATCCGGCGCCGCCAACGCAACGCCAGCCACCCCGACCACGATCGCTGCCACAGCCGTCCACTCCCGCTTCCCAGGAGCCTCTCCCAGCTTCTTCGCTCCCAGCCAGAGCAACAGAATCAGCCCACTGGCCAGACAAGGCTGCACGACGGTAAGCGGCGCCAGCAGCAGCGCCCCAATCTCCAGCGGCCACCCAGCAAACCCCAGCGCCGTGGCTCCAAGCCACCGCTTGTTCCTCAGCAGCTTCCCGATCAGGGAGGGCCGCAGCGAGTGCTCCCCCGGCACCTCCCGAGCCTCCAGCGCCTGAAAAGCAATCGACGCGTTGTAGAGCAAAGAAGCTCCAACCGCCGCAACGATCCCAAGGGCAATCACGAGCCGACCCTACCCAGCGGCGCAGAAGGCCGGGGCCCCCCGCTACGTCTCTTGGTAAAGCGGCCCGTCGCCACCCTCGGGCAACGTAAGGCGGCCGCCCTTGGCGGTGATCGCACCGCACTGCACGCAGTTGGAGGCGGTGACGTGAACGTCGACCTCGTCGCCGCCGTTCTCAAGCTGCTCATCGGGAATCTCGTAGACCTGCGCCGGGCACATCGAGACCCAGGTCTGGGCGATCTCGCGCGGCACCTTGGTCTGGATGCGGACGTGGTTGGGCGCGTCGTCGCGGGTCGCGTTGCCGGAGAGGAAGACCGAGTCGAGCTTGGCGAAGGTGAGCTCGTTGTCGGGCTTGACGTACATCTCGCCCGCCTTGCCCAGGTCCATCTCGACCTCGGAGTCGTGCTCCTGCTTCCAGTGACCGCCGGGAAAGTTGCCTTTGGTCACGGTCATCGCCGAGGCCATGGCACCGCCGAGGAAGAAGCCTTTGGAGAAGGGCTGGCGCATGTTGCGCGATTCGTAGAGGTCCTTCTCGATCAGCGATTTGTGGACCTTCTCGTCGTAGGCCTCGAAGTTGACCGAGTCTTGCTTGAGCGACTCGACGATCGTCTCCGCCGCGTACATCCCCGCGTGCATCGCGTAGTGGACGCCCTTCAGGGTCGGCACGTTGACCATGCTGGCCGCGTCGCCGGCGACCACCATGCCGGGCACGGCAAGTCGCTTCGGCATCGCGAAGTATCCGCCGGAGGGGATCGTCTTCGCGCCCCAGGCGACACGTTTGCCGCCCTCGAGCAGGTCCTTGATGAAGGGGTGGGTCTTGATCAGCTGCAGGGCGTCGTGGACCGAGAAGGTCGCGTCGGTGTAGTCGAGGCCGGCGACCAGACCGATGCAGAGCTTGTCCTCGCCCATCGGGTAGATGAAGGTGCCGCCGAACTCGTTGTATTTCGGCGACTTGCGCAGCGGCCAGCCCATCGTGTGAATCACCCGGTCGAGCGGCTTGGGAACCTCCCAGACCTCCTTGACCCCGAGCTCCCAGCGCATCGGGTCGGCACCGTGCATGTCGAAGTAGTCGTAGGCGGCGTAGGTGAGGTGGCCGACCGTGCCCTCGGCGAGGACTGTGGCCTTGGCGACGACGTCGGAGCCGGGCTCGAAGTTGCCCAGCTCTTCGCCCTCCTTGCCGCGGCCGCGGTCGCCGGAGCGGATGCCCTTGACGACCCGGTCCTCGACCAGCAGCTTGGTCGCCGCGGTCTCGGAGAGGATGTAGACGCCGGCCTCCTCGGCTTTCTCGGCCAGGAAGCGGCCCAGCTTCGAGACCGAGGTGACGTAGTTGCCGTGGTTGCGGAAGTTCGGCGGCATCGGCTTCAGCGGCAGCGCTGCCTTCGAGGTCAAGAGATAAACCGCGTCCTTGGTGACCTCCTGGAAGACCGGCCACTCCGACTTGGGCAGGTCGGGGAAGAGCTCTTCCATCGCCGAGGGCTTCATGTTCGCCCCGGAGAGCAGATGCGCTCCCGCGACCTTGCCCTTCTCGATCACCGCTACTGGGACTTCGCCGAGCTTCTCGGTCAGCTCCGGCTCGTTCTCGAGCAACTGCATGATCTTGTTGGCGCAGGCGAGCCCGGCGGGGCCGCCGCCGACGATCGCGATGCCGACCTCAATCCGCTCGTCCTCGGCGTCGGTCGGCGGGCCGATCACGTCGGCCGGGTCGAACGGCGGCGGGAACTCACTCGGTGCTACTGGCGGCATCGCTTACTCCAATCGTCGTCAGGTGAACGGCGTCGGGGGGCCGAAGCCCCCCGGGATACGTCAGCCCTTC
>DASYIY010000008.1:0-29002 GCA_035997045.1 Solirubrobacterales bacterium | reverse complement strand
TCGGCTACATGCTCGACAACGCCGAGTGCACCTGCCTCGCCGCGCTCGAGCGCAAGGAGAGCCGCGGCGCCCAGTACAGGACCGACTTCCCCGAGCGCAACGACGAGGAGTGGCTCAAGCACATCGACCTCCAGCTGGGAGCCAACGGACCGGAGATCTCATACTCAGAGGTGACCATCACCAAGTGGGAACCGCAAGAGAGGACTTACTGATGGCCGAGTACACGCTGAAGGTCCGCCGATTCCAGCCCGAGAGCGGCGAGGGCGCCTACTGGGAGGAGTTCAAGGTCGAGCTCGACCCCTCGCTCTCCGTCCTCGACGGCCTGCTGCAGGTCAAGGACCGCGACGACGGCTCGCTCTCGGTGCGCTGCTCCTGTCGCGCCGCGATCTGCGGCTCCTGTGGGATGAAGATCAACGGTCAGTCCGGCCTCGGCTGCAAGACCCAGGTCGGCGAGGCCCAGGAGCTGGCCGAGAAGAAGGCCAGCGTCAGCCCCAGTGCCAACGGTGAGACTCCTCCGATCGTGATCGAGCCGATGGGCAACATGCCCGTGATCAAGGACCTGGTCACCGATATGGAGTCGACGCACTGGAAGAAGATTCGCCGGGTCACACCATGGCTGTTGCCGCACGGCGAGGCCCCCGAGCGCGAGTACGTGGTCGAGCCCGAGTCGATGATCGACATCACCCAGTCGATGGCCTGCATCCAGTGCGGCGCCTGCGTCTCCTCCTGCCTCTCGATGGAAGCCGACCCCGACTTCATCGGCCCGGCGGCTCTGGCCAAGGCCTACCGCTTCGTCGGCGACCCGCGCGACGCCGAGACCAAGGAGCGCCTGCACGACCTGGCGCACGACTCGCACGGGATCTACGACTGCACCCACTGCTTCAGCTGCATCGACGCCTGCCCCAAGGGCGTGGCGCCGATGGACCAGATCATGCGCCTGCGCCGCAAAGCCGGCGAGGAGGGCATCGACGACCCCAACCACGGCCATAACCACGAGGCCGCCTTCGTCAAGATCATCGAGAAGAAGGGGACCCTGGACGAGGGGCTGCTGCTGCAGGAGTCCTTTGCGCCCGGCGTGAAAGGCAAGCTGAAACCGAGCAAGGCGGCGATCAAGGAACTGCTTGGCTCGATCCCGACCGTGCTGCGCGCGATCAAGACCGGCAAGGGCCGCTCCCTGTCGAAGCTGGTCCCCGGCATCCACCCGAAGCTGCCCGGCAACGCCCAGGACGAGGTCAAAGCGATCTACGAGCACGCCGAGGAGCACCGCGAGGAATTCAACATCTACATCAAGGGCGAGGACGAGGACTTCGTCGAACCCGAGCCCGATGAGATGACAGATGAGGCATTTACGGCAGAGGCGACATCAGCCTCAGATACGAAGGGAGAGTCGTGATGAGCGACGGCCAGATCAAGGTGGCCTACTGGCCCGGCTGCGTCTCGCGCGGCTTCACCAGCGAGCTGCACGGCTCGATGGCATTCGTCGCCGAGAAGCTCGGCATCGAGCTGGTCGAACTCGACCGCGCCAACTGCTGCGGCGCCGGCGTGATCGCCGAGCACAACCAGGAGCTCGCCGACACCCTCAACGCCCGCACCTTCGCCCTCGCCCAGCAAACCGGGCTGGCGATGATGAACATCTGCTCGACCTGCCAGGGCGCTCAGTCCGAGTGCCAGCAGCGACTCGACGCCGATTCCTCCTACCGCGCCCACATCAACGAGGTACTGAGCGGCCAGGGCCTCGCCTACGAGAAGGGCAAAGACGGCTTCACCAACAAGAACTTCCTCTGGCTGCTGGTCGAGGACTACGGTCTCGACAAGCTCGCCGAGCAGGTCAAGCGGCCGCTCTCCGGCCTCCGCGTCGGCCCCTTCTACGGCTGCTACGTGGTGCGGCCGAAGGAGCGGCTCGGCTACGACGAGCACCCCGACCGCGACATCTACCTCGAGAAGGTGATCGAGGCCCTCGGCGGCCAGGTCGTCGAGTACGACGGCGCCCGCAAGTGCTGCGGCTTCCCGGTGATCACGATGAACCGCGAGACCTCGCTGCGCCAGGCCGGCACCCACGTCGGCGATGCGATCGACGCCGGCGCCGACTGCCTCGTTACCCCCTGCCCGCTCTGCCACCTCAACCTCGACATGCAGCAGCCCGAGGCGGCAAAGGTCGTCAATCGCGACCTCGGCCTCGCCGTCCTGCATCTGCCGCAGCTGGTGGGACTGGCGTTGGGCGCCGAGCCGAAGCAGCTTGGGATGAGCAAGCACATCGCTTCGACCAAGTGGGTCGAAGAGCGGCTTGCTGCGGTTCCCGCCTGACGCACTAGCTCAAGCATGGTGGGCGAGTCCGTGGGGGTCTGCGGACAGCGCTTCGCGCTTGAGTGTCCGCAGACCCCCACGGACTCGCCCTTTCCGATTTGGAGGCGGTCAGACAGGAACCTGCCGTGGGAAAGCTCAGTGGCCTGAGTGCGAGGCGGCGAGCACAATTGCCGTAATCGCCAGAGCGATGAAAGCCGCCGCATAGCCGTACATGATCAGACGAAAGGCGAAAAGCGAGCGTTCCCAGTTCTTGTGTTCTAGCTGGCCGACGCGCTTCTCCAAGCGATCGATTTGAGCTTGCTCCCATCTGTCCATGGCCCCGATCCTAGCGGACAAAACGTTACGCGTGGCGCGCGGAAGTGTGTCGGACAAATGGGCTAGTCCGCCCGATCTAGGCCGACGCGGCGGACTAGCCATTGGGCTCCTACCGTGTCGGTTAGGCCGTGGGCGGCTATTGAGGCGATGATCGCTATCGAGGCTATGTCGAAGATCAGGGAGGCGTTGCCGACGTCGGACTTGAGCACGAAGAGGGCGAAGAGCATTGAGGCGACGCCCTTGGGGCCGAACCAGGCCATGAAGAGCTTCTGGGGGCGCGGGATGCCGGTTTTGACGAAGGAGAGCATCACCGCCAGGGGGCGGGCGACGATTAGGGCGAAGACGACGAAGAGGATCAGCGGCGGGATGCTGCGGTGGAAGCCGGTGGCGACGATCAGGGCGCCGAAGACGAAGAAGGTGAGGACCTGGAGGATCGCGCTGGTGTTCTCGGCGAACTCGACGAAGCCCCCGGGCACATCATGCTCGGTTGCCGCCATCGCGATGCCGCAGACGAAGGCGGCGATCAGCCCGTTGCCGATCGTCACTTCGGCGAGACCGAAGGCAAAGAGGGCGACGCCGACCGCGTAGATCCCCTCGTAGCGGGCGGTGAGTCCGCCACCCGGCAGGTGGTGATGAAGGCGGCCGCCGAGCGTGCCGAGTCCGACGCCAACCGCTGCGCCGAAAAGCGCCTCGCCGACCAGCTTCGCCGCTTCGCCGCCGGGATCGCCGCCCGGGCCGGCGAGGACGAGGAAGAAGAGGACGAAGGGCAGCGCGAGGCCGTCGTTGAGCCCGGACTCGAGGTTGAGCGTGTGGCGGACGGAGGCCGGCACGATCCGCGAGGTGACGACCGCCGAGGTGACCACCGGATCGGTCGGCGAGAGCACAGCCGCAAGCAGCAGCGCCTCGGCCCAGCTGAGGTCGGGGAAGAGCGCCTTGGCGGCCAAGCCGAGCAGCGCCATCGTGATCGGCATCGCGATCGCCAGCGCTCGCGCCACTGGGCTCCAGTGCCGCTGCAGCAGCTCGCGCTCGACGAACATGCCGTCGGAGAAGAGGGTGAGGATCAGCGCCAGCTCGACCAGCTCGACGATCGACTCGGATTTGGCGTCGATGTCGACGGCGCCAACTGCGGCAAGCAGGACCCCCAGCGCGACCGAAAGCACCGAGGCCGAGAGCACGGTGCCCTTCATAACCCCCGAGAGAGCCGCGACCAAAGTCAGCAGCCCCCCGAAGATCAGCACTCCGTCGCCGAAGCCGATGCCCATTGGGGGCTATTCGCCGTGGTTCAGCAGGTTCCGCTCAATGAGTAGCTCGGCGACCTGGACCGCGTTGGTCGCGGCGCCCTTGCGCAGGTTGTCGCCGGCTACCCAGAGGTTGAGTGTGCGCTCCTGGTCGGGGTCGCGGCGAATGCGGCCGACGAGGACGTCGTCCTGACCGGCAGCGTCGATCGCCATTGGGTAAGCGCCGGCGGCCGGATCGTCGACGACGATCACGCCCGGGGCGTCGGCGAGCAGAGCGCGGCAGTCGCCCGGCGCGAGGTCCTCGCGGGTGCGCACGTTGACCGACTCGGAGTGGCCACTGACCACAGGCACGCGGGCGCAGGTGGCTGAGATCGCGACCTCATCGCCGATCGCGAGGATCTTACGCGTCTCCGCCATCACCTTGCGCTCCTCGGTTGTGTAGTCGTCGCCGTCCTTGAAGACCTCGACCTGGGGCAGCACGTTGAAGGCGATCCGGTGCGGGTAGATCGCCGGCTCCGGAACGTCCTCGCCCGCCAGCACCGCCCGCGATTGCGCCTGCAGCTCCTCGATCGCTCGCTGGCCGGTCCCCGATACCGCCTGATAGGTGGAGACAACGAGGCGCTCGAGGCCGACCGCGCGGTGGATCGGCGCCAGCGCCATCATCGCCACCATCGTCGTGCAGTTGGGGTTGGCCACAATGCCCTTGTGGGCATCGGCCGCCTCGGGGTTGACCCCGGCGACGACCAGCGGCACGTCTTCGTGCATGCGCCAGTAGCTGGTGTTGTCGACGACCACGGCCCCCGCCTCGACCAGCTGCGGCGCCCACTCGGCGCTGACCGCCCCGCCGGCGGAGGAGAGCACGACGTCGAGGCCCTGGATCGTCTCGGGGCTCAGCGGCCGGCACTCGATCGACGCGCCGTTCCAGTCGAGCTGGCGTCCGGCGGAGCGCTCGGAGGCGAAGGGGACAACCTCGGCCGCTGGAAAGTCGCGTTCGGCCAGCACCTCGAGGATGGTCGAGCCGACGGCGCCGGTGGCGCCCAGTACCCCCACCCGGTAGCCGCTCATGAGGAGATCGTCGGGCGGTGCTCGGTGCCGGCCGGGTCTTCGGGGCGTACCGCGTCCGCGCCCAGCTCAAAGGCCTGGTGCAACACCCGTACAGCCTCGGGGACGCGATCGGCCGAGATCACGCACGAGATCTTGATTGGGGAGGTCGAGATCATCTCGATGTTGATCCGCTCGGCGCCGAGGACCTCGAAGACCTTTGCGGCGACGCCAGGGTGGGAGCGCATCCCGGCGCCGATGATCGAGACCTTGCCGATCCGGTCGTCGGTGCGCACGCCTTGACTCACTCCACCGAGGGCAGCGATCGTGTCGGTCGCGGTCGTCAACTCGGAACGGTCGATCGTGAAGGAGAGGTCAGCCAGCTCGTCCGGGCGCACCGGCTCGTTCTGGATGATCACGTCGACGTTGATCCCGGCCTCAGCCAGGGCCGTGAAGATTTCTCCAGCCACGCCGGGCTCGTCGCGGATGCCGGTCAGCGTCACGCGCGCCTCGTCGTCGGTATGGGTCACTGCTGTTACGAAAGGTTGCTCCACGCTCTCCTGCTCCGCCTCTGCTTCGGTAACGACGAGGGTACCGGGGCCGTCCTCGAAGCTGCTGCGGCAGTGGATGCGGACGCCGTGGTTTCGCGCGTACTCGACCGAGCGCAGCTGCAGCACGCGGGCGCCCGAGGCCGCCATCTCCAGCGTCTCCTCATAAGAGGCGACGGAGAGCTTGCGGGCGTCGGGGACGATCCGCGGGTCGGCGCTGAAGACGCCGGCGACGTCGGTGTAGATCTCGCAGACGTCGGCGCCCAGCGCCGCCGCCAGCGCCACCGCAGTGGTGTCGGAGCCCCCGCGCCCGAGCGTGGTCACGTCCTGGCTCTCGGTCGAGACGCCCTGGAAGCCGGCGACGAGCACGATCCGATCCTCGTCGAGCGCCTCGCGGATGCGGTCGGCGCGGACGTCGATGATCCGCGCCTTGGTGTGGGAGGAGTCGGTGACAATTCCCGCCTGAGAGCCGGTCAGCGAGATCGCCTTGTGGCCCATGTCGTGGATCGCCATCGCGCAGAGCGCGCAGGAGATCCGCTCGCCGGTCGAGAGCAGCATGTCCATCTCACGCGAGTCGGGACGGTCGGAGATCTCCAGCGCCTGGGCGACCAGCTCGTCGGTCGTCTTGCCCCGCGCCGAGAGCACCGCGACGGCGCGGTTGCCGGCCTCGCGGGCGGCGACGATCCGCCGCGCCGCGCGCTTGATCTGCTCGGCACCGGCAACCGACGTGCCGCCGAACTTCATCACCACGGTCTTCGAGGCGCCTTCAGTCATAGAAGGTTGAGGATAGTCAGCTCTAGCGGGCCGGCGTCACCGCATCGACGCGAAACTCGTGCGCTTCGGGCTCGCTACTCGGAGCCGCCGAGGTTGCCGAGCATCGCGTGCTCGGCCATGCGGATCAGGCCGAGGGCCATGTGGGGGCGCATGTCGCTGGTCCGCACGCGGACGTGCGAGCCGTGGGGGCCGACGACCTCGACGATCGTGCAGACGTCGCCGATCTGGCAGTCCTCGCCGTAGTCGGCTTCCAGCGCCTCCATCTGGGCGGTCACCACCTGCCCCATCTTGCTCTGGTCGATCGGCATGCCCCTGCAGACTACATGTGAGCGGGATCACACTTACTGATATATCTAAGCGATATATTGCTCGCCGATGGAGCTGAGCCCGACCGCCTACGTAATCCTCGGCATGGTCAGCCGCGAGCCGCGCTCCGGCTATGAGATCAAGGCCCTGGTCGACGACACGACACGGTTCTTCTGGGCGGCGAGCTACGGGCAGATCTATCCGGAGCTGAAACGGCTCTCGGAGGCCGGCCTGGTCGAGGGCAGCGACGTGCCGCGAGGCGAGCGCAAGCGAACCGTCTACGCGATCACCGAGGACGGCGAACGCGAGCTGAAGGATTGGCTGCGCGAACCGCCGCAGACCGTCGAGATGCGCGAAGAAGGGCTGCTGAAACTGTTCTTCGCGGGGGTGCTGCCTCCCGAGCAGGCCACCGAGACACTGCGCTCGATGCGCGAGTATCGCCAGGGCATCGCCGCGCGACTGCGCGCGATGGAACCCGGCGCGGAGGAAAAGCTGGAGCAGGAAGACCCCTACCCGCTGATCGTGCTGCAGGGCGGGGTCGAGTTCAACGAGTGGTTTGCAGACTGGTGCGAGCGGATGGAGGCCCGCCTCCTCGACCCCGCTCCCCGCGAAAGGAGCAGCTGATGTTCGACGCCCTCGCCCGCCTCGCCGACGGCAACGCCCGCCGGGTCGGCCTTCTCGCGATCCTCTTCTTCCTCATCGCCGGCGCGCTCGGCGGCGGTGTCGCCAGCCGTCTCGACCCCTACGGCGCCGACGACCCGGCGACCGAGACGGTCGAATCGAGGGAACGGCTGCACGACGCCGGGCTGCGAATCCCGGCCGTGCTGGCGATCGTCAAGGACGCCCCGGTCTCCGCGCCCACGACGCGAGCGCGGGTCGAGGCGCTCGAGCGCCTCGTGCGCAGGCGCCCCGACGTCCACTCGGTCACCGGCTACTACGACACCCACTCCCCCGTCTTCGTCTCCAAAGATGGGCGCTCGACCTACTTCGCGGTCACGCTCAACACCTTTGACGACAAGAAGTGGCAGGAAACGGGCGCTGACATCGCCGACCAGCTCTCCAGTCAGCCCGGCGTCGTCGTCGGCGGCGCCGCGGTCGCCCAGGAGCAGGTCAACGATCAGGTCGAGAAGGACCTGCGGATGGCAGAGATGCTCGCCTTCCCCCTGCTCTTCCTGCTCTCCTTCCTCTTCTTCCGCAGCCTTGTCGCCTCGGTGCTGCCGCTGATGATCGGTGGCCTGGCGATCGTCGGCACCTTCCTCATCCTGCGCATCGCCAGCGAGGTCGGCTCGATCTCGATCTTCGCCCTCAACCTGACCACGGCGCTCGGCCTCGGCCTGGCGATCGACTACAGCCTCTTCGTCGTCTCGCGTTATCGCGAGGAGATCGCCAAGGACGGACCGGGGCTGGCGGCGATGCGGCGCGTGCTGGCGACGGCCGGGCGCACGGTCTTCTTCTCCTCGCTGACGGTCAGCGCGGCGCTCGCCTCGCTGCTCGTCTTCCCGCAGCGCTTCCTTTACTCGATGGGTCTCGGCGGGGCCCTGGTGGCGCTGTTCGCGGCGTTGATCTCGCTCACGGTGCTGCCCGCGGTACTGACCCTGCTCGGCACCCGCGTCAACTCGCTCTCGCCGCGCTTCCTGCAGCGCCGCGCCGAGGCCGACACGCGACCCGACGAGAGTGGCTTCTGGTATCGCCTCTCGCGCTTTGTCATGCGCCGGCCGGTGCCGGTGGCGACGATCAGCGCCGCCCTGCTGATCGTCATGGGCATCCCCTTCTTCAACATCAAGTTCGACACCGTCGACCCGACCGTGCTGCCGGCCTCAGCCAGCGCGCGCCAGGCCTACGATGCGGTCAGCAGCGAATTCCCGCCCTACCGCGAAACGCCGATCTGGATCGACGTCGAAGGCGGCGGGCCAAGGGCAACGACGCGGTTCGCGGCGCAGGTGCGAAGAGTGCCGGGCGTCGCCGAAGTCAACCCGCCACAACGCCTCAAGGGGGACGTGACGGCGCTGCAGGTGGTCTCGGCCCACCCCTTCGTCTCCACCGCCAGCCAGGTAACGGTGAAGCGGATCCGCGACCTGCAACCGCCGCCCGGGACGACGGCATTGGTCGGCGGCGCCACGGCCGACTTCATCGATCTGCAGAGCAGCCTCACCAGCCATCTGCCGATCGTGCTCGCGATCATCGTCGTCGCGACGCTGACGATCCTCTTCCTGATGACCGGCTCGGTGATCCTGCCGATCAAGTCGCTGCTGATGAACTTCCTCAACCTCAGCGCCGTCTTCGGCCTGCTAGTGCTGATCTTCCAGGACGGCCGCTTCGAGGGCTTCCTCAACTACACCAGCCCCGGGGCGATCGAGCAGACGATGCCGATCCTGCTCTTCGCCGTCGCCTTCGGCCTCTCCACCGACTACGCCGTCTTCCTGCTCTCGCGGATCAAGGAGGCGCGCGACAACGGCGCCTCGGATTCGGAGTGCGTGGCGATCGGCCTCGAGCGGACCGGCCGCATCGTCACCGCCGCCGCCCTGCTCTTCGCCGTCGCGATGTTCGCCTTCGCCACCTCCCAGATCATCTTCATCAAGGAGAACGGCATCGGCACCGCCCTCGCGGTCCTGATCGACGCCAGCATCGTCCGCGCCCTCCTCGTCCCCTCACTGATGGAGCTACTCGGCAAATGGAACTGGTGGGCGCCGAGGCCACTGCGGAAACTGCACGAACGGTTCGGGATCAGCGAGGCGTCGCTGCCCGAGCCAGAGAAGACCTAGGAGCGGAGGATCCGAAAGCCGGGCCCGCCTTCGAGGTGGGGGTGCTCTTTTCCCCCTGTCCGGCGGGGCTGGCATTGAACACGGTGCTGTCGAATGCCGTGAGCGCCGGTTCGGCCGCGTAGCCGAGCGGCGGCAAGCCGAAGAGTTCCTCGATGCTGAGCAGTAGCGAGAAGTGGTTGTAGTAACCCGTTTCGTTGGCGCTGCCGGGCTCGACGTAGAGCGAGATCAGCAGCATGCCCACCCGGCCACCGCCGCCACTCGGTTTGACCGGTCCGGTCGCAGGCGGGGTCGAGGTTGGAGCCGTTGCCGGCGGCAGGTTCGGATATTCGGGCGTGCCGCAGCAGGCGCCCGAATCCGTACTTGTTTCCGTGTGCGCTGCCTGGGCGAAGGTGATCGCGATCAGGCCGCCTTCTTTTTTGTATGCGGTGGAAGCTTCGATCTCGGGCACCACCGTCTGCAGGAACGGTTCGGCGGCCGCCAGGCCGACGGGCTGACCCGGTTCGCAGGCTGCTTCACTACCGTCGTGGCAGGCATTGGGGACGATGTAGGAGAAGGCCGGGGTCCCACCTTTTGCGTGCAGATCGGTTGCAAGCTGTTCGAGGCCGACGTCGTTTTCGCCGCATTCGGCACCGTCGATCAATGAGTGGAAGTAGACGAAGGGGTTGCGCCAGGTCTCATAGGGGTTGCCTGGTAGCGGCGCCTGGTTTGCGTCGGCGCTGCCGAGCACCGGGTGCGGACAGGCGGTCGGCTGCGCGGTGGCGTTGCCGACGCCCTCGAGGTAGGCCTTCCATTTCTTGCCCCCCGCCGCCAGCTGGCCGGGCAGGGTTTGGGTCGCGGCGGGGTAGACGCAGCCGGTGCCTGTCACCTGTTCGCCGCCGGCAACAGTGCCCGGGGAGATGTCTGCGTAATTGGGGCAATTAACCGCTGTTTCGGCGGTCGGGCCCTGGCCGCTGATCAGGGCGATCTCGTTTGCCAGGTCGCCCTGCGTGACCGCGTAGTAGTTGGAGAGCAGCTCGCCGTTGGCGCGCAGGGTTTTCGCCAGGTACGGAGCCGGCGAGGCTTCGCCGAAGGCGCTTTCGAAGCCGCTGTCGCCGAGCACGATCAGGAAGACGTGCTGGATCGGCGGCAGGGCCAGTTCTTCGGGGAGTTCCAGTGGCGCTTTTGGTTTCGGCGCCGGGGGCGGGGCGGCTTCGGCGGGTGCGGGAGCCGCCGGCAGGGCGGCTTCTGGAGCCGCCGATGCGACCGCTGCCGGCGCTTCCACCGGTACCGCTGCCGTTTCGACCGGCGGTGGGCTGGGCGCTGGCGGGGCTTCCGCGCTGGTGTAAAGGACGATCGGCGCGATGCCGGCGCTCTGGGCAGCGGGTCCGGTGAGCCCGCCCAGAAGAACGCCGAAGGCAAGCAGGCACATCACCGCGACGGCGGCGGTGCGCGGCTCGGGCATGTAGCGGCTGGGTGCGGAGTCGTCTAGAGCGGAGTCGTCAGGGCCGGAATGTCCGCCGGCCTCCTCCGCGGCGCCCGGAGGCACGATCGAGAGCCATTTCGCCACACCCTCGGGCAACGGGCCCCGCCGCTCGCCGCACTCCAGGCAGTAGCGCTGGCTCGGCGCCAGGTGTGTACCGCAACTCGAGCAACTCGAAGCCCGGCCCCCGCCGGGACCCTCGCCGTTATTGGAGATCGCCACCGCAGTGGAGTTTCGCGTCGCGCGGCGGGCCAAATGTGACACGGATGTGAAGACCGGCCTTACACAGTTCCGGTTCTTTACAACACGGAAACATTTAGACGGGTGGCGGCAATGACGATGCCTGCACAGAGATGGAGCAGACCGACGCCCTCAACGCACCAGCGGTTCCGAACGGGGCCAGTTCGACGACGGAGGTGCACCACTCGCTGGTGACAGCGACCGGAGAGCAATGCCCTTCCTGCGGCACCAGCGTCGCGGCAGACCAGCGCTACTGCCTGCACTGCGGTCAGCGCTGCGGCGAGCCGCGCCTGCCCTTCATGAACGCCGTCACCTTCATGGACGCGATGAAGCAGACGAAATCGACTGCGGCAACGCCGCCGGTCAAGCCCACGCGGCGGGGGGTCTCTGCCAACGCCGCCCTGATCGCCGGCGTCGGCACCCTGATCCTGGCGATGGGCGTCGGGGTGCTGATCGGGCGCTCGGGCAACAACTCCACCACCGCCACCCCGGCCGCCGCGCAGATCATCAAGGTGCCGGCCGGGGGCGGAGCGGAAACCGCGACGGCCTCGAGCGGCAAAGCGAGCAGCGGCAGCGGTGCGGCAAAAGCCAAGTCCAAGAAGTCGAATCCGACCGCACTGAAGAAGGAAGCCGAGACACAAAAAGGCGCCGAAGAAGTCCTTAAGCCGAGCGCCGGGGTCAAATTGCCGCCGGCGACGGTCGAACCCGGGAGTAGCTGTCCTGCTGGCACCGCCGGTTGCAAAGGCGGCGAATTCACCGGCGAATACTTCGGCGAATGAAACTTCTGAAGAGATCCCAGCGCGCGAGCGCAAACGGCGCCTCGACGGCCACCGCGAAGAAAACCCCTGTCCCGAGCACCGGGCTCGAGCCGGAGCTGACCGTCGACCTCGAACGTCGTCGCGACCAGCTGGTCGCCCGCGTCGCGGAGTTGCAGTGGGACCTGGGCGGGCTCGTCTACGAGATGGCGGTCCGCAACCGGATCGAGGTCGAGGTGTTGGTCAAACGCGCCGTGGCCCTGCAGGACGCCGATGCCGAGCTCGGCGAGGTCGAACGGATCGTGCGCATGGAGCAGACCGGAACCGCAGGCTCATGCGGCACCTGCGGCGCTCCGCACAGCACCGGCGCAACGTTCTGCTGGCAGTGCGGCAACTCGCTGCTCAAGCAGGTGCCTAGCGACGCGATCCTGCGTCGCTAGGCAACCGCCGGCTCAGCTCGACAGCGCCAGCCCCTCGCCGCGCTGCGTCGGGCTGTGCGTCTTGCCCGGCAGGAGGATCGACAGCAGGCCGGCCACGACCACACACGCAGCCGATGCCCATAGGCAGGCGACCAGCCCATTCCACTCGTAGAGCAGTCCCGACAGCACGGTGCCGGCCAATCGCCCGCCGGCGTTGGCCATGTAATAGAAGCCGACGTTCATCGCTGTCCTGTCGCTCTCGGAGTAGGCGAGGATCAGGTAGGAGTGAACGACGGAGTTCATCGCGAATACCACCCCGAAGGCAACCAGGCCGCTGACGATCGCCAGGGTCGGATCGAGATCCGCCGATAGGCCCGCGGCGATCGCCGCCGGAAGCAACGCCAACAGGAACGCCAGCCAGGTCGCGGTCCTGCCGTCGGGCTCCGAACCCTCCCCCGCGCCCCGGCGGCGAACGAAGCCGGGTGCCGCGGCCTGCACGACCCCATAGCCGATCACCCAGATCGCCAGAAAGCCGCCGGTCTGCCAGAAGCTCCAACCGAGAACGGTCTCCAAATAGACCGGCAGGCCGACCACGAACCAGACGTCGCGCGAGGCGAACAGAAAGATCCGAGCGGCAGCGAGCACGTTGACGGCGCGGTTGTTGGAGAACATGTGCTTGAACCTGGCCCCTGCATCGGGGCTGCCGAGGTGCCCGTGCATCAGCCACGCGGTGAGGAGGAGGACGGTGAGGACCGCGGCGGCCAGGATCAGCATCGAGGCCTGGAACCCGGCCAGCGTCAGCATCGACCCGCCGAGGAAGAAGCCGACCCCCTTCAATGCGTTCTTGGAGCCGGTCAGGATTGCGACCCAGCGGTAGAGAGACGATTCGTCGCCCTCGACGACGACCAGCTTGACCGCGCTCTTGGAGCTCATCTTGGTCAGGTCCTTGGCGATCCCCGACATCGCCTGGGAGGCCATCACGTAGGGAACGACCAGCCACTCCTGCGGTGCGAAGCCGAGCATGGCCAGAGCCAGGACCTGGGTGCCGAGGCCGAGGAAGAGCGTCGTCCTCAGCCCAAAGCGCGCGGCAAGCCAACCGCCGACCAGGTTCGTGACCATGCCGAAGATCTCGTAGAAGATGAACAGCGAGGCGATCGCGAACGGGGAGTAGCCCAGTTCGTAGAAGTAGAAGAGGACCAGCATCCGGGTCGCCCCGTCGGCGAGCGTCTCGGTCCAGTAGGCGCCCGTTACCAGCGCGTAGTTCCGCAGGTCTACCCGCCGGTCGAGGCCGTTGATCCCGGCGCGTTCGCTCATCGGCTATCCCGGCGCAGACTATCCATTGACAAATGTGATTTCAATAGATATATATAAATAGATGACTGTCGATCTGGAGCTGACGCCAAAGACCAAGCGCCCCGCCGGCGAGCCCTGCTGCGAGCCGGTCGTCTACCCCGAGATCGAGCGCGCCGAGGCGGAACGCATGGCGACGGTGGCAAAGGCTCTTGGCGATCCGATCCGGATGCAGCTCGCCGACGTGCTGCGAAAGCACGCGGGCAAGGTCTGCGTCTGCGAGCTGGTCCCGCTCTTCGACCTCTCCCAGCCCACCGTCTCCCACCATCTCAAGGTTCTTCGCGAGGCCGGCATCGTGGGGTCCGAGCGCCGCGGGCTCTGGGCCTACTACTACGTGGTCCCCGATGCCCTCGAGGAGCTCTCCACCTGGCTGGGCAACTGAGCGAGACGGTCGGGGTCGGCTGAGCGGGCGGGGCGCTTGGCCTCAGCCGAAGCGCCCGGTGACGTAATCGTGGGTGCGCGGATCGGCCGGCCGGTTGAAGATCGTCTCGGTGTCGGCGTACTCGATCAGGGTTCCGGCCGGCTCGCCAGTGCTGGCGTCGAGGCCAAAGAAAGCGGTCTTGTCGGCAACGCGAGCCGCCTGCTGCATGTTGTGGGTGACGATGACGATCGTGAAGCGACCTTTGAGGCTGTGCATCAGCTCCTCGATCGAAGCGGTGGCGATCGGATCGAGGGCTGAGGCCGGCTCGTCGAGCAACAGCACGTCGGGCTCGATCGCGATAGCGCGGGCGATGCAGAGCCGCTGCTGCTGCCCGCCGGAGAGACCGAGGGCGCTGTCCTTGAGCCGGTCCTTGACCTCGTCCCAGAGCGCGGCGCCACGCAGGGCGCGCTCAACCCGCTCGTCGAGCTCATGCTTCAAGCCGAGGTTGCGCGGCGCCCAGGCGACATTGTCGTAGATCGACTTCGGGAACGGGTTGGGCTTCTGAAAGACCATGCCGATTCGGCGCCGCACCTCGACCTCATCGACGTTGCTCGCGTAGAGGTCGTGGCCGTGGTAGAGGACCTGGCCCTCGAGCCTGAACGCCGGCACCGAGTCGTTCATCCGGTTAAGGCTGCGGATGAAGGTCGACTTGCCGCAGCCGGAGGGGCCGATCAGCGCCGTGATCCGGCTGCGTGGAACGCGCATGGAGACACCGCTGAGTGCCTTCTTGGCGCCGTAGAAGACCGAGACGTCGCGGGCGTCGAAGACCGCCTCCAGTCCCAAATCTCTACGCGCCGCGCCGTTCGACCCAGCGTCCGCCGAATCGGGCAGCGAGCCATTCTGGATGCGGACTCGCGACGGTGCATCGGGGTAGCTCATGAGCTCATCTTTCTGCGACTGCGGGCGTGCATCGCCCTCGCTCCCAGGCTGGCAAAGAGGATGAGAGAGACCAGCACCAGCGACATGCCCCAGGCCTGGGCGAACCCTTCGGGGTTGGCTTCCTCGGAGAGCTGGAAGATCCTCACCGGCACGTTCGGCATCGCTTCGCTCATGTTGAGGATCACTTCCTTGCCGTTGAAGACGGACGAAACCAGAATCAGCGGCGCGGTCTCTCCGGCGGCGCGAGCAACGGCGAGCACGGTCGAGGTGAGAATCCCGCCGAGCGCGCTGGGCAGGATCACGCCGAGCACGGTGCGCCAGCGACTCACCCCGAGCGCGTCGGCAGCTTCGCGCAGGTTGTTGGGGACGAGCAGCAGGACCTCCTGGGTGCCGCGGGCGACCAGGGGCAGCATGATGATTGCCAGGGCAACCGAGGCCGCGAAGCCAGACTGCTTGCGGTGGTCGACGAGCAGGGCGAAGACGAAGAGGCCAATGATGATCGAGGGCAGGCCGTTGATCAGGTCCAGGGTGAGCTTGCTGGCGCGGGCGACGCGGTCGCCGGCGAACTCGGTGACGAAGAGCGCCGCGAGGACGCCCAGCGGCATCGCTATCGCCGTGGCGACAGCGACGATCAGGGCGGTGCCGACGAGCGCCGGAGCGATTCCCGTTGGCGCGCCGGTGACGAGGAATTCGAAGCTGAGCGCGCTGGCACCGCGAACCACGACGGTGTAGATGACGATCCCCAGCACCGCGACGGCAAACAGGGCCGCGCCAGTAGCGCCGAGCTCGGTGAGCCGGCTGAACAGGCGGCGCCGGCGCAGGTTGCCGCTGGGCGTCAGCGGCGCGGCGGGCCCGGGCACGGCCTCGCTCATTTCGCCGCCATCCGCGCGTAGTCGAAGCGCCTGCCGATCCACTGCGCGGTCAGATTCGAGAGCAGCCCGATCACCAGCAGGATCACCCCGAGGTAGTAGAGCGAGGCTTTATGCATCTCGGTAATCGCTCCCGGAAACTGACTCGCGATTCGCGACGCCAAGGTGTCGCCGGTCCTGAAGAGCGAGGCATTGATCGCCGCACCTGCTCCGATCACCTGCGTTACCGCGATCGCCTCCCCCAGCGCCCGGCCGAGGCCGAGCAACGACGCCGCCGTGACACCCGATGCGGTCGACGGCAGCACCACCCCGCGCACGACCTCCCAGCGAGTCGCGCCGAGCGCGCTCGCCCCGTCTTGAACCTCGCGCGGAACGGCGAGGAAGAGATCGCGCGAAACCGAGGCGATGATCGGCACGATCATGATCGTCAGGATCAGGCTCGCGGTGAAGATGCTGGCGCCGGTGGTTTCGGGGGCGCCGAAGAGCGGGATGAAGCCCAGCGTGTCGTGCAGCCACGGCTCCAGGTATTCGTGCGCGAAAGGGGCAAGGATCAGGATCCCCCAGAAGCCGAGGATGACGCTGGGAATCGCCGCCAGCATCTCAACCAGGGGCGAGATGATCCCGCGCACGCCGGCCGGCGCGAGAAGGCTGAGGTAAAGGCCGATCGAGATCGCGATCGGCGCTCCCATCAGCAGGGCCATGAAAGAGCTGAGCAAGGTGCCGTAGAGCAGCGAGCCGGCACCGAAGACGCCGAAGTTCGGCTGCCAGGTCGTGTGGACGAGGAAGCCGAGGCCGAACTTGGAGATCGCCGGTGCGGCACCGTGAACCACCTGGTAGCCGATCAGGAGGATCAGCGCCACGCCGACCAGAGCCGCTAGGGCGCAGACGCCGTAGAGCAGACCGTCTCCGAAGCGATCCGCGGACCTGCGCCAGTCCCTGGAGCGGGCGTGACCTGCTGCTCTCTGGGTCTCCGCCGAACTGATCGTGGCACTCATGGCGCGCAGCGTAAAGGAGAAAAACCCCGTTTCCAGCCTCCGCAGAAATTTTCACAGGATTGACACAACTGGTGTTCACAAGATCGCAACAAGTCACCTTTTATTTACATCGCTGTGAGATTCACCTTTCACGAGATTGAAACAAGTGTCCAAAGCCTTATCGCGATCCTACGGTGCGCCAGGGGTGACCCTTAAAAGAAGCCCGTGGCGAACCAATCGATAACAAGCCGAAAGGGATTTCTTTTGATTCGCAACAGGCTGCTTGGTCTCATCATCGCCACGGTCGGGACAGTTGGCTGCATGGCCGGTGTCTCGACGGCGATTGCCTCCGCCAACCTCACCGGCGCCGGCTCCTCACTGGTCGCCCCGCTTATGGGCAACTGGATAAATGGCTTCGAAGCCGCCGGGCACGGCAACGTAAAAGTCACCTACGGCTCGGTCGGTTCCGGGGCCGGTATTGCCCAGATCACCGCGCGAACGGTTGACTTCGGCGCGTCCGACGCCCCGCTCACCCCCGAACAGGCCGCTGCCTGCAACGGCTGCGTACAGATTCCCTGGGCGCTGACCGCAACCGGCATCGGCTTCAGCATTCCGGGGGTCAAGAAACTGAACCTGACGGGACCGATCCTGGCCGGGATCTACTTCGGCAAGATCACCAACTGGAGCGATCCCAAGATCAAGAAACTGAACCCGAAAGCGCACCTGCCCAACCTCGCGATCACCCCGGTGTTCCGCAGCGACGGTTCCGGCGATACCTACGCCTTCACCAACTACCTCTCCAAGGTCAGCAAGTCGTGGAAGAGCGAAGTCGGCTACGCGACCTCGGTCGGCTTTACCCACGGCGTGGGTGCCAAAGGAAACTCCGGCGTAACCAATGTCGTGGCAACCACCTCGGGTGCGATCGGCTACATCTCGGCCTCCTACTTGATCGCCGCCGGGCTGCCTGTGGCCGCGCTCAAAAACGAAGCCGGCAACTACGAGTACCCGAACCTGAAAAACATCCAGAATGCGGCGGAAATGGTGAAGACGGTACCGAGCAACAACGAACTCCATATCGTCAACCCGCCGAAAAAATTCAGCATCGCCTACCCGCTGTCCACATTCACCTACGCGATCGTCCCTCACAATGCCCCGCAGAAGGGACTGCTCTCCGAATTCGTCCTCTACGCGATGACGAGTGGGCAGAAATACGGTGCGGCGCTTGATTTCGCGCCACTGCCGAAAGTCGTGCTCTCCGCAGCGAAAACCGCGGTGGCGGGACTCTAAGAACCACTTGCAGCGGCGGAGGCGCCGCGGCAACCGACCGGCACAGAGCCTCTTCGGGCTCTGTGCCGGTTCTTTTTTAGGCGAACGCCTGGCTGGCGCGGCGACGCAGATCAGCGTTCAGCATTCCGGTCACTTCGCTCGGCGTGCCGCCGGCGGAGGGGACCGCGTCGCCGATCAGGCCGCTGGCGCGGAAACCGTAGAGGGGTGCGTCGAAGCCGACCTCGCGGATCTTGCGCACGAGGTTGACGGCGCCCGGTGTGTCGGCCCCGGGGCCACAGAGGACGATCGCGGTCGGGTCGAGAGCTCGCAGGGCACGCTCGAGCCGCTCGTCGCCGAGCTCGTTGGAGAGCATCAGCACGCGGAAGCCGGCGCGGCGCAGGGTCAGGTCGAGCGCCTGCGCGTGGACCGCCTCGGCGTCGGAGCCGTGGCTGGAGTCGAGCAGCAGGATGCCGGCGGGGCGGGAGGCGGCGGAGGCGAGGCGGCGGGCACCGTGCAGCCAGCCGGTCGCCCAGCGCGAGGCGAACTCCAACTCGGCCTCGCGGTCGGGATCGGCGGCGAGCTGGTCGACGGCGGGAAGGAGCATCTCCTCCACCGTGCGCTCCAGCGGTCGCAGCGCCAGGCTCTCCTCGACAGAGCGGTTGGCGGCCTCCTCATCGAAGCTTTCCAGTGCCACCACAAGGTTGCCGCCGCTGGCCGGCGCCGCCTGGCGCTGGCGGGCAAGCTCGATCGCCGAGGAGATGTTGCCGGTCTGGGCGAGGGCGTCGCGCAGGGTCTGCAGCTCGACCAGCTCGTAGTTACGGTGGTTGCCCTCGGTGCGCTTCGGCAGCGGGTAGCCGTAGCGGCGCTCCCAGCTGCGCAGGGTGTTGGGGCTGACCCCCAGCACTTCGGCAGCGGCGTTGGTTCTTATTCCTGGCATCTCAGTGGTCCCTTTGGTTGCCCCAGCACTATTCGCTGGACATCGGCATCTTCCCAGGAGAAATCCAGGTTTACGCAAGTTATGGACAGATTTCGCGAATCTGTCAGCGATCTTGCAAAGCGCCGACGCCTACCGGCTGCCCCACCGCACGGGCTCGCCACATCGCCTCGTCAGCCTTCTGCAGCAGGTTCTCGGCGTCGCTGCCGTGGTCGGGGCAGGCGACGACGCCGGCCGAGACGCCGATCCGCAGCCCTCCCGCAGCCTCGAGCTCGTCGAGCAGGCGCAGCAGGCGCTCGGCCATCTGCACGCCCTCGACCGTGGTCAGGTTCGGAGCGAGGACGCAGAGCGCGTCCTCCTCGAGCCGGAAGGTCTCGTCGACGATGCGGACGCTCTCGCGCAGGGCCGCGCCGACCACGGCCAGCATCGTCTCCTGGTTATCGGTGCCTTCGCCCTCGCGGACCCCAGGCCCATCGACGTCGAAGACGACGAGGCCGAACGGATGCCCGTAGCGCTTGTTGGTCTCGATCAGCTGGTCGAGACGACGGCGCATGTGGCCGGGCTGGAAGAGGCTTGTGTGGGACTCGACCTGCGGCGCCGGCGCCGGTCGGTCGCATACCGCGGCCACCGCCGTCGCCGTCACCGAGCCGAACTCCTCGGCCAGCTTCTGTGCCGCGTCCGCGAACGGCTCGGGGTCGCCACCGCGCATCTGCTCGCGCAGCGTCGCCAGCAGGGCAGCCTGCAGCGAGGAGACCTCGCGGGCGACCTGCCCGGCCGAAGATCCGCCTCCTGCGCCGTTGCTCGTCGGGCTCTCGGTAACCACGTTTAGGACCATCTCGAAAGCAACGGACGTTAGGAGCGCGAAATCACGCTAATTGCGGGGTGACAAACGTCTAGTCACTTTGTCCGCACCGCCAACCGCGCGGTGCGGCGTTTTGTCCGGGTAATAGACGGAGAGCGCGTTGCAGCTCGGCTCAGTCGAGGCTGCGGCGGCCGGCGAAGGCCTTGCCCAGGGTGACCTCGTCGGCGTGCTCGAGGTCGGCACCGACCGGAAGGCCGCTTGCCAGGCGGGTTACGGCGACCTGGCCACGAAGCCGTTCGGCGATGTGCAACGCCGTCGCCTCGCCGGTGGTGGTCGGGTTGGTGGCGAGGACCACCTCGCTGATGTCTCCGTCGGCGACCCGGCGCAGCAGCTCGGCGATCTTCAGGTCCTCGGCGTCGACCCCGTCGATCGGCGAGAGCGCGCCGCCGAGCACGTGGTAGAGGCCGCGGTACTCGTGGGTGCGCTCGATCGGGATCACGTCGGCGGGCTCCTCGACCACACAGATCGTCGAGCGGTCGCGGTTGGGGTCGGCGCAGATGCGGCAGCGCGGCCCCTCGGAGAGGTTGAAGCACTCCTCGCAGAGGCCGACCTTCTCCTTCACCTCGACGATCGCCGCCGAGAGCGCCGCCGCCTCTTCGTCGGGAGCGCGAAGGATGTGAAAGGCGAGGCGCTGCGCGGTGCGCTGGCCGATCCCCGGCAGTCGCGAGAGCTCCGCGACGAGGCGGGCCAGCGGCGCCGGACCCTCGGCGCTCACATTCCGGGGAGGCCGCCGAGGCCTCCCGTGATCCCGCCTATTTTCGAATTCGCCAGCTCCTGAGCGGCGCGGAACCCCTCGTTGACGGCCGCCTGCACCATCTCGGCGAGCAGCTCGGCCTCCTCGGGGTCGATCGCCTCGGGGTCGATGACGATCTCGCGCAAGGTCAGGTCGCCGCCGACCTTGACCTTGACCATGCCGCCGCCGGCGCTGGCCTCGACGACCTCGTCTTTGAGCGTCTCCTGCGCCGCCAGCATCTCGGTCTGCATCTTCTGCGCCTGTTTCATCAGGGCGTTCACATCGAAACCGCCCGGCATCCCACCTTTGGCCATCTACCCCACCTCCTCGGCATCGAACTCGCTCTTCAGCTTCTCCACCAACGCATCGTGATCGATCTCCGCGGAGCTTGGAGCCTCCTCGGGAGCGGGCGCCTCACCGTCGAGCACCACGTAAACGGGCCGGAGCTTCTCACTCACCACGGACTCCAGGGCCGCTTCCATCTGCTCCCGCTTCTCCGGCGCCTCCGCCTTGCGTTTGTTGAAGGTGTTCGCGGCGGGGAAGCCAACGGTCACGATCTTCTCCGCCTCATCGACATCGACCGGTCGTGCTCCCTCGAAAGTCGCGGCCAGGGCCGGGCTCGTCTCCCGAAGCTTGTCGATCACAGCCGGCCAGAACCCTTTGACGTACTCCAGGTCGAGGGCGTTCGGGCCCACGGGTCCCGCCACGGCCTCGGGAGGATCGTCCTCGGCGGACGGCTCAGGTTCGGCGGGCGGTTGGGACTCTTGCTCGTCAGTCGGTGAGGCCTCTGCCGCGGGTGGCGGTGTAGGGGGGACCGCCTCCGAGGACGCTTTAGCGACCGCAGGGGGTGGTGGGTCCCCTGCACCGACAGGACCCGCGGCCCGAGGCGCCCCTGTCCCTCGCTCGAGCTTCTCGATCCGTCGACGGAGGCCCTCGGTCGAGGGATCCAGATCCGGTCGCGCTGCCTTGAGCAGGGCGATCTCGACTGCCATGCGGGCGTCGTCGCCCTCACGCACAGCTGTCAGGGCTGCCGCCAGCTCGTCGATGGTGCGGACGAGCGTCGCCGCTTCGATCGAGCTTGCTTGGGCCAGCATCCGCTCGGAATCGGTGGCCGTCACTACGAAGGTATTGGGGACCTCGCCCACCGTCTGCGTCACCAGCAGGTGCCGTAGGTGCGCCAATAGGTCACGGGCGAACTGGGCCGGGTCGCGGCCGGAGCGGGCCATCTTCTCGACTCCGAGCAGGACGCCCTTTGGGTCCTCGGCGATTACCGAGTCGACCGCGTCGAAGAGCAACTCGGCGTCGGCGGCGCCGAGCAGTTCCAGCACCGCGTCGAGTTTGACCTGATTGCCGCCGAAGGCGACCAGCTGATCGAGCGTGCCGAGCGCGTCGCGGAAGCTGCCCGAGGCGGAGCGGGCGATCATCGCCACCGCCGCGTCCTCGGCCTCGATCCCCTCGGCGGCGGCGACCCGCTGCACGACCTCTGAGATCTGCTCCAGCGAGGGGCGCTGGAAGTCGAAGCGCTGGCAGCGGTCGGCGATCGTCGCCATCACCTTGTGCGACTCGGTCGTGGCGAGGACGAAGACGGTGTTCGGCGGCGGCTCCTCGAGCGTCTTCAGGAAGGCGTTCCAGGCCTCCTTGGTCAGCATGTGCGCCTCGTCGAGGATGTAGACCTTCCAGCGACCGCCCGTGGGTGCGTAGGCGACCCGCTCGCGCAAGTCGCGGACGTCGTCGACGGAGCGGTTGGAGGCGGCGTCCATCTCGATCACGTCGATCGAGCTGCCGGCGGCGATCGTCAGGCACGATTCGCATTCCCCGCAGGGGGTGACGGTCGGTCCGCCGCGCTCGCAGTTGAGCGAGCGGGCGAGGATCTTCGCCATCGAGGTCTTGCCGGTGCCGCGCGATCCGACGAAGAGGTAAGCGTGGTGGACCTTGCCCTGCTCGACCGCGTTGCGCAGGGTGCGGACGACGTGCTGCTGGCCCACCACCTCGTCGAAGGAGCCGGGCCTGTGGCGGCGGTAGAGGGAGATCGAGTCGCTGGACGACGGCACCGCAGTCAGTGTATCTGCGGCGGTGTGGCGACTTTCCCGTGAAATAGACGGGTAAGTCGCCACACCGCCGGTCAGCGGTAGGTTGCGCCGGTGCCGACCCGAGCCCGCAACTGGCTCATCCCCCTAGCCTGGGTGGCGGGCGTCGGCGCAGCCCTGCTGATCGTCTTCCCGGTCGGCTTCCCGAACTACGACACGATCTACGCCCTGGTCTGGGGGCGCGAACTGGCGCACGGGGTCAGCCCCGACTACGGCGCCGCGCTACCCCCCACCCCGCACCCGCTAGCCGACCTCCTCGGACTGATCGCCACCCCGCTGGGCAACGGCGCAATCGACGTAACGATGGTCATCGCCTACCTCTCCTTGGGCCTGGTCGGCTACCTCGTCTACCGCCTGGGAACCCTCTGGTTCGACCGGCCGATTGGCGCAATAGCAGCCCTGATCGTCCTAACCCGAGCCCCCTTCCTATCCAACGGCCTGCGCGCCTATGTCGACCTCCCATACATAGCCCTCTGCCTGGGAGCCCTCGTTATAGAGAGCAAACGCCCCCGCGCCGGCTGGCCCGTCCTGGCTCTTCTCGCCCTAGCGGGCCTGCTCCGCCCCGAGGCTTGGCTTTTCTCCGTCGCCTATCTCGCCTACCTAGCGCTCTATCCCGAGCGTCCACCGGGCAGCCCCGAAACGGAGACGAGGAAGCCCCTCGACCGGGCGGATACTCAAATCGCCGGTCTAATTAGGCCGGCGATTGGACGGGCGAGGGGCTTCCTCGTCTCCCGCCAGGGCGCTGCCCTAATCGCGCTCGCCCTCGCCGCCCCGATCATCTGGGCCCTCTTCGACTGGATCACGACCGGCAGTCCCACCTACTCCTTCACCGGCACCCAGGAAACGGTCGAAACGCTGAAGCGCCAGACCGGGCCCATCGACCTGGTCCTCTACGGCCCTCGCCGCCTCGGCGAAGTCATGCAGTGGCCGGGAATGGTCGGCGCCCTGGGCGGCCTCGTCCTGGGATTTGCCTTCCTGCGCCGCCGCTCGACCCTCGGTCTAGTCGCCGCCGCCCTCGCCCTCGGCGCCTTCGCCCTGCTCGGCAGCGCCGGCCTCGCGATCATCGCCCGCTACACGATGCTCGGCGGCGCGATCCTGGCGATCTTCGTCGCCCTCGCCCTGCTCGGCTGGCGCCTGCTCGAGTCCGACCATCCCTGGCGCCGCCGCTGGCAGGTCTTCGCCGGCCTGATCGCGGCGATGTTCGTGCTCTGGCTGCCGAACCAGTGGGACCTCGACTCGACCGTGAAGAGCGACCTCACCGACCAGGGCACGATCGAGCGCGACCTCAGCGACCTCGTCGACGCGGGTGCCTTCAGCAAGCCTCTATGCGGCCCGATCGCCGTCCCCAACCACCGCGCCATCCCACGCCTCGCCTTCGGGCTTGAAGTAAAGCCGACGGCGATCATCAGCGCCAGTGAGGAAGGCATCCCCCGCCGCGGCTACTTCCTTGACCCTGCCAGCTCTTTCGTCATCCACAACTTCATCCTCGATCCCAACGACCCGACCCGCCTCAAGACAACCGTGCCGCACGGCTTCCACCGGGTGGCCGCCAACGACTCCTGGCTCCTATACCGACGCTGCTAGGAACTTCAGCTGCCGCGCTCGACCAGCTCAACCGCGGCACGGGTCCCGGCGGCGACCTCCGGATCGGCCAGCTCGATCCCCGGCGGCAGCTCGACGTGAAGGTCGCAGGAGGGATCGAGGCGGACGCGCAGCATCCCATCGGTGCGTGAGCCGAGCACGTGTCCGCCGCGCCTGCGGTCCTCGCTGATGAAGTGCAGGTGGTAGCCGCTGACCTCGATTCCCTCGACGTAGTCGGGGAAGCGGAAGCCAAGCATCGACCCCTCGACCTCGGCCAGCTCGAAGACGTGCTGCTCCGCCACGACCTCGGTCAGCGCCCGGTAGGGCGGGCTCTGGCGGGGGACCGAGCGAGCGCGGACCAGCTCGAAGCGCCCGTCTATTCGGATCGCGCAGGAGGCAGCACCGGCCGGGATCAGGTCGTCGAGTCGCGCCAGCAAAGTTTCATGATCGAATGGCCCCTCGATCTCCAGGTCGACCGCCGGCTCGAAGCGCGTCACCACGGCAAAGGGCGTCCGCTCCGTGCCTTCGACCTCGCCCACCGTCCCGTCGACGTCGGCTCGGTAGAAGCTCCCATCGAGCGCGATCATCTCGCCGTCCAGCCCGTTCAGCGTCCCCAGGCCGAGATCGCCGTGCTCGGCCAGCTCGGCGAAGCTGAGGTCGCCGTCGTAGGCACCCTCGAGCAACGCCCCGATCGTCGAGGCCTGGAAGAGCACGTGCGGCTCCCGCTCCGCATGCAGTTCCTCCTCGCGCAGCGTCTCCACGTGCAGCGATCTGATCCAGCGCTCGTCCAGCACAGCCGCCAGTCTCCCAGGCGTGTCTGAGCTTAAGGGGCAATATGGCCCCATAAACTCAGACACGCCTTGCTGAGACGCGCGACCGAGACCACGTCGGGACGCGTCGTGCTGCTCCTCTCGGCGGTGGCGGTCGTCCTGCTTGGCAGCGCCGCACTCGCCTACTTCGCCTTCGACGAGTACGGCAGCTTCGGCGGCGCGCTCTGGTCGGCCGTGCTGCATGTCCTCGATCCCTCCAGCCTCCAGGACGACGAGGGAGCGGCACAACGAGCGATTGGGCTCTTCCAGGTCATCGCCGGCCTCGTCCTCCTGGTCGGGCTGCTCTTCACCTTCGTCGCCGAGTCCTTCGCCAGTTCGCTTGAGCGCCTCGGCCAGTCCGACCGGCCGGTCCGCGCCCGCGACCACCTGCTGGTCATCGGCGGGCTCGATCTCGTCCCGGTTGCGGTGAGGGCCGCCGCAAAGGCCAGTGGCGCCCACGTCGGCACCGAGATCGAGCGCATCGTCGTGCTGGCCCCGAATCGGCCCGCGAATCGCGCTGCCAACTGCGGTCGGAACTGAAGGAGGCCGCTGGCGGCCTCCGCGTCGACCTCGTCTTCGGCGACACCGCCGGCGACTCGGGGTTCGAGCTGGTGGCCGCAGAGGAGGCTCGCGCGATCCTGCTGATGCCCTCTACCAGCGCCCGGTCGTCGCCGAAGCCGCCGACGTCGAGGTCACCCAGGGCGGACTCGCCCTGCTCGACTACCTGCAGGAGCACAGGCGACTCCGCTGGTCCGCCTGCTCTTCCGGCGCGGGCGCAACGTCGATGCCTCCTGGGAGCTGTTCCCGCGCGAGTGGGATGCGATCGTCGGCGACCGCACCGTCTCCGCCGTGCTGCGGCTGGCGCTGAGCGAGCCGCAAACGCTGGAGAAGCTGCCGGGCTGGACCGGCAAGCACGATCTCAACGCCGGCTTCGCCAAGCTGGTCGACGCCACTTGGGCCGCGACCGCCGCCGAGAACAGGCGACTGCGGCTGACGATCGTCGACTGCGGGATCAACGCGCCGGCGCTGATGGAGGACCTCGCCGAGCTGGGCAGCGAGCGCTTCGAGCTGACGATGATCGCGCCGAAGGAGGCGTTCGACGCCTACCTCGGCTCCAGCGAACCCTCCGGCGTCTCGATCCGCTTCGTCGACGCCCGCCCCACCGACCCGGCCGAAGCGCGGGACCGCCTGGCCGAGTCGGCTCCCGACCTCGTCCTCACCACGCCGAGCCCGGCCGGTTGGGACCCGCGCGCTTCCGACGCCAGCGCCACCTTGGCCGTCCTCCACGTATTGCGAACGGTCGGCCCCGAGACGCCGGTCCTCGCCGAGCTGCTGCTGCCGGACACGGCGCGGCGCCTGCCCGCCGACCCCCGTCTGCTGGCGATTTCCGGCCTCAGCACGGTGGCCACCGGCGTCGCCCTCAGCCTCTTCGATCCGCAGTTGGGAGCGGAGCTGGAGCGACAGCTCGCCCCCGCCGACCCCGGCGATAGTTGAGAATCGGCGCATGGCGGCAATCAAGCTCAGCGGCGTGGTCAAGCGCTTCGGCCCGATCGTGGCGGTCGACGGCCTCGACCTCGAGGTGCCGGAGGGGATCTGCCTCGGCCTGCTCGGACCGAACGGGGCCGGCAAGTCGACGACGATGCGCCTGCTCACCGGGCAGGCGCTGCCCGACTCCGGCGAGCTGCGCGTGCTCGGCCACGAGCTGCCCGCCGACTCGAAGGCCGCCCGCGCCGAAATGGGCGTCGTCCCCCAGCTCGACAACCTCGACGTCGACGTCACGGTCGAAGACAACCTGGCGATATTCGCCCGCCTCTACCGGGTCCCGGACGTCGGCGCGGCGGTCGACCGGGCGCTCGATCTAGCCCGCCTGCGCGACCGTCGCCGCGATGCCGTCGACGAGCTCTCCGGCGGCATGCGCCGCCGCCTGCTGCTCGCCCGCGGCCTCGTCCACGAACCGAAGCTGATCCTGCTCGACGAGCCCACGGTCGGCCTCGACCCGCAGATCCGCACCGAGCTCTGGACCCTGATCGGCGAGCTGCGCTCGGGCGGCACAACGATCCTGATGTCGACCCACTACATCGAGGAGGCCGAGCGCCTGGCCGACGAGGTGGCGGTGATGCACAGGGGGAAGATCATCAGCCGCGGCCAGCCGGTCGAGCTGATCTCCGAACACGCGGGCGTGCAGACCGCGGAGGTCTACGGACCGCCCGAACGGCTGGTCGAGGCGCGCAAGACAGCCGAGGCGCACGGGCTCTCGGTCCGCGCGGCCGGACCGGCGATCGCGATCGTCGGCTCCGAGAACGCCGCCAACGGCGCCGTCCCCGACGACGCCGTCGTCCGCGCCGCCTCGCTCGAGGACGTCTTCGTCCTGCTCACCGGGGAGGAGGCCGAGTGAGGCGCCTCGAACCGGCGGCGATCGCCGGCGTGATGAGCCGCGAGCTGGCCAACTTCCGCACCTACTGGAAGGGCACGACCTTCTCCAGCGTGCTCGAACCGATCGTCTACCTGCTCGCCTTCGGCCTCGGGCTGAGCGCGACCCTGGTCAACGAAGTCAACGGCGTCCCCTACATCCAGTTCGTCGGCACCGGCATGGTGGCGACAGCGGTGATCTTCTCCAGCGCCCTGCCGGCGATGTTCGGCACCTTCGTCAAGCACCGCTTCCAGAACACCTACGACGCGATTTTGGCGGCACCGGTCGACGTCGAGGAGCTGGTCAGCGCCGAGATGCTCTGGATCGGGCTGCGCTCCGGTACTTACGGCTGCGTTCCCCTGCTGGTCACGATCGGCTTCGGACTCGACCCGGCCTGGGGCATGCTGCTGGTGCCGCTCTTCTGCTTCGTCACCGCGCTCGGCTTCGCCGGCTTCGGCGTGGCGATGGCGGCGACCGTGGCCAAGATCGACCAATTCAACTACGTCACCGCACTCTGCATCACGCCGCTCTTCCTCGTCGCCGGCACCTTCTTCCCGATCGAAGGCCTGCCCCAGGGCGTTCAGGTGGTCGCGCAGCTCAACCCCCTGCACCAGCTGGTCGAACTGGTCCGCGGCGGCGCCTTCGGCTACGAGGCGGTCGACATAGCCCGCTTCGCCTTCCTGGTCGCCTTCGCCCTCCTCACCTGGCGCATAGCAGTAAGCCGCATGCACAACCGCCTAATCGATTAGAAGGGCCGCAAAAAAAAGGACGTACTCGGACCGTTTAGTAAGTCCTAAGTGGCAACAGGGTGCTGCCTCGAATCGTATAGATATGTCCTTGCGCGTACAAATCATTGTTTGGGTGGGTCTGTCCACAATTGTGTGGGCTCTTCTCCTACTCTTTCGCGGCGTCGCGGTGGACCCACACTGGATTGGCTCGTTCGGCCAAGCGGTAACAGTGGTCACGGTTGTCGTCGTTGCTACCGATCGGTACTTCTGCCGCCTGGGGCCCCTCTGCCGCTTGGTCCCCCACCAGCCGGTGATTCATGGCACCTGGATGGGCTGGGTGGAATCAAGCAAGCAAAAAGCCCCGATCCCTGGCTTCCTGGTGATCACGCAAACACTGACGAGAGTCTCTGTCTCACTGCTGACTGCACGTGGCCGCTCCCATACGATTACTAGTCGGTGGGGAAAGACCGACCTGAGATCGCCGGCCGTCCACTACACGTTTCGCAGGTTCCCATCCAAGTCGGCCAGCGATAGTCAGCCAATCATTCGTTTTGGCTCGGGTGTGCTTGAGGTCTACGGAAGCCCCTCCGACAAAATCGTCGGTCCATACTGGACAGAGGTCCGAACCATCGGGCACATGAAATTCACCAAGGCGACCAAGAAAGTCTTTACCGCATTCGAGGACGCAGTTGAGCAGCTCGGCCTACCCGCCAGCGAGTCGGCGGTGGCCAGCTGAGGTGAAAAAATGGACCGTGCGCCCCGTCCTCCGAAACGAAGTCACCGGGCGTGTCCGTCGCGATTGGCTCGAGCCGGGCTCTCCTGCGGCACCCGCGGCATCCGCTTAAGGCTGCTTCCTTCCGGACCTGACCTGATTCGCGTGCCCACGTCGCGCAGGACCCGACCGTCAACGCCGCCCACAACGCACTGACCCCGACGGC
>DASYIY010000007.1:0-58328 GCA_035997045.1 Solirubrobacterales bacterium | reverse complement strand
GGCGCTGCTGCCGGAATCGTACTTGAGCACGCTGGCTCCCTTGACGGGCGCCTCGGCGAATTTGATCGCCTTGCGAATTCTGGATTTGAAGACGAGGTCGCCGAAGTTCTCTTCGAGGATCTCCACCGCCTCCTTGGCGTGGACGGTCCGGGTGTCGAGCATGGTCGGCAGGATGCCCTCGATCTTCACAGCGGGATTGAGGTTCTCCTGGATCATCTTCAGCGTGTTCTGGAGCTGGACCAGTCCACGCATTGACAAATACTCGCACTGAACGGGGACGATCACCTTGTTCGCTGCGGTCAGCGCGTTGATCGTCAGCAGCCCGAGGCTGGGGGGCGTGTCGATGCAGACGAAGTCGTAGTAGCCGGAGACTTCTTTCAGCGCCTTCTCCAGCGAGCGCTCGCGACCGATCTTGGTGCTCATCGCGATCTCGGCACCGGCCAGGTCGATCGAGGCGACGGCGATGTCGATCTCACGCTCGACGATGATCTCGCTGATCGGCATGTCGTTGACCAGCACGTCGTAGAGGCTTTTCTCCACCTTGTCCGGATCGATCCCCTGGCTCATCGTCAGGTTGCCCTGCGGATCGAGATCGATGCAGAGCACCTTGTAACCGGACTCGGCGAAGGCAACGGCAAGATTCAAGGTAGTGGTGGTCTTGGCCACCCCACCCTTCTGATTGGCAAAGGCGATGACATCGGCGTGCTTGAGGGGCGCCTCCTCCACAACCCGCTCAACCACAACCTCACGCCGCGAAGGGGCCAGCAAATCCCGAGGCATAAACCGCTCAGGCTCCGCAGTCGCCGGCTCGGCGACAGCCACCCGAGCGCTCGGTCTCTCAGAAGCTTCAACCTCCTCAACGGCGGGCCCGGAAGCGTGGATTGCCTCGCCGGCAGGCTCCGAAGCCTCAACCTCAGCGGCTGGCGCCGAGGGCTCGTACGCCTCTTCCACGGGTGGCGTGGAGGAGGGGACGTCGCCCGCAGCTTGCGAGGACGACGGGTCCTCCTCCGCGACAGGACCCGTGGGCGGGAGGTCCCATCCCTCGTCGTCCTGCCTCTCCGGAATAACTTCCTCCATGCGCTGCAACTCCTCGACGATCGGATGCGGCTCGTCGGCGACGGCGGCGCGCTTGGACTTATTCTTGCGGCTAAGGAATCCCATTGCGCGGGTATTCGCATGACCGCCCTCTTTTCCTGCCGCCCTGAGAAATTGCTAGGAATCAACCGGTAACCGATCTTCTCGACAAGCGCGTGGTCTTCGTCACCGGCAAGGGCGGCGTCGGCAAGACCACGGTCGCGGTAGCCCTCGGCCTGCGCGCCGCCGCCGAAGGCAAGCGGACGATCGTCTGCGAGGTTTCGGCCCAGGAGAACGCCTCGCGGATCTTCGACCACACCGAGATCGGCTTCCACGAGGTCGAGGTGGCGGAGAATCTCTGGTCGATCTCGATCGACCCCGACGAGTCGATGCGCGAGTACGTGCTGCTGCAGCTCAAGGTGCGGGCGATGCGCGACATGCTCTTCCGCAGCCGCATCTTCAACTACCTCGCGGCGGCGACACCAGGACTCAAGGAGCTGGTGACGATTGGCAAGATCTGGGAGCTGGCCCAGCTCGATCGCAAGGTCAAGAGCGGCCGCAAGTACGACCTGGTGATCGTCGACGCGCCGGCCACCGGGCACGGGATCGGCTTCCTGCAGACGCCGCGCACCTTCGCCGCGATCGCCCGGGTCGGCCCGATCCACTCCCAGGCCCAGCAACTCGACCGCCTGATCACCGACCAGGAGCACACCGGCGTGGCGATCGTCGCCCTGCCCGAGGAGATGCCGGTCAACGAGTCGGCGGCGCTCGAGCACGACCTGCGCGAGGAGGTCGGCGTCGCCGTCGATCGCGTCTACATGAATGGCCTCTACCCGGAGCGCTTCTCCAACCAGGAGGCCGAGCAGCTCGCCGAGCCCTCCGGCGGTGAGGACGGCGCTGTGCGAGCCGCGGCGCGAGCGGCCCTCTCCGAGCACAACCGCGCCCGCTCGCAGCGGGCCCAGCTCGCCCGCCTGCGGCGGCGGGTCGAGGCCCCGGTCAAGACCCTGCCCTTCCTCTTCGAGCCCGACCTCGGCGTCGAGGCGGCCGGGCAGCTGGCGAAGAGGCTCGGCTGATGTCCGCCGTCGGCGAGATCCTCGAGGGCAAGGACATCTGCATCTGCGCCGGCTCGGGCGGGGTCGGCAAGACGACGACCTCGGCGGCGATCGCCCTCGGAATGGCGTCGCGCGGCCTCAAGGTCTGCGTGCTGACGATCGACCCGGCGAAGCGGCTGGCCGACTCGCTCGGCCTCAAGGAGCTGGGCAACGAGGCGCGCCAGGTCGACCCGAAGCTGTTCGCGGAGCAGGGCGTCGAGGTCGAGGGCGAGCTGTGGGCGATGATGCTCGACGCGAAGGCGACCTTCGACGAGCTGGTCGCGCGCCAGGCGCCCGACGAGGAGTCGCGCGACCGCGTCCTCGACAACCGCATCTACCAGCAGATCTCCAGCGCCCTCGCCGGCTCACAGGAGTACATGGCGATGGAGAAGCTCTTCGAGCTGCACACCGAGGGCCGCTTCGACCTGCTCGTGCTCGACACGCCGCCGACCCGCAACGCGCTCGACTTCCTCGACGCGCCGAAACGCCTCACCCAGTTCATCGAAGGCCGCTCGCTGCGCGTCTTCATGAAGCCGACCGGGATCGCCGCCAAGGTCGCCGGGCGGGGCGCCTCGGTCGCCCTCAGCGTGCTCAAGCGGATCGTCGGCTTCGACCTGCTGTCCGACCTGGCCGAGTTCTTCAACGCCTTCAGCGGCATGGTCGACGGCTTCCAGGCCCGGGCCAAGCGGGTCAACAGCCTGCTCGGCGACAGCCGCACCTGCTTCCTCGTCGTCTGCGGCCCCCAGGGGGAGCCGGTCGACGAGGCCGTCTACTTCCACCGAAAACTGGTCGAGGCAAAGCTGCCCTTCGGCGGCGTCATCGTCAACAAGGTCCACTACCCGGCCGAGAAGCTGCGCGGCGAGGGCGACGACCTGCCGGCGGCGCTGGCCGCGAAGCTCGGCGACGAGGACCTGGGCAAGCGGGTGGCGGAGAACTTCGCCGACTACCAGGCGCTGGCCGAGCGCGACGCGCTCAACATCGAGCGCCTCGCCAAGGAGCTGCGCACTCAGGGCGTGATCCGCGTCCCATATCTAGACGAGGACGTCCACGACCTCGCCGGCCTGGCCGAGATCAACCGCTACTTGTTCGCGTCGAGTGAGGAGAGAATCGAACTAGCAGCGGGTCGCGCCGTCTGACCAAGCAGATCAAGGACGCAGGGAGCGTGGCGTGCTCTGCATGCGAGCGACCGAGGACGCCGATATGCGCCGGTCAGCCGGCGTGACCGTAGTGGTCGTACTTCAGCTCGCTGACATCCCAGTCAGCATCCTCGGGAACCGGAAATAGGTGGCGCACGCGGGGGGTGTCGATTCGCTCGCGGTGCTGTAGGTCTCCCTCGATCGCGGGGAAGTCGAGGGTGCTGTCGGGAGCCTCGACCTCGTCCAGCCACGGTGTCGCGGTGATGCGGATCTCGTCCTCGCCGGGGATCGGCTCGAGGATGCGGGTCGGCTGCCCGTCGTGCTCGTCCTCTGGCTCATGGTGCGCAGCGTGTTGTGAAATCACTGTCTCCTCCACCTCTCCCGTGTCGGGTGTCTCCCAGTCTGTTGGCATGCCGACGATCGCCCCGTCGCCGGCCTCGAGGCCGGTCGCGATCAGGGTCTCGTCGGCAGCAGTGTTGAGGTCTGAGCTGAGCTCGCCGAGGGCGGCGTCGCGAAGGATCCGACGCACTCCCTCCTCGACCCAGGTCGCCAGGGCGAGGCCGGGCGTCGCGGGGGCGCCGTTCATCAGCGAACGCTCGAGCTCCATTGCGTGCTCGATCTGCTCGCGGGCCTCGATCCGGTCGAAGGTCTGATCGGCGATCAGCGCCGAGGCGCGCATCGGCAGCGAGGCGCCTACCGGCCCCTGGCCGTCGAGCACCGCGCGCAGGGCCAGCAGGTGGTCGCTGAGGCCCTCGAGGGCGGAATCGCGCCCACAGCCCAGCTCGAAGCGGCCGACCGCCCAAGAGAGGGCGCCGTCGGGATCGGGGCGGGCCTCCAGCGTGGCGGCGAACTCGGCCAGCGCGATCGCCTCCTCCTCGCTTAGCTCGTAGCCGCCGGCGCGGGTCGAGGGGGCGCCGGTGACGAGGCGGGCCCAGCGCTCCTCGCCGGTCGGGGCGAAAGCGTGGGGACCGAGGCCGACGCTGCCGGCCTTGAAGAGGTGCATGACGCTGATCAACTCGTGCAGCTGCTGCATCGCGGCTTCGGCGCTCTCGCTACCCTCGCCCTGCTCGGCGATCGCGAGGAACTGCGGTTCCCAGGCGGCGCGGCCCATGCCGCCGCTGAGCTTGGCCTCGGCCGGGGCCTCGATCGCGTCGGCGCGGACGATCTGCACCCCGTGGGTGAGCTGCAGGCGGGGCAGCGGCATCCGCAGCCCGACCAGCGGCGCGATCAGGATGTCGGCCTCCTCGACCCCGCGGGTCTCGGCCTCGAGCACGGTGAGGGCGTTGCGCAGGCGCTCGTGATCGAGCGAAAGTTCGGTGGAGCCGTCCCAGAGCCTGGCGAGGAAGACGGTCAGCATCAGCGCGGCGCGCTCGCCGGGATCGGCCGGGACCGGCTCGCCGCGCGCTTCCAGGTAGGCAGGAGCGATGCCGGCGGCGGCAACCGCGTCGCGGGCCGGGGCGAAGGCCTCGAGGCCGCGCAGATCGGTTTCCCTTCCGCGCACGTACTCCGAAGTCAGCGGCCGGTAGCTGTAGAAGGCCGAGTCGTCGCCACTGTCGGCGTCGACGTCGAAGGGGATCTGGTCGCCGCCGGCGACCAGCGAGCTGAGCCGGATCGCCGCCTCGGAGGCAAGCCGGGTCAGGGCATCGTTGATGAGTCGATCGCGCACGCCCCAGGCTTCCGCCCCAGGCACAGCGCTCCTGCGCCTGCACGGACGCTTGCAGTTAGACGGCGGCCGGCTCGGCCTCGGCGGCTTCGTCGAAGAGCCAGCGGGTGCCGTAGCGGCGCATGTCCTCGACCAGTGGCACCAGCGCCTCGCCCTTCTGGGTCAGCGCGTACTCGACCCGCGGCGGGACCTCGGGGAAGGTATGGCGCTCGACGATCCCCTCCTCTTCAAGCGCCCGCAGGCGCAGGGAGAGCGTGCGCGGGCTGATCCCCTCCAGCGAGCGCTCCAGCTCACAGAATCGACTAGAGCCTTCGGCCAGGTCGCGGATCACGAGAAGGGTCCACTTGCCACAGACCACCTCGGCCGTGCGGCAGACGGGACATTGGGAGTTTGAAGCGGCACTCATAGGCGTGGGCGAGACCGGTTGTGTCGATTGCCTCGCTCCAGCAAGTGTACCGATCCCGCTTCACTTACTGAAGTTTTGGCCGATCCGGGATGGAATGGGCCTCTGCGGCCCCTCTGCCCACTAAAGCCTAGGCGTCATGCAGTCGATGGGAACGCCATGACGCCACCGGGGCGAAGAACCCCGCCTGCCGAAGACGGATTCGCGCTGATCGAGGTACTGGTCAGCGCGCTGATCCTTGTCATCGTCGCCGGTGCCGTCTTCTCTCTCCTCGAGTCGACCGCCCGCTCAGCCGCCGAGGAGCGTCACCGCTCCGAGGCCTTCGCGATCGCCCAGGAAGACCAGGCTCGGCTTCGTGGCTTGCGCATCTCCGAACTCAGCAGGCTTCCAACGACCCCCCGGCCCGTGACTGTCGATGGAACCAAATTCGAAGTCACCTCGACTGGCGTCTTCGTCAACGCGGTGACCAGCAGCTCCTCATGCAGCCAGGGCGCCACCGCCGACTACGTCAGGGTCTCCTCGACGGTCACCTGGCCAAGCAGGGGCAGCCGCCCGGTGGCGAGGCTCGAGAGCATCGTCTCCCCCGCCAACGGCTCCCTTGACCCCACCCACGGAACGCTCAAGGTCACGGCGATCAACGGTGCTAGCCAGCCGATCCCGGGCATCGGGATCTCCGGAAGCGGCGCCGGAACCTTCGCCGGCTCCACCGACTCCACCGGCTGCGCGATGTTCGCCGATCAGCCTTCGGGCTCCTACACGCTCGCCCTATCCGGCGCTGCGGTTGGGCTCGTCGACAAGAACGGCAGCGCCGCGACCTCCGCCCCGGCCAGCGTTACCGCCGGCGGCAGCTCCACGGCGACGCTCTACCTCGACCGGCCCGGGTCGATATCGGTCTCGGTCACGACCACATCGTCCGAAGGCAAACCGGTGGCCTCCAGCGCCGACTCGTTCATCGTCTCCAACGAAGAAATGTCGAAAGCGGTCGGCACGCCAGGCGGCGCGAAACTCGCCAACCCCTACGTGATCGGCTCGCTCTTCCCCTTTGCCCTGATCACCGACTCCGTCTACGCCGGAGCCTGCAGCGAAAACAATCCGAACCAGAAAAACGAAAAACCCGCTCCGGCCGACATCGCCAACGTCAACGTCCCGGCCGGGGGACAGGTAAACGCATCGATTCAGCTACCGGCCCTATACCTGACCGTCTGGAGCGGCACCCCGGCAAGCCCGGGAACCAAAGTCAACGGCGCCCACGTGATCGTCAGCGACGAAAAGTGCACGGTCAGCGGGCAATTCGTCAAAAGGACATACGCGACCAACTCAAGTGGAGCCCTCGTGGACCCTGGCCTCCCCTGGAGCACCTACAGCATCTGCGCTGACAACGGCAGCCGGCACCAGACTGTCACCGGCAAAGAAGTGAAGAGTCTGGCGCTCGGTGGGACGGCCGTGAGCCTCTACCTGGGCAGCAGTGTCACTACTACCGGAAAGTGCACATGACCCGGGTGCGCCCAATTCAAGACGAGCGCGGCGTCACCTTGATCGAGCTGATCGTCACCCTCGCCGTCGGGATGGTGATCCTGTTCGCGCTCAGCATGGTGATCATCGTCTCCCTGCGTGAGACCGATCGGGTCAGCGCTCGGGTCGGCGCCGTGCAGCAGGCACGCAGCTCGCTCTACTACGTGGTCAACGAGCTGCACTCGGCCTGCATCTCGCCGCAGGTTGCACCAGTGCAGGAAGAAAGCACCGGGACCTCGCTCACCTTTTACCACCAGGCCGGCTCGGCCATCGTGCCAACCCCGATCAAGAGCACGGTCAGCCTCAGCGAAGGCACCCTCACTCAATCCGATTTCAAATACGAAAGCGGCACGGCGCCGAAAGAATGGAAATTCGCCAAAAAAGCGTATTCGAGCCGCCAGTTGGTGACCGGCATCGGCCCCACCCCGCCGAGCTCCTCCATCTTCAGCTACTTCATTTACATCAATGGCCAGCTCTCGGCGCCGCTGACGACGCTCAACTTCGAAACGACGCCACGCGTGGTCGCCGTGCACATCGCCTATATGGTCGCGCCCTCCACAACGCCCGTCTTCGACCCGCATGCAGCGGCAAGCGTCCAGAACACCGCCCTCCTGCGCCTGACCCCACCGTCCTTCAACACAAGCGCGGTGAATCTCCCATGCCAGTGAAACACAGGTCATCGGAGGGCGGCTTCACAATGATCGCGACGGTGCTCGGCGTGTCCGCGATCGCCATGATCGCCCTCGTCGCCGTTACCGCCGTCAACGGCGACATCCACCAGACCCAGAACGACCTTGCCCACAAGCAGGCCTACGAGGCCGCCAAGGCAGGGATCGACGAGTACAACTTCCACCTCCGCGGTAACGGCAACTACTGGGCCACGTGCGCCGGCATCGGCAAACGCGCGGTGCCCGGCAATGCGGGGGCAAGCTACGCGGTCGAACTTCTTCCGGCCACGGGCCATGCGAGCTGCGAAACGCTCCATCCGGCCTCCAGCATGATCGAGACCAGCGGTGCGATGAAGGGAACCTTCCGGATCCGCTCCACCGGCTATGCCGAAAAAACCCACATCTCGATCACGACCACCTTCAAGACCGCCAGCTTCCTCGACTACGTCTACTTCACCCAGCTGGAGACGCCCGATCCACTCACCTATGCCTTCACCAATGCAAAAGAACTGGAAGAAGGCTACAAACAGTGCTCCCTGACCGAACAGGAAGGGCGCTACAGCAAAAGCATTCCGAATACGACCCCCAGCAGGGAATGCGAACAGATCGCCTTCAAAACCGGCGACCATCTGAACGGCCCGGTGCACAGCAACGACACCTTCGCGATCTGCGGCTCGCCCGAATTCGGCCACAACTCACTGGACCCGGTCGAGGTCAGCGCGCTGTCTCCCGGCTGGGTCCCTGCCAAAGAAGCCGGGAAAAAAGGGTCGGGATGCCCAACCGCCAAACCGAATTTCGTCGGCACGTTCTCGACCGGCGTCCCACCCCTGGTACCCCCTCCCACCAATGCCGAACTCCAGACCCTCACCGAACCGGAATTTAGGTACACCGGGCAGGTGAATATCTGCCTCAAAGGCAATTCGATGACCGTGGCGACGACGAAATTGTCGAAAACCTGCGAAACCAAAGAAACAGGAAAAATCCTTTACAACAACGGCGCGCTGCCGAAAAATGGGCTCGTGTACGTCGCCAGCAGTTCCTGCACGCCCTCGTATTCGCCCTGGACCGCGACCTACCCGACTACCTCGACTTGCGGCAACGTGTACGTGCACGGCACCTACTCCGGCCAGCTGACGATCGCCGCTGGAAACGACATCATCATCGACGGCGAAATAGCCCACACCGAAAACGGGCTGCTGGGGCTGATCGCCAATGGGTTCATCCGGGTATTCCACGCCTATCCCACCGAGAAAATCGAAATCGTGGAAAAAAACGGGAAACCGACGGGGGTGAATATCGTCTGCGGGACCGGTGCCGGAGAGGAAAAACTGGAAAATCTGAGGATCGATGCAGCGATCCTCTCGATCAATCACTCGTTCATCGTCGACCACTACAACTGCGGCAACGCCCTTGGCACCCTAACCGTCAACGGCGCGATCTCGCAGAAGTTCCGGGGCACGGTCGGCACACAAGGCGGCAATGGCTACGTCAAGAGCTACAACTACGACGAACGCCTCAAGTACCTCGAGCCACCCAGCTTCATCGAGCCGGAAAAGCTGCCCTGGGTGATCGGGCGAGAGACGATCGGCTAATCGCCTCTTTTTCGAATTCTAGGTAGAGCAAGGGCAAAGGTTTTGTGGCCAATCGGTCGATTCAAGAGTCGTGGCGGCAGCGTTCTCTGCCGCTCCGCATTCCTCCAATGAACTTCACACTGCAAAAGAGCCGCAAGAAGAAGGGCGTCGACCTGGTCGGCCTCGAGATCGAGGCGGGCAGCATCGCGGCGACCGAGGTGCGCGCCAACGGCGACATCCGCGTAACCGCGACGGCGACGGCCCCCCTGCCCCCCGAGGCCTTCCACGACGGCGAGGTCACCGATCCCGGCACGGTTTCCGAGGCACTGCGCGCTCTCTTCGAGGACCACAAGCTCTCCCGCAAGGTTCGGCTCGGCATCGCCAACCAGCGCGTGGTCGTGCGCACGCTGAGGCTGCCGGCGATCGACGATCCCGGCGAGCTCGCCTCAGCCGTCCGCTTTGCGGCTCAGGAGCAAATCGCGATGCCCCTCGACCAAGCGGTCGTCGACCACCGCGTGGTTGGTGGTATCGGTGCCGTGGAGGGAGCCGCCCCACAGGTCGACGTGATGGTCGTCGCCGCCCGCCGCGACATGATCGCCGCGTCTTTGAAACCGCTCCGCGACGCGGGCCTGGAGCCAGTCGGCGTCGACCTCTCAGCCTTCGCGATGATTCGGGCGCTCGGCGATCAGGCGCCCCCCACCCAGGCCGAGGACGCCCCGGCGCCAAGCGCGGTCCTCTATTGCAACGTGGGCGACGTCACCAACCTCGCCGTCGCGAAGGGTCGATCCTGCCTCTTCACCCGCGTCTCGCCGGCCGGTCTCGAGGACATCGCCGGAAGCCTGGCGTCCACCACCGGGCTCCCGCCCGAGCACGCGAGGATGTGGCTGGAGCACGTTGGGCTTGCGCTCCCGGCCGCGGAGATCGAGGGCGATCCGGACACGGTGGCGAAGGCCCGCGCATCGCTCGAGAACGGCGCCTCCGCGCTTCTCGACGAGCTGCGCCTCTCGCTCGACTTCTACGGCGCCCAGGAAGCCGCCGTGCCTGTCGCGCGCATCGTCTTCTGCGGCCCGGGAAGCGTCATTCCCGGCCTTGTGGAGCGAATGGAACCCGACCTCGGCCTGCCGATCGCGATCGGCCGTCCCGAAGCCCTCTCCGGCCTCGACCCGTCCTCTGCAGCCCGCCTCACCCTGCCCTTCGGACTGGCCCTGAACCAGTAGCAATGCGCCCCGTCAACCTGATCCCACCCGAGGAACGCCCGGGCGAGCGCAAGCCGATGCGGGGCGGCCCCCTCGCCTACATCGTCGTCGGCGCCCTTTTCGCCGCCCTGCTCGGAGTGACCGTCTTGGTGGTCACCGGCAACCAGATCTCCGACCGCAAGGCTGAGGTCGTCACGCTCGAAAACGAAAGGGCGGCGGTGGAAGCACGCGCCCAGGCGCTCGACGCCTACACCCAGTTCCACACCGTCCGCGAACAGCGAGTCGCCACGGTCAGCAGCCTCGCCGACAGCCGCTTCGACTGGCAGCGTGTGATGCGTGAACTGTCGCTGGTCCTGCCCAGCGACGTCTGGCTCACCAACCTGACCGGAAGCGCGAGCCCACAGGCCACTCCCGATGGTGCCGCCAACGTCGCCTTGCGCAGCACGATTCCGGGACCCGCGCTGGAGCTAGTCGGCTGCGCAACCAGCCAAGACGCAGTTGCGGGCCTGATACAGGCTCTGAAGGAGGTCGATGGCGTCACCAGGGTTGGCGTGCAGTCTTCGGCCCTCGGCAGCGGAAGCTCCACGTCTGGCAGCTCAACCGCCTCAAGCTGCCAGACGCACGACTTCATCGCCCAGTTCCAGATGGTCGCCGCTTTCGATGCGGCGCCGGTGTCCAGCGAAGCGACTGGAGAAGGCGAAGCTGCCCCTGCGCCGGCTCCGTCGACCACGACTTCGGCCAGCGCCGGCTCAGCGGGCGCCGAACCGGCCGGCGCTGGGGAAGGAAGCTGATGACCTCCTCCAACCGCCTGATCGTCTCGTTCCTCGTCGTCGCTGCACTTGCCATCGCCTTCTGGATGCTGGCCCTGGGTCCCAAGCGCGAAGAAGCCGACGAACTCTCCGGTCAGGTCGAACAGCTCCACCTCTCCCTCGCCGAAGCGGAAAGCAAAGTCACCGAAGCGGCGGCGGCAAAGCGTGAGTTCCCGGCCGACTATCGCCAGCTAGTGGTTCTTGGACAGGCGGTTCCCGCCAGCGATGAAACTTCCTCCCTACTCGTGGAGTTGAATCAGATTGCGGCTGAGTCGAAGGTCAAATTCGACAGTATCCAGCTCAACGGAACGGGGGAAACCTCCACACCGACCGCCGCCGCCCCTGCCACCCCCTCCACATCGACCACCGGCGCCGTACCCGCCTCGGCGACGATCCCACCGACCGAGGCGGCAGCCTCGGTGCTGCCGCTGGGCGCGACGATTGGACCCGCAGGGCTCGGAGTCACGCCCTACAGCCTCACCTTCAGCGGCAACTTCTTCCACATCGCCAACTTCATCAAGGGAATCGATTCCCTCGTGCATACAGGCAGCCCACAGGTCGCGGTCGACGGCCGCCTGGTGACGCTCGACGGATTCTCCCTCACGGCCGATGCCGAACTGGGCTTTCCCTACCTCAACGCGAGCTTCGCGGTGACCACCTACGTGACACCGCCCACGCAGGGCGCTACTGCCGGCGCCACCCCGACTGCCCCTGCCCCATCGGTCGCGACCCCTGCAGGTGCCGACACGGCCGCATCCGAAACCTCCCAGACAGTGTCGACCAGCCCATGAACTTCCTGAAAAAAGGGCCCGAGCTGAAGCTGTCGGAGATCAAGGTCCCCGACTTCCTGCTCGACCTCTACTACGACCTGCGCGAGCGCCACCTGCTGCCGCTGGTCGCGATCCTGCTCGTCGCGATCGTCGCCCTGCCGGTCGCGCTGGGCGGCTCCTCCGGATCGGACTCAGCCGCCACCGAAGGCGCCGCAGCCGATATCTCCAACGCCGCCGTCCCCTCCAGCAAGCTGGTCGTCGCCAAAGCGGCACCCGGCCTGCGCGATTACCGTCACCGCCTCGGCAATGGCTCCGGTAAGGATCCGTTCGAACAGCAATATGCGAACGCCGAAGGCGAAGGCAGTTCCACCTCGGCCAGCACAAGCGAAAGCCCGTCGTCGAGCGTAGAAAGCTCATCGGCGACCGTCGAATCGACCACCACCGAGTCGACCTCGACGTCGACCGAAACGACGCACACGACGGCTCCGCCCAGCGAAAAGGGGAACGGCGAACCGGTCGACGAAGAACATCTGCGCTACTTCTCATTCGCAATCGACGTGCGGATCGTTCCCGTCTCCTCGGGCGCCAGCACGAGCAAAGCCGAACCCTCCGTCCGCCACAACCTGCCTGAGCTGACGATGCTGCCCAGCCGCAAAGAGCCGGCGCTGACCTTCATGGACGTCAGCAAAGATCAAAAAAAGGTCCTGATGCTGGTCTCCGACAAAGTCACCGGCCTCTTCGGCGACGGCGTCTGCGTGGTCGGCTCCGAACGCTGCCAGCTGATCTCAATCGAACAGGGCATCCCCGAGACCGTCGTCTACGGTCCCCAGCAACACACTTTCCGCATCGAACTGCTGAAACTCCGCCTGCTGACCAGCAAGCACCTGAACAAGGCGCCCTTGAGCGGCCCGAAGCAAGAAAAGAACGGCTCCCCGGCACCCGCCGGGTAGCACCCCGGTCAGCCGGTCAGCCCAGGTAGAGATCGATCAGCTGGTCGCCGACCAGCAATCCCACGATGCCCCCTAGGGCAAGGAAGGGGCCGAATGGGATCGCCATTTTGCGCGCCTCGGATCCGTGGCGCGCGATCAGCGCCAGGCCGACGAGGCTGCCGGCGAGGAGTGCGAGGAGGACAGCCGGTGCCACGGCCCGGCCGAGGAAGAGTCCCATCGTCGCCACGAGCTTGACGTCGCCGAGGCCCATCCCGGCCGGATAGGCGAGCACCACCAAGAAGAGGATGCCTCCCGCCGCAGCGGCAGCAATCGCCCGCTCGGGCAGACCGCCAGGATCCGTCGGTACCGCAATCGCCAAGCAAAGGACAGCACCGACGATCAAGACCTTGTTGGGGATGATCCGCTGCTCGAGGTCGGTCAGCGTGACGATCGCCAGGACCGTGACGAAGATCAGCCCGATCGCGGCTTCAGCCGGATCATGGCGATAGACGAGCACCGTGGCGGCAAACAGCAACCCGATCCCGAGCTCCGTCAGCGGATAGCGCGTGGAGATGCGCGCCCCGCAGCAGCGCGCCCGCCCGCGCAGCAATACCCACGAGACCACGGGCAAGTTGTCGTAAGCCGCGATCCGTGCGCCGCAGGACGGGCATTGTGAGCGAGCGAATGCGACCGAGATCCCCCGCGGCACGCGGTGCGCAACCGCAGTCGCAAAGCTGCCCGCGGCCAACCCGCCAAGGAACGCAATCAGGACGACGCCGACCATTGAGCGGAGTTGTATCCGAGCCACCGGCCGATCCGGCCGCCAACGTAATCCAGCGCACGCTCGACGCGGATTCCTTCACGAAGCGTCGAGCAAAAGAGCATCCTTGCCGAGACGGGGCATGATCTACAAGAACCGAATGTGCAAGTACTCGCTCGCCCTGCCGTTTGCATCGACTGTCGCCTACTGTTATACGGCCGGTGCCACGGATCATCTCGCATGGCTTGAGCTTCGAGGATGGATCGAATGCCCGCTACTCGTTCGCCTCACGAATTGCCCTATCAATGATTTCAGCTGATTCCTGCTTAGACCCATTACGAACCGCTCAACTCCCCCGCCAAAGTTCCAATATGAATGGTCCTAACACGATCTTGGGGTGTTGCGGAGGCTAACTCGACAGGCGGCGCGCTCCACTCCTTGCCACCGAGAAATGCCTCTAGTTTGCTGCGTCCGAAGATCAGCCGGAGATCAGTTAGATAGAGACGCCCACCAACCGCCCTTACCCGAAGCTGCATTCTATTTGCACGGGCAGACCAACGTAGTTGCTCTCCAGCCTGTAGCTCTGGATCAATAACGCGAAGGTCAAACAGTCTGCCAATTATGCCTAGCGGAATGTCCGCCTCTACGTGCTTCGACACGCCTGTAATTTTCTCTACTTTCTGCCTAATTGCATGACTTGCAGTAGCAAGGAGTCCAGTTAGTCACCAAGTAGACTGCGAAGCTCTGCCATCTTTTTCGTCAAATTGTCGACCACAAAGACCTCGACACCGTCCGCGATCTGAATTCCCAAGCGCTCGCGCATTCCCCTCTCGGTCCACCGCTTCGAACCCCCTCACGGATGCGAGCGTACATTCCCACGGCTTTTTACCGGTCGCCGTATCGAAGCGAGGCACGTTTACCAATTTTCGCCAGCAAACTTATAGATGCTTCTAGTGGCGATCCATACTTCTTCCAGAAGTCCTGGACAAATAAAACCCAGGGGAATAGAGACGCAAGTTTCGACCGTTGAGGTCCAGTCTCGGTCGGGCCTTCGCTTTGGTTAGGTGATCCAGCATTGCTCTTCTAAGATTGCAGAATGATCTTTGTGATCGGTATGCGCCTTGCGGAAGCAGCCAGCGAACACATCTTACTGGTTATCATCGCCATGGCCATCGTTGTTCTCCTCGTCCTCTGGCCGCGAATTACCCGACGGATCGAAGACGGATCACGTCATCGCTGAGTCGCAGGGCTGCCAATTTGCACCGCAGCGTAAACATTTCGGCACTGCAATGCCGAAAAATGCGACTCGGAGATCTGGGTCCGCTGGCGTGTTCCTTTCTGCCGGGCCCCGCCGGACAGCTCACCGGAGGGACTTCTACGAGCTTCGGATGACCTTGAAGCGGCGCTTTGCGCCTTTGGCCTCTGCGTTGCCGGCCGAGTCAATTGCCTTGACTCGGACTACGTAGTGCTTGGTGCGGAGGTGGCGCACCTTGAAGGGGGAGTTGCATTGCTTCCACTTGCTGTGGTTGATCCTGCAGAAGAAGTCCGTTCCAGGGGAGTCTTCGGTTATGTCCGCGAAGCGGAAGACCGCCTTGTGCTTGCGGGTCTTGACACCCGGGCCCATCGTGATGCGGGTCCGAGGGGCAGTGGAGTCCTCGACGTAGGTCACCTCTGCTGAGCAGGGAGATTGAGCGGCGCCTGCGGTCGAGGCGACCGAGAAGCTCGTCGTCGTGTTGTCGGAGACCTGGACCTGCAGCCCGGCGGCAAACTGGCCGGGGCCGATCCTCACTATCGGCGTCCCGTTACAAGAGGGATTGCTGAAAAGCTTGACCGCGTCGGCTCCGGGCGCAGAGCCGCTCAGCGCTGGAGTGTTGTCGTTGGCTCGCCCGCCTGGCGCGATGCGCAGATGTGGCGCTTCCAGATTGACCGATGCGCTGCCTGTCGAAGAGCCCGGTATCGATGGGGCGCCGCCGGGCCCTTCGCCAGCGGGTGGTTCTTTGGGCGGGGCGGGTAGTTCTTTGACGTGTTCGTATTTGAGCGGTTCGGAGCAATCCGAGGTATCGCCTTCAGGGTTGGATTGGGTCGCGTAGATGAAGCTCACTCGTTGGGGTTGAACTTCAGCCTGGATCCCGTCGGTGTCGAGTTCGTTGGCCGACCCTCCCCCCACGACCGTCCCCTGGCATTTGTCGTCCAGATAGAGAGCGATCGTGTTTTCTTCGGTTCCAGAAGTCAGCCGGATGGCACCGAGAGAGGGTCGAACCGAGTTCGGAATTGCCCCACCTCCGGCTGAGTTGCCGATGACAAGCGGTTTGAGGGCGATGCTGGGCGATCCGGGATTGGTCTCTATCAATCTCGGTATCGGCGGTCCCGGCGAAGCCTTTGCCACGGGAGCAAGCAGCAGCGTCGCGGCGATGAATACCGGCGATATACGCAGCGAGAGGCGGGCCAAATTGGCCCGCCTCTCGACAACGCTGATGCTTGGCTTAGACACGTCTAAGCAATCCGACTAGTAGGGATCAGCCCCAGCCGCCAGTAGGACAACCGCCTTCTCCTTCTTCCGTACAGTCGAAGGACATGGTGCCTTCGTTGTTTTCAATCGAGAATGTCTGAGATTCTTTGCTGCCTTCGATGGTGATCAAATACGTATGACCTTCACCTTCAACGGTTACGAAGCTGGCACTGCTGAGCGTAGGCTCGATTTCTTCGAGCTTGGCCTGACTAACTTCGTCATAGGTGCCGCTGTTGTCGGTCGCATAAGTCTCCATTGCTACCTGAGCGCTATGGGCGTACTCCTTGGCCTTGGCGTCGCCGGCCTTGTCCTTCTGGTTGAAGAATGCGGGCAGCGCGATCGCGGCCAGGATTCCGAGGATGAGCATGACGACGAGGAGCTCGATCAGCGTGAAGCCGGCCTCGCTGTCGCCGTTGAGCCGGGCGCCAACCTTGGCCCGGAGATTCTGGAGAAACATTAGAGACCTCCTATGGTCTTCTCATTGTTTTCGCCAGAGCCCCGTCGCGTTGCAGCCACGTGGTGTCTGTCGACCCCGGTGGTAGCCCGGCCGGCTCCCGGATGGGAGCCCCGTTGGCTTTGCGCCCCCGCTTCACAGCGGGTTTGCCTTTGGCACCGAAGCACTGGCAGATTCATCACCCACTCCTAATCGGCAGCCACCCCGATCACTTAATCCTCGAAATTTGGGTTTCGTAGCCCGAAAAGTCGTGGCTGAGGCTCGGATCGCCGGATAACCGGTCAACCTCGCCACGAATCCCCCAGCGGCAGTGCCGCCCAGGCAGCTTCTCGCGGGTAGGTCAGTGTTGCTGGCGCGAGGGTGGCATGCGCCGTGAAACGGCGCCTCCGATCAGACCCGCAATACAGGCCCCCAGCACGAAGGCGATGCCGCCCAGGGCCCCGCTTGCTCCGACGGCATTAACGCCGACCCCGATAATGGCGGCGACTACCGCAACCGCAAGAAACCCCATCAACAAAGGCTTGGCCGTGAACCCCATGCTAGCCCACCAAGGCATCGATAAAGATGATGAGAAGTCCGAACAGCAGGCCGTGTATGCCTCCCATTGCGGTAGTCCGTTGAAGATCCGGGTCTGGGTTGACCCAAGAAGAGCCTGTGCCCGAGTGACGAAACCGCCAACGGCAATTGCCGCCGCCAGAAACCCAGTTGCGAGAGCAGAGCGTTCCAGAATTACCCCGCGAAGGGAAGGGTCGCTGCCATAGATCGATCCTGATCCGGCCGGGCGCACGCGTGGCGCGCAGATCGTGCCGGTTCAGCTACCGGATGTGTTCGTAGATGCTGAACATCGGCAGGTACATCGCGATCACGATGAAGCCGACTATGCCGCCGACGAAGACGATCATGATCGGCTCGATCAGGGCGGTGAGGGCCTTGACCTTGGCGTCGACCTCGGTCTCGTAGAAATCGGCGATCTTGGAGAGCATGTGCTCGAGCTGGCCGGTTTCCTCGCCGACGGCGATCATGTGGCCGACCATCGGCGGGAAGATCGGGTTGTCCTCGATCGGGCCGGCCAGCGAGCCGCCACCCTTGACCGAGGCGTAGACGTCGTCCATCGCCTGCTCGACGACGATGTTGCCCGCCGTGTCGCCGGTCAGCTTGATCGCCTGCAGCATCGGCACGCCGGAGGAGACGGCGCCGGAGAAGGTGCGCGACCAGCGGGCCAGGGCGACCTTCTGGATCACGTCGCCGATCTTGGCCGGCAGCCTCAGCTTGAAGCGATCCCACATTTCATGACCGCGGTCGGTCTTCTTCCATTTGAAGAAGAAGAAGAAGGAGATCGCGATGCCGGGGATGAGGATGAACCAATAGTTGGTGAGGACATTGGAGGCGTCGACGCAGATCTGGGTCGGTATCGGCAAGCCCGCGGCTTCTTCGGGATGTTCTTCGGCGAGTTCTTCGAAGATGCCGACGAAGGTCGGGATCACGAAGGCGACGATCGCGATCAGCACTACGGTCGCGAAGCCGAAGACCAACGCCGGGTACATCAGCGCCGATTTGACCTGGCGGCGCAGGCCGTCGGCCTTCTCGACCTGGAAGGCGATCCGGTCCATCGCCTCGTCGAGCCGGCCCGACTGCTCGCCGGAGCGGACCATCGCGCGGAAGAGGCGGTCGAAGACCTTGGGGTAGCGCTCCATCGCCTGCTCTAGACTGCTGCCGGCCTCGACGTCGGCGCGGATCCCGGCGACCGCCGCTTTGATCTGTTCGTCCTGGGTCTGCTCCTCAAGCGTGTGCAGGGTGCGCAGCATCGGCATTCCGGAGCCGACCAGGGTGGCGAACTGGCGCGAGAAAATGGCCAGTTCGCGCATGTCGACGCCCTGCCAGCGCTTGAAGATGTCCTCGATCTTGAAGGGCTCGCTCTTCTCGCTGACGTCGAGGACGATCAGGCCGCGCTGGCGCAGCTGCTCTGTAACCGAGGCCTTGGACTCGGCGTCGATCTCACCGGCCGAGGCGGTGCCGGCCAGGTCCATGGCGCGGAAGGAGAAGGTTGTCGCTGCGGCGGCCATCGTGCGCTAGGCCCCCCCGTTGTAGACGGGCGTCGCCATCGGCGGCGCGGCGCCATCAGCCGAGGCCGCAACCGCGGCCGGCACCGCCTGGGCCGCCGGGGCGCCGCCCAGCAGGCGGGTGAGCTCCTCGGGCACCGAGGCGCGCTGGTCGGCCAGGGAGCGGGTGATCTTCCCCGAGCGCACGAGCCGCGCCAGGTCAGCATCCATCGTCTGCATCCCGACCGCGCCCGAGGTTTGCAGGGCAGCGTAGATCTGGTGGGTCTTGCCCTCGCGGATCAGGTTGCGGATCGCCGGCGTCGGCACCAGGACCTCGGTGGCGACGACGCGGCCGCGGCCGTCCATGGTCGGCAAGAGCTGCTGGGTGACGATCCCCTGCAGGGCGATCGAGAGCTGCGTCCGCACCTGGCCCTGCTGCTCGGGCGGGAAGACGTCGATGATGCGGTCGACCGTCTGCGCCGTCGACTGCGTGTGCAGGGTGGCGAAAACGAGGTGGCCGGTCTCGGCCGCGGTCAGCGCAGTGGAGATCGTCTCCAGGTCGCGCATCTCGCCGACGAGGATCACGTCGGGGTCCTCTCGCAGGGCGGCGCGCAGGCCGAGCGAGAAGTCCTCGGCGTCGGAGCCGATCTCGCGCTGGTTGACGATCGAGCGCTTGTGGGTGTGCAGGAACTCGATCGGGTCCTCGATCGTCAGGATGTGGTCCTCGTGCCCTTCGTTGATCACGTCGATCATCGCCGCCAGGGTCGTGCTCTTGCCCGAGCCGGTAGGCCCCGTGACGAGGACGAAGCCGCGCGGTTTCTCGCACAGCTCGCGCAGCACCTGCGGCACGCCGAGGGAGTCGAGGGCGGGGATGTCCTGCGGCACGAGACGGAAGGCGGCGCTGACCGAGCCGCGCTGGAAGAAGCAGTTGACGCGGAAGCGGGCGACGCCGGGGATCGCGTAGGCGAAGTCGAGCTGCTTGTGGTTCTCGAAACGCTTGCGCTGGTCGTCGTTGAGGATCGAGTAGACGACGTCGCGCGTCTGCTGCCCGGTCAACACCGGGAAGCCGTCCATCGCCTGGATCTTGCCCTTGTCGCGGATCGCCGGCGGGAAGCCGGCGGTGATGTGGACATCGGACGCGCGCGCCTCGACCATGCGGCGCAGAACCTCGGAGAAGTCGAAATCATGCTGTGACACGGAGCACCTCCTCGAGGCTTGTGACCCCGGCTCGAATCTTTACGACGCCGTCCTCGCGCAGGGTGAGCATTCCCTCTTCGCGGGCGACGGCGGCGATTTCCGTCTCTGCCGCGCGAGCGATCGTCATCTCCTTCAGGCGCTCGCTCAAACTCATCACCGAGTAGATCCCGACCCGGCCCTTGTAGCCGCTGTTGTTGCAGCGGCCGCAGCCGGCCGGCTCGTAGGCCTCGATCTCGGTGCCGACCTTGATCCCGGCCTCGTGCAACGCCGCGGCGCCGACGATCGTCCGCCGCTTGCAATTCGGGCAGAGCTTGCGGGCGAGGCGCTGGGCGACTACGCAATCGACGGCGGAGGCGGTGAGGAAGGTCTCGATCCCCATCTCGTTGAGGCGGGCGATCGCGCCGGGGGCGTCGTTCGTATGCAGCGTGGTCAGCATCATGTGACCGGTCAGCGCGGCCTCGATCGCGATCCGCGCCGTCTCGGCGTCGCGGATCTCGCCGACCATGACGATGTCGGGGTCGGCGCGCAGCATCGAGCGCAGGCCGCGGGCGAAGTCGAGCCCGGCCTTGCGGTTGACGTTCATCTGGTTGACGCCGGGGATGCGGAACTCGACCGGGTCCTCGATCGTGATGATCTTCTTCTCGATCCCGTTGAGCTCGGCCAGGGCCGCGTAGAGGGTGGTCGACTTGCCCGAGCCGGTCGGCCCGGTGACCAGCACCGCGCCGTAGGCCTGGTGGAAGGCGTCCTCGAAACGGGCGCGGGCGGAGCCGTCCATGCCGAGGTCGTCGAGCGTGCGTTGGGCGTTGCCCTCGTCGAGGATGCGGATCGTCGCCCCCTCGCCGCGCGAGGTCGGCAGGGTAGTGACACGAAGGTCGATGCGGCGCTCCTCGACCGAGACGCTGACGCGCCCATCCTGGGGCACCCGCTTCTCGGCGATGTCGAGCTCGCTCATGATCTTCAAGCGCGAGATCACCGCGCTGATCATTCGCTTCGGCACGTGCGCGGACTCCTTCAACACGCCGTCGACGCGGAAGCGGATCCGCAGCTCGCCCTCTTGGGGCTCGAGGTGGATGTCGGAGGCCCCCTCCCCCACCGCCTGGGCGAGGATGCTGTAGACGAGCTTAATCACCGGCGCGTCCTCGGCGCCGGCCTGCATCTCGCTGACTTCGGCGAGCCCCCCTTCTTCCTCCTCTTCGACCTCCTCGATCCGGTGCGCCTCCTCAACGATCGCCTCGGCGGCGGCGCTCTGCAAGGTGCCGAGGCGGCCCAGCAGCGACTCGACGTCTTCTTCGGCGGCGACCGCGATGCAGCAGTCGAGGCCGGTGGCGATCTGGATGTCGTCGACGGCGAGCACGTTGGCCGGGTCGACGGCGGCGACGAGCAGCGTTTTCTGGTCGACGAAGCCGACCGGGACGGCTTTGTAGCGACGCGCCATCGTCACCGGGAAGAGGGCGGCCGCGGCGACGTCTACCTGGTAGGTCGCGAGGTCGACGTGATCGAGCCCGTAGCGCTCGGCGGTCGCCCGCGAAAGCTGGTCGGGATTGATCGCGCCCTGCTGGACCAGCAGCGCCTCGGGCGGGCGGCCCGCGGTGCGCGAGGCCTCGACCGCCGCCTGCACGGTCTCCGCCGTGGCGTAGCCGAGCTCGACCAAGACGTCGGTGATGAAACCGCGCGAGTGGCCGCGGTGCTGGGGCGGCGTCAGCCCGGGCGTGCCGCTCGCCTCGGGGCCCGGCAACGCCGGCGCGGCAGAGCCGCCCGAGTCGGGGACGGGACGCAGGTGCATCGGATACGGGGGTTTCTCGGCGCTCATCCGCCGCCTCAGCCCGGGTGGTAGGTGACTTCGCGGCCGTGGTAGTTGGCGTCGAGCACCGCCTGGACCACGGTCTGCGGAGTCTGGATGCCGTAGTCGACCGTGGCCTGGGGCGTGCCGCCGCTGAGCTTCTTCGGCTTCATCACGACCAGAGCGGGGACCCGGTTGACGTCGAGGCCGACCGTGATCGCTGCGTAACGGGCGATTTCCTTAGCCGAGACGATGAAGAGCGAGACGTCCTTGAAGGGCGCCAGAAGGAGCGATGAGCGAGCCGTGAAGGCGCTGTCGATGCCGCCCTTGTCGACGATCAGCAAGGCCACCGTCTTGCCCGATTCGTAAGCGGCGGTGAGTCGCTTCGGCGGCGACGGGGCGGGCACGGAGGCGGGAACTTCGGCGGCGGAGGCGCCGGCGACAGCTCCTTCTTCGAGCGATTCGACCGCGCCTTCAACCGCTTCCCCGGGACTGGAGCCGGTGGCGGTGACGCCGTTGACGGTGGCGACGGTTTCGCCCGCGGAGGCTTCTTCGCTTTCTTCGCCGCCGCCGGAGCTGCCGATGAACATGACGACAGCGACGACGACGAGGATCGCGATCAGCGCGACCTGGGCGATCGGGTTCTCGTTCAGCTTCTCCCTCACGACGCCACCGGCTCGCTGCTCAGCTGCTCGATCCCGCTGGCTCGCTGGCCACCGGCGGCCAGCATCAGTTTGAAGTCGTGCGGGCTGGAGGCGAACTCGAGCGCGACCTCCTCGCTCACCTTGCCCTCCATCACGTAGCGCAGCAGCGACTGGTCGAAGGTGCGCATGCCGTAGTACTCGCCCTCGCCGATGACCTCGGTGATCTTGCCCGTTTCTTCGGGGTTGAGGATCAGGTCCTGGACGCGGCCGGTGACGACCATCACCTCGGAGGCGGCGACGCGGCCGTCGCCGGTCACGTCGGGGACGAGGCGCTGGGCGATCGCCCCCCTCAGGGTCGAGGCCAGCATCACCCGCGCCTGCTGCTGCAGGTGGGGCGGGAAGAAATCGACGATGCGGTTGATCGTCTCGGTCGCGTCGAGGGTGTGGACCGTGGAGAGCACGAGGTGGCCGGTCTCGGCGGCCGAGAGCGCCGTGCGCACGGTCTCCTCGTCGCGCATCTCGCCGATCAGGATCACGTCGGGGTCCTGGCGCAGTACGCGCCGCATCGCCCGCCCGAAGCTGACCGTGTCGGAGCCGACTTCGCGCTGGTTGACGATCGAGCGCTTGTCTTCGTGCAGGTACTCGATCGGGTCCTCGAGCGTGACGATGTGCTGCGCCCGGGTCCGGTTGATGTGGTCGATCATCGCCGCCAGCGTCGTGCTCTTGCCCGAGCCGGTGGTACCGGTGACGAGGATGATCCCGCGCGCCTCTTCGGCCAGGGTGGTGACGACGGGTGGCAGGCCGAGTTGCTCGACCGAGCGGATCTCGAAGGGGATCGCGCGGCAGACGATCGAGACCGAACCGCGCTGCTTGAAGACGTTGACCCGGAAGCGGGCCAGGCCGGGGATCGAGTAGGCGAAGTCGGCCTCGCCATCGGACTCGAACTCGGTCACCGAGCGCGCCTCGGCCATGTCGTGGAAGGCCTTTTCGGTGTCGGCCCCTTTGAGCGGCTCGTAGCCCTCGAGGTGCGCCAGTTCGCCGTGCATACGAGCGATCGGCGGCGAGTTGACCTTCACATGAAGGTCGGACCCCTCACGCTCGATGAGCGTGCGCAGCGCTGTATCGATGTCGAACATCCCGACCTGTATCGGCCGGGATGCCCACCATCCTTAGTCCTGAAGGCTCAGGTGACCTCTCGGAGCTTTTGTGCTTCTCCGAGTTGCTGCAGCTTCTTCAGCGACTGATTCTCAATCTGACGGATGCGCTCGCGGGTGACGTTGAAGGTCCGCCCCACCTCGTCGAGCGTGCGCGGGTGCTCGCCGCCGAGGCCGTAGCGCAGCTCCAAGACGCGCCGCTCGCGGTAGGAAAGGTTCTCCAGCGCCTCCTTCAGCGCCTCTTTGGTCAGCAGGTCCGCCGCGCGGTCGAAGGGCGACTCGGCCTTCTCGTCGGCGATGAACTGGCCGAACTCCGACTCCTCCTCGTCGCCGACCGGCTTCTCCAGCGAGACCGGGGCCTGGGCGGAGCGCTTGATCGAGTCGACCTCCTCGGGGTCGATCCCGGTTACGTCGGCGATCTCCTCCGGAGTCGGCTCGCGGCCCAGCTCGGTGACCAGCTTGCGCTCGGCACGGCCGATCTTGTTCAGCTTCTCGACCACGTGGACCGGGATGCGGATCGTCCGTGCCTTGTCGGCAAGCGCGCGGGCGATCGCCTGGCGGATCCACCAGGTCGCGTAGGTCGAGAACTTGAACCCCTTGCGGTAGTCGAACTTCTCCGCGGCGCGGACCAGGCCCAGCGTGCCCTCTTGAATCAAGTCGAGGAAAGGCAGGCCCTGGTTGCGGTAGTTCTTGGCGATCGAGACAACCAGGCGCAGGTTCGACTCGACCATTTTCTGCTTTGCGTCGAGGTCACCACGCTCGATCCGCTTGGCGAGTTCGACCTCCTCCGCCGCGGTCAGCAGGCGAACCTTGCCGATGTCCTTGAGGAACAGCTGCAAGGAATCGGTGGTCATGTCCGGTTTCAGGTCGAGCGCGGCTTTCTGCCTGCGCCGGCCTTTTTTGCCGGTGTCGATCGGCAACGCTTCCGCCGCCGCTTTCTGGGCCGGGTCCATGTCCTCGACAAGCTCGATGCCCGACTTCTCGAGGTGCCCGTAAAGGTCCTCGACGTCGGACTCGTCGAGATCGACCTCCGAGACCGCGGAGGCGACATCGCCGAAGGTCAGCACACCAAGCTGCTGCCCTCTAGTTATGAGGCCTTTGACCTCCTCCAGCTCCTGAAGCTCAGCTACCAGCATCCGTCTACTCTCGTTTCTTTGCGCTCGAAGATTTAGTCCTACCCACAGAAATACCATCGCGGGGCGGAAAGTCGCGAAAAAACGGACCGGCGAACCGGTCCGCGAAGCCAACTAGTCTGCGCTGCACTGCCCCAGGACGGCGTCTCGGCACTGCTCAAACGTCTGTTCGCATGATAATCGCTTCAGTTTCTGAAGTCAATGCCCAAATCGATGCGACATCCCCGTCCCTGGCTGAGCGCCTTCTGGCAGCGCGCCTACCGCGAGAACGTCACCGGGCTCTCGGCGATGGTCGCCTACAACCTGATGCTGGCGGTCTTCCCCTTCGCCCTGCTTGTGCTTTTCGTCTTCGGCCAGGTGCTGAAGATCGGCGGGGTCGAGTCGAGCGTGCTCAACGATTTGCAGCGTCTTTTCCCCAACGTCGAGCAGGGCACGCTGACCGACGTGCTCAACCGAATCGAGGAAAACTCGACCACGATCGGGATCGCCGCCTTCTTTGGCTCGCTTTGGATCGGCGCCTCCTTCTGGGGGGCGATGGACACCGCCTTCTGCCGCATCTACCACGTCGAGTGCCGCGGCTGGGTCGAGCAGAAGCGCTTCTCCTTCGCGATGCTGGCGGTCGTCCTGGTCTTCATCGCCGCCAGCATCTTCCTGCCGGCAATGGAGAGCGCGCTCGTCTCCAGCACCGACCGGCTCCCCTTTGGCCTCTCCGACATCAAGGTGATCGACACGACGCTGCTGCTCGTCGCCGCGATCCTGATCACCTTCCTGATCTGCTGCGTGATCTTCTGGGCAGTGCCGAAGGGCCACATGCCCTGGCGCGCGGTCTGGCCCGGTGCGGTCTTCGTCACCCTCAGCGCCGGCGTCGCCAACTGGCTCTTCCCGGTCTACCTCTCCAACGTCTCCAGCCTCTCGCGCTTCGGCTCGACCCTCGGCTTCATCCTGATCGCCCTGCTCTGGTTCTACGTGCTCAGCCTGGCCCTGATGGCCGGCGCGGTGATCAACTCACTGCGCCACGAGCTGCACGACACCGGTGAGATGCCCTACGCGGGCTCCAGCACCGAGCGACGGCCCTGCGGCTGCTCCGACTCGGAGACCTCGGCGGCCGGCGAGGTCGGCAGCGGCTCAAGCAGCGCGCGCGAGCCGTAATAAGAGAGAGCCAGTTCGACCAGTTCCGGGTTGAGAGCCGGGAGCTCGGACGTTTCGTCAGCCAGGATCAACTGCTTGATGCGCGAGACGATCGCGCCGACGATCGCCGACTCGAGCGTCGGCCTTGGCGCGACCATGTCCGGACTGCCGACGGCGGCGAGCTGCAGCAGGCGGCTGTAGCGATCCAGCCACTGCTGATGGCGCAGGGCGATCTCGCCGCCCGCCGCGGGAGCCTCGATGACGATCAGCCGGGCGAGGCTCGGGTTCGCGCCAAGCAGGCCCAAACCAGCGCCGAGGGCGGCGCTCATCCTCTCGCTGAGGCCCGAGCGTGTGTAGCACTGGAACGTGAGGACGCCGAGCAGCCGCTCCTGGGCGATCTCGTAGGCCGCCGTGAAGCAATCCCGCTTGTCGGAGAACTGCTCGTAGAAGGAATTGCGACGTACCTGGCCGAGCTTGACGATGTGCTCGACGGTCGTTCCCTCGAAGCCGTTCGCAGCGACCGCGCGCGGCAGCGCCTCGAGCATTCGGCGCCGCTGGTCGGCCGCGACGGCGTCGACTGAGATCGCATACGGCCCGCGGGGAAGCGGCATTTCGACTGACTGGTGGAGGGCGTCGGCGGTTGTCATAGATATTGGTACGGATGGATTCTAACAAAGAACATTAGAGTTCTATGCTAGAAAACAGTTGCCCAGCCCTCCACGGCGCAAGGAATGCCGGCGTTCATCAGGGCGTCTTAGACAGGCCGCGACGTGGTAAGTGCGAGGCAGCTGATCGCGATGGGGAGGAACCTCACGGCCGGCGGCCGCCCTTCGGTGGGTGACGACGGCATCCGCCAGCAGAGTCGAATGCGCTCCCGGTGAAGGCCGAAGTTCTTGACAACACCGAAAAAGGCGAGCAGGCGAGCGTCAGATGGCGCAAGGTTTCACTAGGGCGGGAGACGGGCCAGAGGATCAAGCGACGGCGAAAACCGGCGTTCTGACGCCGCGCGTCCCCCAGGACATCGGCGTCCGGTCTCAACGGCAGCGCATCCTTGACGCGATGGCGGAGAGCGTCGCCGACAAGACCTTCTCGGCGACGACGATCGCCGACATCGTCGGCCGTGCCTGCATCTCGCGCGGCACCTTCTACAAACACTTCGCCAACAAACACGAATGCTTCTACGCGACGGCCGACGCTTTCCTGCTCGACCTCCAAGGCGCCGCGGCGATCGGCTACGCAAGGAGCGGGGACTTAGCCGTCGACGCCGTCCGCGACGTGATCGCGGCGGTTCTCGAGCGCCTCGCGGCGACGCCCGACTACACCAAGCTGCTGCTGGTCGAGGCGCCGATCGTCGACCCCGAGATCGTGCGCCGCTACCGGAATTTCGCCATCGGAGCCTTGGAAAAACAGCTGCAGGCCGCGGGGATTGGCGAGCAGGGAAAGGCCTGTCCGGAAATTGCCTTCGGACGGGCCAAGGTCTTGATCGCCGACTACGTCGCCGCCGACAAAGTCAAACGCCTGCCGTCCCTCCTTCCCGAACTCGTCTACATCGCCCTGCTCCCTTACGCCGGACAGGACATGGCACTGGCGCAGGCTCAAATCGATCGATGAGCGACTCCGGCGACGGAGAGAAACCGAAGCTCAGCCCGATCGGCGATCCGCCCTCGAATTTGCATCTCTGGAAGCTGCCGCGCGGCCGCCACGGCCTGCCGCGCGAGCTCGTCGTCCAGTCCCAGCGCGAGCGGCTGCTCGCGGCGGTGGTGCGGGTGACCGCGGCGAAGGGCTACCAGGCGAGCTCGGTCGCGGACATCCTCAAAGAGGCCGGGGTGGGTAGGGAGACCTTCTACAAACACTTCAAGGACAAGGAAGACTGCTTTGTCACCGCCAACGACGCCCTGGTCGCCGACCTCGAGACCAAGGTCAAAGAGGCCTACGAGCAGCCTGGGCCGTGGCCACAGAGAGTGCGGAGGGGACTCGAGTCGACGCTCGAGTGGTTTGCCGCCAGCCCCGAAATCGCCCGCGTGATGATGATTGAGATGGGGACGGTCGGGCCGATCGCCAGCTCCCGCTTCCGCGAGACCTTCCGCCGCTTCACCGGGCTACTCGATGAGGGACGTGAGTTCGCCGAGGACGCGCCCAACCTGCCGAACCTCGCGAACATCGCCGGCGGCGCGGTGTTCGCCCGCATCTACGAAGAGGTGGCACTTGGCAACGCCACGAACCTGCCCCACCTGATGCCCCAGCTGACCTTCGAGCTGCTGCTGCCGTACATCGGCGAAGAGGCGGCCGACAGGGAGCGCGACGCGGCCGCGGCCGAGCAGGACGCCGCGCCCTGAGACTCAGCCGTAGCGCTCGCCGATGACGGCGCGGAGCTTTGCCCGGTCGTGGCGGGCGTGGATGCGGCGGACGGTGCCGGAGCGCGAGCGCATCACCAGCGACTCGGTGCTGGCGCCGGGGCCGCGGTAGCGGACCCCCTGCAGCACGTCGCCGTCGGTGACGCCGGTGGCGGAGAAGAAGACGTCATCGCCGGAACAGAGGTCGTTGGCGGTGAGGATGCGGTCGAGGTCGTAGCCGGCGTCGACCGCGGCGCTGCGCTCTCCGTCGTTGCGCGGCCAGAGGCGGCCCAGCAGCTGTCCGCCCATCGACTTCAGCGCGGCAGCCGAGAGCACCCCCTCGGGAGTCCCGCCGATGCCCCAGAGCAGGTCCACCGGCGAGCGCTCGCTGACCGCGAGCAGGGCGGCGGAGACATCGCCATCGGTGATCAGGCGGATGCGGCCTCCCGCCTCGCGGACTTCGCGCATCGCGTCCTCGTGGCGGGGGCGGTCGAGCATGACCACGGTGACGTCGCCGACGCTGCCGCCCTTGCGCTCGGCGATCAGTTTCAGCGTCTCCGGCAGGGGCCGGTCGAGGTCGAGCAGGTCGGCGATCTCCTCGCCGCCGGCCATCTTTTCCATGTAGACGCAGGGGCCGGGGTCGAACATCGTGCCGCGCTCGGCGAGCGCGATCACGGCGAGCGCGCTGGGCATGCCGAGGGCGCAGAGGCGGGTGCCCTCGAGCGGATCGACGGCGATGTCGACCACGGGCGGGCTGCCGTCACCGATCTGCTCGCCGTTGTAGAGCATCGGCGCCTCGTCCTTCTCCCCCTCGCCGATCACGACCATGCCGTCCATCGCGACCGAGTCGAGGACGAAGCGCATCGCATCGACGGCAGCCTGGTCGGCGGCGATCTTGTCGCCACGGCCAACCCAGCGGGCGGCGGCGAGCGCCGCGGCCTCGGTCACGCGCACGAGCTCCAGCGCGAGGTTGCGGTCCGGCTTGGTGGGAGAGGTGCCCTCCATGCGCGGCGCAGGCTATAGGGTCAGCCGATGGCGAGTAGATGGGGACTGACCTTGCCGCTGCCGGGCACCTCGCTTGCGGCCCACAAGGATCTCGTCAAGCAGGCCGAGGCGGTCGGCTACACGGACTTCTGGAGTGGCGAGACCAACGGGCCCGATGGCTTCACCCCGCTGGCGCTGGGCGCCGCTTGGACCGAGCGGGCGCGCCTGGGGACAGGGATCGTCGGCGTCTTCCAGCGCGGGCCGGCGCTGCTCGCCCAGGAGGCTGCGGCGCTCGCCGACGCCTCGAGCGGGCGCTTCGTGCTTGGCATCGGCTCCTCCTCGGACCGGATCGTCGAAGGCTGGAACGGCATCCCCTTCGAGCGACCGCTGAGCAGGGTGCGCGAGACGCTCGAGTTCCTGCGCACGGCGCTCGACGGCGAGCGCACGCCGAGCGGCTTCAAGCTGGAGAGCACACCCGCACAGCGGGTGCCGATCGTGCTGGCGGCGCTGCGCGGCAAGATGCTCGAGCTGGCGGTCGAGCGCGCCGACGGCGCCTTCACCAACTTCCTGCCGCTCGGCGGCCTACCCAAGGTGACGGCGCAGCTCGACGGCGCACCCGAGGACTTCGAGCTGCTCTGCCGCTTCTTCTGCCTGCCGGGCGAGCGCGAGGCGGTCGAGCCGCTGGCCCGCTTCATGTTCTCCTCCTACATCACCGTGCCCGTCTACGCCGCCTTCTACCGCTGGCTCGGCTACGGCGATGAGATCAACGCGATGGTCGCCGCCTGGGAGAGCGGCGATCGCCAGGCCGCGGCCGCGGCGGCGCCCTGGGAGCTGATCGAGGCGATGTTCATCTTCGGCTCGCCCGAGCAGATGAAGGAGCGCATCGGCGCCTTCGTCGAGGGCGGCATCACGCTGCCGATCCTCACCCCGATCACGACGCCCGACAAGCTGGGCGAGCTGATCGGCGCGCTGGCCCCGTAGTCAGGGCGGGTCGACCGGCTAACTGCTGGGCCGCGCCAGGCTGAGCGCGTAGTCGCAATCGGCGTCGGTGAACCAGCCGTCGATCGTCAGGCCGGCCTCTTCATAGACCCCGGTGAGCCGCTCGTAGGTGAACTTGGAGGAGATCTCGGTCCGCATCTCCTCGCCGCGGGCGAAGCTCACCTCCATCTCGAGTCCCTCGACCCGGATCGTCTGCTCCTCCAGCGAGCGCAGGCGGATGTCCATACGCGCCTCCCCGGCATCGTAGAGAGCGACGTGCTCGAAGGCATCGAGGTCGAAGTCGGCACCGAGCTCGCGGTTGAGCACGCTGAGCACGTTCTTGTTGAACTCGGCGGTGACGCCGCTGGCGTCGTCGTAGGCGGCCTCGAGCCGGTCGTGCGCCTTGACCAGGTCGGTGCCGAGCAGGAGGCGGTCGTCCGGGCCCATCAGGGCCGCGAGCCGGGTGAGGAAGTCGCGGCGCGGCGCCGGGTAGAGATTGCCGATCGTGCCGCCGAGGAAGGCGATGAGGCGGCTGCCCTCGCCGTCGGGGATGCGCTCGAGATCGTGCTCGAAATCGCAGACGAGACCGCGGACTGCCAGGCCGGGGTACTCCCCCACCAGGGCCTCGGCGGTCTCATGGGTGATCTGCTCGGAGATATCGACCGGGACGTAGGTCCGCAGGCAGCCGGCGCCGCGCATCGCGCTGAGCAGGTGACGGGTCTTGGCAGCGGAGCCGGAGCCGAGCTCGACCAGCGTCTGCGGCGCGCCGGCGGCAGCGACGATCTCAGCGGAGCGCTCGGCGAGGATCGAGCGCTCGGCCCGGGTCGGGTAGTACTCGGGCAGCTCGGTGATCTGCTCGAACAGCTGCGAGCCGCGCTCGTCGTAGAAGTACTTCGGCGCCAGCTCCTTGGGCTCCGTCGAGAGGCCGGCGCGGACGTCGCGCCGCATCGTCGCGGCGGCGTCGGCGGCAAGGTGGACCTCGATCGCGATCATGCGTCCCTCGCGCAGCGGATGCCGGCGAAGATCTGGCGGCGCTCGGGCAGGTCCCAGTTGCGGAAGCTCGGTCGCATCACACTGGCGTGGGTCGCCCAGGAACCGCCGCGCAGCACCTTGTAGGCGTCGCCGAAGAAGACCTCCGAGTACTCGCGATAAGGGAAAGCCTCGAAGCCGGGATAGGCGAGAAAGTCGGATGAGGTCCACTCCCAGGCCTGGCCGACCCCATGCAGGTCGGCCGATGCCGCCTCCCACTCCTGCTCGCTCGGCAACCGCTTGCCGGCCCAGCGGGCGAAGGCCTCGGCCTCGTGCCAGGAAACATGGAGGACGGGATGGGTTGAAATGACTGGGTCGCGACCCGCCATTGTCGTCAGCACCCATCCCCCGCCGTCGCGCTCCCAGTACAGCGGGGGCGTGGCGCCGGTCTCCTCCATGAACTGGAGATACGTGCCATTGCTCACTGGAGTTCGATCGATTTCGAACGGTGCGAGCTCGACCGTGTGGCGGGCGCGCTCGTTGTCGTAGGCGAAGCCTCGTGCCGAAGCGCCGATCTCGTGCTCTCCCCCCTCGACCTCGATCGTCTCGGGACCGGAGGCCTCGGCGGTGGAGGGTCCGAGGTCAAAGCTGTCGTTCTCGTAGCCGTCGACCAGTTGCAGGAGTTGCAGCATCGTCTCGTTGTGCTGCAGCTCGTGGGCGAGCAACATCTCGTAGACGAAGCCATCGCGCAGCAGGGGGTCCTCGGCGTCGGGGCTTAGGTCGACCTCCCCCAGGACCTCGAGCGTGCGCTCGCGCACGTCGGCGAGGTAGGAGCGCAGCTCGGCGTCGCGCAGGATCGGCAGCTCGCCACGCGTCTTGCGCGGGTTCTCGATCGCGTCGTAGAAGCGGCCGAGCTCGCCGTGCAGCGGCTCGCGGCCGCCGATCGTCTGCACCAGCCAGAGCTCCTCGAAGTTGGCGATGTGGCCGAGATCCCAGGCCAGCGGGCTGAGGATCGGCGAGTAGACGCGGTTGAGCTGCTCGTCGTCGAGCGGCTCGATCAGCTTGAGGGTGCATGCACGCGCCTCGCCGAGGCGTTCCACAATGGCGCTCTTGGTGCCCGACTTCACCTCGGTGGCGATGCGAAAACCCTAGCGAGGTCTGATTACCGGGGTGTGAACTGGGTGTTCCACCCCCTTCCCACGCAACTGCATCAAATTCCCTGCCCAGCAGGCCGGGAATTTGATGCAGTTCGGCTGTGTAGGGTGCGGGCCGTGGAGATCGCGGGTAAGAGCGCGCTGGTAGCGGGCGGAGCCTCCGGGCTTGGCGAGGCGACCGTGCGGGGACTTGTCGCGGCTGGCGCGGCGGTCACGATCGCCGATCTCAACGCCGAGAAGGGCGAGGCACTGGCGGCGGAGCTGGGGCCGAGCGCGACCTTCGTCCAGGCCGACGTGACCGACGAGGACGCGATCTCGGCAGCGGTCGAGCGCGCCTCGACCCATGACGACGGCCTGCGGATCTCGGTCTGCTGTGCCGGGATCGGCTGGGCCGAGCGAGTTGCCCACAAACGCGGCCCCCACAACCTCGAATTCTTCTCCAACGTGGTCAAGGTCAACCTGATCGGCAGCTTCAACGTGCTGCGCCTGGCGGCGGCCGCGATGAGCGACAACGAGCCCGACGCCGAGGGCGAGCGCGGCGTCTGCATCAACACCGCCTCGATCGCCGCCTACGACGGCCAGATCGGCCAGATCGCCTACGCCGCTTCGAAGGGCGGCATCGTCGGCATGACGCTGCCGGCGGCGCGCGACATGGCCGGGCGCGGCGTCCGCGTCATGACCATCGCGCCTGGCCTCTTCGACACCCCGCTGCTCGCCGCCCTGCCCGAGGAAGCCCGCACCGCCCTCGGGGCCGGCATCCCCTTCCCCTCGCGCCTCGGCCGCCCCGCGGAGTACGCGCAGATGGTCGGTCAGATCGTCGCCAACCCGATGCTCAACGGCGAGACGATCCGCCTCGACGGCGCTCTGCGGATGCCCCCAAAGTAACCGGGCCTGCATTTGCCCCCTATGCCGTGGCAAATGCACGTTTCGTCGTCGGTGAAGTCAACCGGTGCCTTCGGCCTCGGGATCGCGCCAGACTTTCTTGCGCCAGGGCGGGTTGACCGCAAAGCTGGCGCCGCTGCTATCGACTATCGGCTCAAGGGGGATCAAACGAACGCGGCTGCCGAGGGTTAGGCGCTCGATGTCGCGGACGTCGAAGGCGTTGCCGGCGTGGCTGCCGCCGGAGACGAAGAGGAGCCGCGTCTCAGGGCCCCAGCCGTCGACAGGCCGGATGCCGGCGGCTTCGGCAAGGCCTCTGAGCGCTCCGATGCCGACGTCCGAGCCCCAATTGGCCGTGCCCTCGTCGTAGTTGTAACCGTCGTGCGAGGAAGCGCGCTCGTCGACGACGCCGTCGGGCCGGATGCGAATTTGCACTCCCTCCCAGTCGTCTGGGTGGTAACCCTCTTCGCCGACGACGGGAACGCTTCGCAGCGTCGCCGAGTCCGCGTAGTAGGTCCAGTACTGGATGTAGAGGTCTCCAGCGCGCTCGCCAGAGCAATTCGCACCTTCGGCTTCGGAAGCCTCTGCCGCATCCGCCCGGCAATCGACGACGTGGACGAAGGCGGAGACCGGCAGACCCTCATCGGTGCGCCGCACATAGCCGTGTTCTGGCGCGTCGCCGCAGGAAGCGATGCGACAGCGGCGGAAGTCGACCGGCACCGCGCGCGAGCCCCGCTCGAAGAGCAACGAGGGCATGTGCTCGCGAACCAGCTTGCCGACTTCGGTCCCGTAAGCCGCGATCAGGGTCGGTTCGTCACCGCCGCAGCTGTCCGCCAGCGAGGCAGCGCAGAAGATCCTCGAGGCGATCGCCCGAGCCAGCGCGGTGCCGGGAATGCGCACCCCTGTCGCCATCAGGACGGCGAGAAGCAACGAGACGAACAGGAGCAGCCCTACCCACTCCACCGTCGACTGGCCCTGCTCGTCTCGCATGAGACGACGCTAGGAGTGCCACTTCTACCCGTGTGTGTCAGCTGCGCCGAAAGGCGCGCGAGGGGCGCTAGAGGTTCTGGATCTCCGCGGCGATGTCGGCGGCGGCCTTCTTCGCATCGTCGAAGAGCATCGAGGTATTTGGCTCGTAGAAGAGGTCGTTGTCGATGCCGGCGAAGCCGGGGCTGAGCGAGCGCTTGATCACGATCACCTGCTGGGCCTGGTCGACCTCGATGATCGGCATCCCGGCGATCGGGCTGTCGGGGTCGTTCTTGGCCGCCGGATTGGTGACGTCGTTGGCGCCGACCACGACCGCGACATCGGTACGCGGCATCTCGGGGTTGATCTCCTCCATCTCCTTGAGCTGCTCGTAGGGCACGTCGGCCTCGGCCAGCAGCACGTTCATGTGGCCCGGCATGCGGCCCGCAACGGGATGGATCGCGTAGTTGACGGTGACGCCGCGCTTTTCCAGCTCGTCGCCGACCTCCTTGATCGCGTGCTGGGCCTGGGCGACGGCGAGGCCGTAGCCGGGCACGATCACGACCGAGTCGGCGTAGGCGAGCTTGATCGCCGCGTCCTGAGCGCCGATCGAGACGTGGGGACGTTCCTCGGTACTGCCGGCGGCCCCGCCGGATGGGGCGCCGCCAAAGCCGGCGAAGAGCACATTGGCGACGGAGCGATTCATCGCGGTCGCCATCTCCATCGTCAGGATCGTTCCCGAGGAACCGACCAGGGTGCCGGCGACGATCAAGGCAACGTTGTCGAGGGCGAAGCCGGCCGCGGCGGCGGAGAGGCCGGTAAAAGCGTTGAGCATCGAGATCACGACCGGCATGTCGGCGCCGCCGATCGGCAGCACGACGAGGTTGCCGAGCAACGCTGCGGCAAGCAGGATGCCGATGAAGATCGCCTGTGAGGGATCGCTGTTGTTGGCGGCAATGTCGACGCAAGCGGCGAGGATGCCGATCAGTAGCAGAGCGTTGATCACCTGTTGGCCGGGCACCGAGAGCGGCTTGGTCGGGATCAGGTCCTGGAGCTTGGCGAAGGCGATGTTCGAGCCCCAGAAGGAGACCGAGCCGACGACGGCGGCGAAGAGAACCGGAATCAACGTATCGAGCGGGATCGTCTCGCCGAGTGAGATCCCGTGGCGGATCTCCGACCAGGCAATCAGCGCCACCGCGCCGCCACCGACGCCGTTGTACAGCGCCACCATCTGCGGCATCTCGGTCATCTTCACGCGGACCGAGGCGATCACGCCGACGGCGGTGCCGATGCCGAGACCGAGCGCGATTAGGCCCCAGTTACCGATCCCATCGAGCAGCAGGGTGGTGACCACGGCAACCGCCATGCCGACGGCGGCGACCATGTTGCCCTGCTTGGCCGTGGTCGGGTGGGTGCCACGTTTGACGCCGAGGATGAAGAGCGAGAAGGCGACGATGTAGAGCGCGGTGGCTGCGTCGCCGCCCGGCTTGAGCACGGCCTCGGCGATCATTTGCCGCCTCCACCTTTGCCGTCAGCAGCCTCGGCCTTGGGTTTCGGCTTTTTCGAGAACATGCCGAGCATGCGGTCGGTGACCATGAAGCCGCCGACGATGTTGATCGCGCCGAAGGCGATCGCGATCGTGCCGATCACGTACTCGAGCGGGTCGTTGGCGTAGCCGACGACGATCAGTCCGCCGAGCATGACGATGCCGTGGATCGCGTTGGTCTGCGACATCAGCGGCGTGTGCAGGGTGGTCGGCACCTTCGAGATCACCTCGAAACCGACGAAGGCGGCGAGCACGAAGATCGTGATCTCGGTCATCAAGCTCATTTAGCCGCCCTCTCGTTGCGAATCTCGCCACCGTGGGTGATGCAGGCGGCGGCGACGATGTCGTCCTCGAAGTCGACCTTGAGCGTGCCCTCCTCGGCGATCAGCAGCCCGAGCAGGTTCTCCAGGTTCTTGGCGTAGAGCTGCGACGCGGGCCGCGGCATCTCGCTGGCCAGGTTGCGCGGGCCGATCACCTTGACGCCGTTCTCGACCACCGTCTGCCCGGCCTCGGTGAGCTCGCAGTTGCCGCCGGTCTCGGCGGCGAGGTCGACGATCACCGAGCCGGGCGCCATCCCGCGCACCGCGTCGGCGGTGATCAGCAGCGGTGCCGGGCGGCCTGGGATCGCGGCGGTGGTGACGATCACGTCCTGTTTGGCGGCGTTCTCGCCGAGCGCGTCGCGCACCAGCGCGTTCTCCTCATCGGTGAGCGGACGGGCATAGCCGCCCTCGCCCTCGGCGTCGGGGATGAAGTCGAGTTCCAGCGGCCGGCCGCCGAGCGAGGCGATCTGCTCCCAGGCGGCGCGGCGGATGTCGAAACCGGTGACGATCGCGCCCAGCCGCTTGGCGGTGGCGACGGCCTGCAGGCCGGCGACGCCGGCGCCGAGGACGAGAACCTTGGCCGGCGGAACGGTGCCGGCGGCGGTGGTCATCATCCCGTAGAAGCGGCCCGACTCGCGGGCGGCGATCAGGCTGGCCGCGTAACCCGCGGCGGCGGCCTGCGAGGAAAGGGCGTCCATCGCCTGAGCGCGGGTCGTGCGCGGGATCGCCTCCATCGCGAAGCTGGTGACGCCGGCCGCAGCCAGAGCCTTATTGGTCTCGGCCGCAGTCCACGGCGAGAGGTGGCCGATCAGTAGTTGGTTTGAGTTGAGGCGACCGATCTCGGCGGCGGAGGGGGCGGCGACGCGAAGAACCACGTCGGCGCCCCACGTAACCTCGCCCTCGACGACTTCGGCACCGGCCTCGCTGTACTGGGAGTCGGGATGACCGGCTGCCTCGCCGGCGCCGGACTCGACCAGGACCGAGACCTTCTCGTTGGCGGCGAGGGACTTGACCACGTCAGGGACCAGCGCGACCCGGCGCTCCCCATCGGCGGTCTCTTTCGGCACTCCGATCTTCATAAGACGCGGCGGCGGAGACTACGCGATGAGCGCCGCAAGGCGCTGCAAGGTATGGAGTTGCTCGGCCTTCTCGGCATGGACTGGGGAGACGATCAAGCGGTCGATGCCGGCGCCGCGGAAGCGCTCGACCCGCTCGGCCACTTCGGCCTCGGTGCCGACCAGCGAGGTCGCCTCGACGACCTCGTCCGGCACCGCCTCGAAGGCGCCGGCGCGATCGCCGTCCTGGAAGCGCTTCTGGACATCGTCGGCGACATCGCCGAAGCCGAAGCGGTGGGCAAGGTCGACGTAGAAGTTGGTTTTGCGGCTGCCCATGCCGCCGAAGTAGAGGACCAGCCCCGCCTTGACCACGCTCTTCGCCGCCTCGAGGTCGCCGTCGATCGCGACCGACAACGAGGGCGATACCTCGAGGTCGGAGCGCTGCCGTTCGCCCTTGGCAAAACCCGCCTCCAGGTGCTCGCCCCAGGTCTGCTCGAAGGCGTCGACGCTGAAGAAGATCGGGATCCAACCGTCGGCGATCTCAGCCGCCATCTCGACCGACTTGCGCCCGATCGCGCCGACGAAGACGGGGATCTGGTTGCGCTCGGGGTGGAAGTTGAGCTTCAGTGGCTTTCCCTCGCCCCCGGGTAGAGGCACTTGGTAATGCTCGCCCTGGTGATCGACCTTGTGCTCGCGGGCGACGATCTCGCGCACGACTTCGATGTACTCGCGGGTCCGTCCCCAGGGCTTGGAGTACGGGACGCCGTACCAGCCCTCGGAGACCTGCGGGCCGGAGGGGCCGAAGCCGAAGAGGAAGCGGCCGCCGGAGAGCTTGTCGATCGTCGCCCCGGCCATCGCCGCGGCCGCGGGCGGGCGGGCCGGGACCTGCATGATCGCGGCGCCAAGGTTGATCGTCGTCGTCTGCGGCGCCAGCCAGGCGAGCACGCTGACCACGTCGGAGCCGTAGGACTCGGCCGCCCAGACCGACTCGAAGCCGGCCGCCTCGGCGGCAAGCACTACCTCAAGAGCGTCCTCGCCGGCCGGGCCGATGCTCCAGTAGCCGAGGTTGAGTCCGAGCTTCAAAGCCATCCGGTGCTCACCCTATTGAATAGGCGGCAATGACGGACGCGGCGATCGAGCAGGGCCTCTCCAGTGCCACGGCGGCAAAGCGCCTGCGCGAGCTCGGCCCGCCGGCGGAAGACTCCTCGCGCTCGACCTCCAGCATCGTCGCCGGCAACGTCTTCACGCTCTTCAACGCGATCATCGGCGCCTTCTTCGTCCTCGACCTCGGGCTGGGCCTCTACGCCGACTCGATTTTCGGACTGATCGCGGTGATCAACTCCTACATCGGCATCCGCCAGGAGCTGAAAGCCAAGCGCACCCTCGACGAGCTGGCGGTTCTGGTCGCGCCCCGGGCCAAGGCGCTCCGCGACGGCGCCGTCGCCGACCTGCTCGCCGAGGAAGTCGTCCCCGGCGACGTAATCGCGGTCGGGCCCGGCGACCAGCTGGTCGCCGACGGCGAGGTGATCCGCAGTCGCGGGATGACCCTCGACGAGTCGATGCTGACCGGCGAGGCCGACGGCGTGCGTAAGGACCGCGGCGACCAGGCGCTCTCGGGCTCCTTCTGCATCAGCGGCTCCGGCTACTACACGGCATCCGCGGTGCGCGAGCAGAGCTACGCCGGGCGGCTGGCCGGCGAGGCGCGCACCTTCCGCCACCCGCCCTCGCCGCTGCAGGAGGAGGTCAACCGCGTGATCGTCGCCTGCGTCTACGCGATGGTGCCGCTAGCACTGCTGCTGATCCTCACCCTGAAGCTGCGCAACACCGGGATCGACGAGGCGGCCCAGACCGCCACCGCGGGCCTGGTGACCCTGATCCCCGAGGGCCTGGTCCTGCTGATGAGCGTCACCTTCGCCGTCGCCGCCGTGCGGCTGGCGAAAAAAGACACGCTGGTGCAGCAGATGAGCGCCACCGAGAGCCTCGCCGCGGTCGACACGATCTGCGTCGACAAGACCGGCACGCTGACCGACGGCGAGCTGCGGCTGATCGGCGCCGAGGTCGCCGAGGGGGTCGACCAGTCCGCCGCTCACGCGGCGCTGGGCAGATTCGCGGCGAGCGCGGGGGATCGCAACCGCACGCTCGAGGCGATCGCCGAGCGCTTCCCCGGCGAAACGGCGAAGGTCGGGGGCGAGGTTCCGTTCTCCTCCGAGTGGAAGTGGAGCGGCCTGCGAATCGGCTCGACCTCCTACGTTCTCGGGGCGCCCGACGTGCTCGGCGAGGCGGGAGCGCTTTCGCTCCCCCCCGGCCTCGCCCGCGTGCTCGAGCGGGAGACCGCGGCCGGGCGGCGCGTCGTCGCCTTCGGCGAAAGCAGCCAGCCGCTGCCGGCCGATCCCGGCGGGGAACCGGCGCCGCGGTTGGAGCCGGTGGCGCTGGTGGTGCTGGAGGAGACGCTGCGTCCCGACGCCGCCGAAACCGTCGCATTCATGCGCGAGCAGGACGTCGACCTGAAGCTGATCTCCGGCGACGCGCGAGCGACGGTGACCGCGGTCGCCAGCGCGGTCGGAATACCGCAGGACGCCGGCACGATCGAGGGCTCCGAACTGCCCGAGGACGCCGAAGGACTGGCAAAGGCGGCGCTGGCCAACACCGTCTTCTGCCGGATCAAGCCCGAGCAGAAGCGCGACCTGGTCTCGGCGCTTGCTGCTTCCGGGCGCTACGCGGCGATGATCGGCGACGGGGTCAACGACGTGCCGGCGCTGAAGCGGGCGCGGATGGCGGTGGCAATGGGCTCGGGCGCGCAGGTGACCAAGGGCGTCGCCGACGTCGTCCTGCTCAAAGACGAATTCGCCCGCCTGCCGCAGGCGGTCGGCGAGGGGCGGCGGATCGCCCGCAACATTCACCGCCTCGGCCGGCTCTACATGACCAAGACGGTCTACGCGGCAGCGCTGATCGTTCTCGTCGCGATCCCCGGCTTCGCCTTCCCTTTCCTGCCCCGGCACCTGACCCTGGCCGCCTTCCTGACGATCGGCATCCCCTCCTTCGTCTTGGCGCTGGCGCCCTCCGACGGCCCGCTCTACCGCGGCCGCCTACTGCGCGCCCTCTTCGCCTTTGCCCTGCCGGCGGGGCTGGCGACGGCGCTCGGCTCGATCCTCTCTTTCTTCCTCGTCGACACGGTCTTCGGCGGCAGCCTCGAAGCCGGCCGCACCGCCGCAACAACGACCCTGATCGTGCTCGGGCTCAGCTTCGTGCTGCTGCTCGAGCGCGGGCCCGGTCGCGAGCACATCGCGATCCAGAGCTACATGCTGGCCCTCGTCGCTGGCCTCGGCGCCCTCTACGCGCTGATCCTCGCCGCCGCCCCGGTCCGCGACTTCTTCGAAATGGTCCTGCTCAGCGCCACCCAGTGGTTTCTGGCGCTGTTCGCTGCGGCCGTAGGCCTGACGATCGCCAGCGCCCTCTGGCGACTGCCTCAAATCGAACGCTGGGAGACCCCTGCGGATGCTCCCGATGTCGATGTCGTGGACACCTGATTTCCGCGAGGCCGCCTGACCAAGCAGATCAAGGACGCAGGGAGCGCGACCGAGGACGCCGATATGCGCCGGTCAGGCGGCCTCGCGGGGCGGCAAGACGAACTGGGAGACGATCATGTTGGCGGCCAGGCGCGGCTCCTCGTCGCCGCGAATCCGCTCGATCTTGACCTCGATCACGACCGTGCTCTTGCCCGCGTGGAGGGGCGTTGCGGTGGCGACGATTTCGTCGTCCAGGAGGCCGGCGGAGAAGACGTTGAGCTTCAGCTCGATCGTCGTGAAGTTGTGGCCGGCGGGAATGTTGCGGAAGGTGGCCCAGGCGGCGACCGTGTCGCCGAGCGCGGTCCAGACGCCGCCGTGGACGTAGCCGCCGGGATGCAGGTGGCGGCGGTCGACGACGATGCGGCCGCTGGCGAAGGAGTCCTCGATCTCCAGCGGCTCGATCCCAAGGTCGCCGGGGAAGCTGTCGCCGATGAAGGCGCGGATGCTCTGCGGCGTAAGAACCTCGCTCATCCGGGAATCGCCGTCGCTCATCCGGCTCCCGCCAACTCATACGCGCCTGGCACGAGCCGCTCGGTGCGACGCTTATAGGTGCTCCAGATCCACGGCCAGTTGCTCGGGTCGTTGCCGTTCTCGTCGACGTACCAGTTGCTGCAGCCGCTGTGCCAGACCGTTTTGGCGAGGGCGGCGCGCAGCTCGCGGTCGAAGTCCTCGGCGGCCTCGGGCCGAACCTCGATCCGGTTCGCCCCGGCGCGTTCCATCTCATCCAGGGCGGCCAGGACGTGGCCGATACCGCACTCGAGCGTGTTGACCACGGAGCCGCTGCCGCCATTGGTGTTGGGGCCGTAGAGCAGGAACATGTTGGGAAAGGCCGGCACGCTCAGCCCCAGGTAGGCACGCGCCACCTCGCCCCACTCCTCGCTCAGACTGCGACCGCCGCGGCCGGCGATCTCCATCGGCGCGACGAAGTCGTGGCTGGCGAAGCCGGTGGCAAGGACGATCGCGTCGGTGGGGCGCTCGACCCCGGTTGCGTCGCGGATCCCCACCGGCGCAACCGCCTCGATCCGCTCCGCCACCAACTCCACGTTGGGCTCGGTCAGGGTCGGGTACCACTCGTCGGTCAGCATGATCCGCTTGCAGCCGAACTCGTCGCTCGGGGTGACCTTGCGGCGCAGCTCGGGGTTGGAGATCGCCGAGTCGATCTGACGGCGACCGACGGCGCGAAGGGCCGGCAGCAACCAGCGCTTGTGGGTGAGGGCCGCGGCGGCAAACTCCTGGAAGGCGAAGACGGAGGCACGATCGAGGCGACGCAGGGCGGGGACGCGCCGGAAGAGGGCGTGCGCCCGAGCGGAATACTCGAAGTCCATCTTCGGCAGGGTCCAGCCGGGCGAGCGCTGGTAGACGTCGAGCTGGGCGACTTCCGGTTGGATCGCCGGCACGACCTGGATCGCGCTGCAGCCGCTGCCGACCACGGCTACCCGCTTGCCGGCGAGGTCGACGTCGTGGCGCCACTCGGCAGTGTGGAAGGCCGGACCCTCGAACTCCTCCAGGCCCGGGATCGGGGGCGTGCTCGGCACCGAGAGCTGCCCACAGGCGGTGACGAGGACGTCGGCTTCGTGCGGGCCGGCGCTGGTCTCGAGCAGCCACCTGCCGCGCTCCTCCTGCCAGCGGGCGCTCGTCACCTCGGTCCCGGTGCGAACCTTGTCCAGCACCCCGAAGCGCCCCGCGACACCTTCCACGTAAGCCTGGATCTCGGCCTGCGGCGCGTAGCGCCGCGACCAGCGGTTTGGCGCGAAGGAGTACTCGTAGAGGTGCGACGGGATGTCGCAAGCCGCGCCGGGGTAGGTGTTGTGGTGCCAGACCCCGCCGACTCGCTCGCCCTTCTCGAAGACCGTGACGTTCTCGTAACCCTCGCGGCGCAGCATTACGGCGGAGCCGACGCCGCCGAAGCCGCCGCCGACCACCGCGACCGAACGCTGCTTGCCGCTCATATCCCGAAGCCTTCCCGGCCGAAGTCGCCGAAGGGCTCGTCGCGCTCGCGCACCGCCTCCTTGAAGCCGGACTCGGCGGCGCGGCGGACGAAGCCGTGGCCCTCCTCGGTGTGACGGGCGATGCCGTCGAAGAAGGTCCCCAGCAGCTGGGTCTGGTGCAGGCCCTGGGCGTAGAGGGACTGGTTGACCAGCATCTTCATCATCACCAGCTGGTTGATCGGCATCCGGGCGACGCGGGCCAGCAACGTCTCGAAGCGCTCGTCCAGCTCCGCGGCCGGCGGCGCCTCGGTCGCCAGCCCCCACTCCTCGGCCTGGGCGCCGGTCAGCGAGTCGCCGGTGAGCAGCAGCCGCTTGGCCCGCATCGGGCCCAGCCGGGCCGCCCACATCGCCGTCGTCGGCGAGCCCCAGACCCGCGCCGGCGGGTAGCCGATCTTGGCGTCCGCCCCGATGATCAGAAGGTCCGAGCAGAGCGCCATGTCGGTGCCGCCGGCGACGCAGTAGCCGTGCACCTTGCAGAGCACCGGCTTCTCGGAGTGAAAAAGGCTCATGAAGCCGCGCACGTTGCGCGACATGAACTGGAAATCGGTAACGGGATCCCAGTTCGATTCGGGCGCATGGTTGGCGCCGATCGTCGCTGGGTCCAGCGGCGAGCCCGACGGCGCCTCCACCCCACCCAGCTCGCCCATGTCCCCCTCGGCTGAGGCGACCAAGTCGTAGCCGCCGCAAAACCCACTGCCATTTCCAGTGAGCGCAATCGCGTGCACCGCCGGATCGAGATTGGCCTGCTCGACGCAGGCTGCCAACTCGACCGGCATCCGCGGCGTAATTCCATTGCCGCGGTCCGGCCGGTTCAGGGCGATGCGCGCGACCCGATCGCTGCTCTCGTAAGTCAGCGTCTCGAGTCGCACGGCCCCTTTACCTCAGTTCAGTCTTTCCACGATCATGGCCTTGCCCTGGCCACCGGCGACGCACATGGTCTCGATCCCGACCTGGTGGTCATCGGTCTCCATCGCGTTGAGCAGGGTGCCCATCATGCGGGCGCCGGTCATGCCGAAGGGGTGGCCGAGGGCGATCGCGCCGCCGTGGGTGTTGAGCTTCTCCAGCGGGATGTCGCATTCGTCCATGATCGGGATCACCTGGGCGGCGAAGGCCTCGTTTAGCTCGACCGTGCCGACGTCCTCCATCGTCATCCCGGAGCGATCGAGCACCTTCTTGATCGCGCCGATCGGGGCGACGCCCATGTACTCGGGCTCGTTGCCCCAGGTGGCCGCGGTGACGATGCGGGCGCGCGGGGTCAAGCCCAGCTCCTTGGCCTTGGTGTCGCTCATCAGCAGCACCGCGGCGGCGCCGTCGTTGAGCGGGCAGGAGTTGCCGGCGGTGACGCCGCCGCCGCCGAAGGCCTCGGGCAGCTGACTCAGCTTCTCCAGGGTCGAGGAGGCGCGCGGACCGTCGTCCTTGGCGACCTCGGTGCCGTCGGGCAGCGTCACCGGGACGATTTCGCGGTCGAAGAAGCCGTCCTCCTGGGACTGGACGGCCAGTTCCTGCGAGCGCTGCGCGATCTTGTCCATGTCGGCGCGGCTGACCTCGTAGTGGTTGGCGACGTTGACCGCGGTCAGGCCCATGTCGATGTAGGCATTGGGCTGGCCGTTCTCGCCGATCAAGTTGGGGTTGCGATCGTCGGCACCGGCCGGCTCGGTGCGCTCGTTGAAACGGCTCACCCACTCGACTCCGGCGGCGATGTAGACGTCGCCCTCGCCGGCCTTGATCGCGTTGCCGGCGTGACGGATCGCGTCGAGGCTGGAGGAGCAGTAGCGCGAAACCGTGACGCCATTGACCGTCTGCGGCAGCTTCTCGGAGAGCAGCGCAATTATCCGGCCGATGTTGAAAGCCTCCAGGCCCTGCGGCATGCCGACGCCGCAGAAGAGATCCTCGACCAAGGCCGGATCGACACCCGAGTTGCGCTCGAGCAGCTGGTCGACCACGTAGGCGCCCATCTCCTCCGGACGCAGCTGGGCCAGCGAGCCCTTGAAGGCACGGCCGATCGGCGTGCGGATGGTGTCGACGATTACTGCCTCGGGCATGCGTTCTCTCCTTGCGGGCTGGGGTCGGGAAGTGCGGGCCGCAGGGTAGTGGATTGGGAGCGCAGGGCTCCGCGGCAGGCTCTAAGTTAGAGCGATGTCGCTGGACGGGCTAAGGGCGTGGATCGGGATTGTCGAGCGCAAGCTGAAGATGCGCACCCGCGTCTTCCTCGTCCTCGTCGCGATCGCCGTCGGCGGCGCGGCCGTCGGCATTTACCTCGGCGTCGACGCGCAGAGCAACCAGGTCAGCGAAAGCGATGCGAAGACGCTGCAGAGCGAACTCACGGCCAGGATCGAAGCGCTCGAAACGAAGGTCACGAACCTCGAAAGCGAACTACAGGCGAGGTAGGTATTTGTGCCGAACGGCACAATCTTTCCTTCGTCGTCCCCCGACTGCGTTACATTCGCCGCAATTCGATCTCGCGACGACCGCGAGCTCTGCCGCCAAGGCAGTGAAAGGACGGCTACCAATGCCCGAGGGTTACTGCGTCAAGGAGCGAAAGAAGGTCGAGATCAAAGACGCCAAACAGGTGACGATGAAGAATGGTCGCCCGGCGATCCAAGGTACGTGCCCAGACTGCGGCACGAAAATCTTCAAGATCGGGAAAATGGAGTAGCAAGGCTGCGTTTGGCCTGAACCCGCACCGGCGGCCGTTCGTATCCCGGACAGTCGTGATCTGCATACCTGCTCCAAGATCGGCCTGAGATGGCTTCCGGTGCTCTGACCCGCGAGCGGGATGTGCGCGAGGCCTACGCAGCCCATGCGGCAGAGCTGTACGGCTTCGCGGTTCGCTCGCTCGCCGACCCGGGCCTCGCCGAAGAGGCCGTGCAGGAGACATTCCTGCGGGCCTGGCGGGCCGGCGAGCGCTTCGACCCGCAGATCGGCTCGCTGCGCACCTGGCTCTTTGCGATCCTGCGCAACGTCGTCATCGACCTCGGCCGCGCCCGCAGCTCGCGGCCGGGCGTCGCCGAGGGCGGCATCGAGCCCTCGGTCGAGCCCTTCGACGAGGCGCTGCTCTCCTGGCAGATCGAGGAGGCGATGCGCCGGATCGGCGACGATCACCGCCGCGTGCTGGTCGAGACCTACTACCGCGGCCGCCCCTACGCCGAGGTCGCCGCGGAGCTCGGCGTCCCGGAGGGAACGGTGAAGAGCCGCGTCTACTACGGCCTGCGCGCGCTGCGGGTCGTGCTCGAGGAGATGGGCTATGAAGACTGAGAGCTGCAGGGAATGGCGGGAGTCCCTGGGCGCCTACGCGCTCGACCACCTCGGCGACGAGGAGCGGGTGAGCCTGGAGGCCCACCTCGAGGGCTGCCCGGCCTGCCGGGCCGAGGCCGCCGCGCTCGGCTCGGTCGCCAGTCTGCTCCCCCACGCCGATCCCGAGCGCTTCGGCCCGGCACCCTTGCCGCCGCCGGAGCTGGGCAAGCGGGTCGCGGCGACGATCGACGCCGAGCGCCGCTCGAAGCGCCGCCACCGCCGCCTCCGCTTCGGCCTCGGGCTGGGCGGCGCCGCGGCAACGGCCGCAGCGGCCGTCCTGGCGATCTTCGTCCTCTCCAGCGGCGAGAGCGGCGGCCCCGAGCAGCACATCTCCTTCCGCTCGCTGCCTGCGGGGGTGAAGATCGCCGCGGCGCTGGAGCCGCAAGCCTTCGGCACCGAAATCCACATGTACGTGAGCGGCATCCGCTCGGGCACGCTCTGCCGCGTCTACATGCGCGGGCCGGGCGGCCGCGACGTCTCGGCCGGCACCTTCCGTTACCGCTGGGGAGGCGACGCCTCGGCCGTGCTCAGCGCCGCGCTCGACCTCTCCCGCGCCAAAGCCCTCGTCGTTCACGCGGGCAACCGAACTTTCGTCGCGCCGCTGGACAAGGGCGGGACGGCCCTGAGCATGCAACCCCAAGAGGAGGAACCAACGTGAGAAAGACCTTTCCCGCCTTCGCCGCCCTGGCGCTGATCGCCGTCCTGGCGATTGCCGGCTGCGGTAGCAGTAGCAACAGCAGCAGCTCGAGCTCCGGCGGCGCCTACGGCTCTGGCGGTGAATCGACCACCAAACCCGCCGCCGCGAAGAGCGAAGGGGCGCCGATAACCGTCGGCACCGCCAAGGGGGTCGGCAAGGTGCTGGTCGACTCGAAAGGCCTGACCCTCTACTACTTCCAGAAGGACCAGAACGGCGAATCCGCCTGCTATGGCGCCTGCGAACAGGGCTGGCCACCGCTGAGCACCGAAGGCAAGCCGCAGGCCGGCGAAGGCGCGATGGCCTCGAAACTGGGCACGACCGAACGCAAAGACGGAACGGTCCAGGTCACCTACGCGGGTTGGCCGCTCTACACCTTCGTCGAGGACAAGAATCCCGGCGAAGACAACGGCACCGACAGCAAGGCCTTCGGCGCCTCCTGGTACCCGCTACACCCCAACGGCGAGAAGGCCGGCCACTAGGAGCGCTTGCGGGCGGAGATCGAGGGTGGGACGAGCGCGCGGATCTCGGCCAGCAGCCGGACCGCGAGCTCTCCCGCCCCCTCCCCAGGCTGAGCCTGCCCGCCGGCCGGCTCGAAGAATCGGATCCGCAGCTTCGGGCGCTTGGGGAAGCCGGTGAGGTCGGAGGTGCCCTCGATCGCCACGCAGACGAGCTTTGCCTCGGGGACCTCGAGCGCGAGGCGGCCGACGCCGCTGCGCGCCCGCAGCACCTTGCCGCGCGAACGGGTTCCTTCCGGGAAGACGCCGATGCAGGCGCCGCGCCGCAGTTCCTCGATCGCCCGCGCCAGCGCACCGGCGTCGCCGGCGTCGCGCTGGATCGGGATCTGCCCCATGCCGTTGAGGATCGGGGCGAGGCCGCGCACGTCCCAGAGTTCGGCCTTGGCCAGGGCTTTGATCTGGCGGCGGCGGATCGCCGAGATCCCGACCATCACCGGGTCCCAGTGGCTGTCGTGGTTGCCGACGACCAGCACCGGACCGCTCTCGGGCAGCACCTCCAGCCCCTCGGCCTGCAGGCCGCCCCAGAGCGCCACCGGCTTGCAGACCGCCATCGCCGTCCGGTACATCGGGCTCGGCTCCTTCGCCGGCCCGAGCGGGTGGGCTGCGTCGGCCTGTGGTTTCGTCGAAGCCTCCATCGGGGAGCGGGACGGTATTCGATACCCGCCCGACAGCGAGAATTCAAAGTGATCGATGTCACGCAGTTGGAACTGCTGGGGATCGAAGGTACTCGTCTCGCTTCTGCTTCACCACCTGTCTCTCCCCCACCCGGCTGTGTCGATCCCAACTATCTAAAGTGTCATCTGTGACGCAGAAGCCGCTCGAGCTTATTCTCGCTCGCAACTTGATGTCTGCGCTCTCGACTCCGGCCTTCCTGGTCGACGAGGGTGGCGTCCTCGTCTTCTACAACGAGGCTGCCGGCGCGCTGCTCGGCAAGCGCTTCGAAGAGCTGGGCACGGTCGGCGCCGAGGAGTGGGGATCGATGTTCGGCCCCTTCGACAACAGCGGCGAGCCGATCCCCTACGACGAGCTGCCGCTGGTCGTCGCGGTGCGCAACGGCCGCCCCGCCCACGCCGACTTCCAGATCAGCTCCGCCGACGGCGCCCGCCACCAGGTCGAGGTCTCGGCCTTCCCGATCCTCACCGCCCACGGCTCGCAGGGAGCGATCGCCGTCTTCTGGCCGGCCGGTTCGAGCAACGGGACCGGTCACTGAGATGAAAGTCAAGCTCTGGGGCACGCGCGGATCGATTCCCTCCCCGGGGCCGGAGACGATCCGCTACGGCGGCAACACCTCCTGCGTCGGCGTCACCCTCTCCGACGGCTCGATGCTGGCCCTCGACGCCGGCACCGGCATCCGCAGCCTCGGCCTTGCCCTCGCCGCCGAGCCGGCCCGCCTCCACATCCTCCTCACCCACCTCCACCTCGACCACATCCAGGGCCTCGTCTTCTTCGCCCCGGCCTTCCGCGCCCAGACGGAGATCGTGATCTGGGGCCCGGCCTCGCCGGAGGCCTCGCTGCGCGACCGCATCGCCCGCTACATCTCGGCACCGCTCTCGCCGGTCGAGGTCCGCGAGCTGCCCTGCGACGTCTCCTTCCGCCACTGCCCGCAAACCGAGTGGGAGATCGGCTCGGCGCGGATCAGCGCCGCCTCGGTCGCCCACCGCGGCCCGACGCTCGGCTACCGGATCGACGACGGCGACTCCTCGCTGGCCTACATCCCCGACCACGAGCCCGCCCTCGGCGCCGACATCGATGCGCTCGAGGAGGACTGGATCTCCGGCCTCGGCCTCGCCCGCGACGCCTCGCTGCTGATCCACGACGGCCAGTACGCCGACGCCGAGTACCCCGACCACATCGGCTGGGGCCACTCCTCGCTCTCGCACTCGCTCTCCTTCGCCCGCCGCGCCAACGCGGCGCGCACGGTGCTCTTTCACCACGATCCGATGCACTCCGACGAGCGGCTCGACCAGCTCGGCGCCGAAGCGCAGCAGCGCTGGCTTGCGCTGGGCGGCGCCGAGGGCGAGATCGAGCTGGCGATGGAGCGCAGCGAGTACGAGCTGCCGGCCCATGCGGCGAGCGCCGCTTCTGCAAGTTAGCTACCTGAGTTAAACACCATGGTTCACCAGGCTTGGTAGTCCCGCTACCCTGGCACGCGGGATGTCGTCGACCTCTGGCATCGACGCTGCAGTCGGGAGATCCGATCTGGTCAGGGACGCACTGGAAACGGCGCGGCGGGCTCACGCGGGCCAGCTTCGGCGCGGCAGCGACGGACATCCCTACATCGATCACCCGGTCGCGGTTGCCGCGATCCTGCTCGAGCACCGCTACGGCGACGAGGTGCTCGCCGCTGGACTGCTGCACGACGTGGTCGAGAAGAGCGATACGGAAATCGCCGACGTGCGCGAGCACTTCGGCGACGTCGTCGGCGACCTGGTCGAGGCGCTGACCGAAGACGAGACGATCGCCGACTACGAGGAGCGCAAGGACGAGCACCGGCGACGGGTCGCGGAGGCCGACCCGGCGGCGCTGGCGATCTTCGCCGCCGACAAACTGACCAACGTGGCGATGCTGCGCGAGGCCTACGCGCTGATCGCCGAGGGAGTCAGCGACGAACTCGCGGTCCCGCTCGACCTCAAGATCTACATCTGGGAGGCCGACCTCGAAATGCTCTTCGAGCAGGCGGTCGGGATGGCTCTGACCGACGAATTCGCCGACGAGATGGTCGCCCTTTGGGGCGACCGCTTCAGGGCCGTCGACTCTCCTCCAGACTGAAGCGGCGTCGCAGCGGCAGCACGTACCAGAGGACGACGAAGACGATGGCAGCGGCGAGGCCGGTGACGATCGTTGTCGCGGCGGTGCCAAAGAGGACGTCGGTGATCAGGACGATCGCCCCGGTCATCGCCAGGGCGAGGAAGGAGAGACCGGCGATCGTGAAGCGGTTGGCGAGGAAGACCAGCTCGTGCTTCTGCTGCAGGTGAAAGGTGATCCGGTGGTAGGCCGAGGGCGCGATCAGCAGCGCCGCCGACATCGCCGTGCAGAGCAGGGTGGCGAAGTAGACGTCCTTCTCGAAGGGAGTGATCTTGGTGAAGTTCTGCTGGAAGGGGACCGCGAGCAGGAAGGCGAAGAGAACCTGTACCCCGGGCAGGGCAACGCGCAGCTCCTGCAGCAACTCGCCAAGGTTGCGGTCGAGGCGCGCGTCCTCGCTCTCGTCCCTTCCGGACGGCCGGTCCGTCACACCTTCACCATAGGTGAAGTGAAGACAGCCGTCGTTCTCTTCAATCGCGACCTGCGGGTGCGCGACAACCCAGCGCTTGCCGCGGCGGCCAAGGCGGAACGGACCGTGCCGCTGTTCGTGCTCGACCAGAAGCTGCTCGGCTCGCGCTTCGCCGCGCCCAACCGCGTCGCCTTCATGCTCGAGGCGTTGCGCGATCTCGACCAATCGCTGCGGCGGGCCGGCGGGCGGCTCTACGTCCGGCGCGGCGACCCAGTCCGCGAGGCGATCTCGGTCGCGCACGAGGCCGGCGCGGGAGAGCTGCACGTGAGCGCCGACTGGAGCGCTTACGCGCGGCGGCGCGAGCAGCGCATGGGCGCTGCCTGCGAAGAGGAGCGGATCGCCTTTCACGCGCATGGCGGGACGACGATCGTGGCACCGGGGATCGTGACCCCCGGCGGCGGCGACCACTTCAAGGTCTTCACCCCCTTCCACCGCGCCTGGGCGCAGGTGCCGCCGCGACCACAGGCCGCGACTCTGCGGCGAATCTCGGTGCCGTCGCGTCTCGCCGCCGGGCGGCCGCCGGCGCTGGACTCCCTGCTGAGCGCTCCTCCCTCCCCCCAGCGCGCGAGTGGCGGCGAGAGCGAGGGACGGCGGTTGATGCGCGGCTTCCTTCGCGACGGCCTCGCCGGCTATGAGGCACGGCACGACGATCTGCCGGGGGACGCAACCTCGGCCCTGAGCCCATACCTGCGCTTCGGCTGCATCTCGCCGCTGGAACTGCTGGGCGAGGCGCGATCCCGCCCCGGCGGGGCTGCCTACGCCCGCCAGCTCTGCTGGCGCGACTTCCACCACCAGGTGCTCGCCGCCTTCCCGGCCCTTCCTCGGCGCGATTACCGGCCGCGCGGCGACCGCTGGTCCCGCTCGCAGCGGGCCTTCGAGGCCTGGTGCGAGGGCTGCAGCGGCTACCCGATCGTCGACGCGGCAATGCGCCAGCTACGCGGCGAGGGCCGTATGCACAACCGGGCGCGGATGATCGCCGCCTCCTTCCTGAGTAAGGACCTCTACCTCGACTGGCGCTGGGGCGCGAATCACTTCTGGGACCTGCTCAGCGACGGCGAGATCGCCAACAACGCCGGCAACTGGCAGTGGGTGGCAGGCACCGGCAACGACACCCGCCCCAACCGCGTCTTCAACCCGCTCCGCCAGGCGCACCGCTTCGACCCCGAGGGGGAGTACGTGCGCCGCTACCTGCCCGAGCTGGAGGCGATCGACGGCGCCGCCGTACACGAGCCGTGGCGCCTGCCGGCCGTCAGGCGGCGCGGGCTCGACTACCCCGAGCCGATCGTCGACCACGACGACGCCGCGGCCGCCTTCCTCGCCAAGCGGTCATAGGATCGAGGCGCGATGGGACGACTGGCGGTGGTGCTCGGCAGCAGTGCGCTTGGCCCGGGGGGCGAGACGATCGCCGCGGCAGCGGCCGAGCACGGTGCGGCGATCGTCCAGCGCCACGGCGAGGGCGACTACCGGCTGCCGCATGAGGTCGACCACGCGGCCAACCTGGAGGCCCTGGTCGAGGGGGGCTGCGACCGCGTGTTGGCGGTCGGCTCGGTCGGCTCGCTCAGCCCCGAGCTGCCGGTCGGCAGCCTGCTCTGCCCGGACGACTTCATCGCCCTGCACCTCGGCCTTTCGGTATTCGACGACGAGCGCGCCCACCGGGCACCCGGGTTCGACCCCACTTGGCGCGCTGAAGTCCTCGAGGCCTGGAACGCGTGCCCGGCACCGCTGCGCGACGGCGGCGTCTACTGGCAGGCGATCGGACCGCGCTTCGAGACCCCGGCCGAGATCCGGCTGATGGCCGCCCACGCCGATGTGGTCGGGATGACGATCGCCTCGGAGTGCATCGTCGCCGCCGAGCTCGGCCTCGCCTACGCCGCGGTCTGCGTCGTCGACAACCTCGCCAACGGGATCGGCCCCCGGCCGCTGGAGATCATCGAGCTGGAAGCGGCGCGGGCCACCAACGCCCTGCAACTGCACGACGGCCTGGCGGCGGTCCTGCCGCAGCTGGGCGCGGTCGGGCCGTGAGCCCGACGACGCCGGCACCGCTCACGGTTACCGGCGCCGTCCTTAACGGCGAGACGGTCGGGCTGCGTTGCATCGAAGGAACGATCGCGGCACTCGGCCCGGAGGTCGCCGCGGAGCCCGGCGACGAGACGATCGGGGCGGCGGGAGCACCGCTCGTGGCGCCGCTCGTCAACGGGCACACGCACGCGGCGATGACCCTCTTCCGCGGCTACGGCGGCGACCTGCCGCTGATGCGCTGGTTGCAGGAGGTGGTCTGGCCGGTCGAGGCAAAGCTGGAGCCAGAAGACGTCTACTGGGGCGCGCGCCTCGCCTGCGCGGAGATGATCCGCACCGGCACGACCCGCTTCTGGGACATGTACTGGCACCCTCGCGCAACCGCCAAGGCGGTGCACGACGCTGGGTTGCGGGCGACGATCGGCGGCCCGCTCTTCGATGCCGACGGCAAGACGGCGACCATGCAGGAGAAGGCCCTGGGTAGCCTCGACGAACTGGCCGAGTTCGGCGCCGAGGTCGGCAGCGCCCTCGCCCCGCACGCGATCTACACGGTCAGCGAAGAGCTGCTGCGCTGGACCGCGGAGCAGGCGGCGGAGCGTGGGATCCCCGTCCAGATCCACCTCTCCGAGACCGAGCAGGAGGTGAGCGACTGCCTCGAACAGCATGGCCTGCGCCCCGCCGCCTACCTCGACCGGCTCGGGATGCTGAGCCAGCGCACCGTCCTCGCCCACGGCGTCTGGCTCGATCGCGCCGAGCTCGAGCTGATCGCCGCGCGCGGCTGCACCGTCGTCGCCAACCCGGTCGCCAACATGAAGCTGGCGGTCGGCGGCGTGTTCCCCTATCCCGCCGCGCGCGAGGCCGGCGTCGCCGTCGGCCTCGGCACCGATGGGCCGGGGTCGAACGACTCGCTCGACCTTCTCTCCGACCTGAAGGTCTTCGCCCTGACGCAACGTCACGCTTCCGGCGATCCAACCGTCCTCCCCGCCAGGGAGGCCTGGCAAATCGCCACCGGCGCCACCGCCCCGCTGCTTGTCGACGCCGACTCCGAACTGCATCAACTTTCAGGGCCGGCAGGCCGGAAAATTGATGCAGTTCGGGGGGGCGAGCGGAGGGTTCGGGTTGGCGGTCCGGCGGACTTCTTGCTGCTGCGGGCCAACTCGCCCGAGCTGAGCCTTGGTGATCTTCACTCGGACCTGGTCTACGCGGCCAGCGGCTCGATCGTCGATACCACCGTGGTCGCCGGCCGGGTACTGATGCGGGACGGCGAGGTTCCCGGCACCGAGGAGGTCGTGGCCCGCGCCGTCGAGCGCTCGCGACGCCTCGGTATTGGCTGAAATATATACCCCCGGGGGGTATTTGCTACGGTGCCCTCGTGGCCGATCTTCTGAGCACCGTCGCCGAGGGCTTCAAGCAGTCCTTCCTGATGGCCTACGAGGTCTGGTGGGCACTCGTGCTCGGCTTCGCGATCTCGGGGATCGTCCAGGCCTGGGTGCCGCGCGAGCGAATTCAGGCGACGCTCTCTGGCGGAGGCCCGCGGCCGATCGCCTGGGCGACCGGGCTCGGCGCGGCCTCCTCCTCCTGCTCCTACGCGGCGATCGCGATCGCCAAGAGCCTCTTCCAGAAGGGCGCCTCGGCGGCCTCGGCGCTGGCCTTCCAGTTCGCCTCGACCAACCTGGTCTGGGAGCTGGGCCTGGTGCTCTGGGTGCTGCTCGGCTGGCAGTTCACCCTCGCCGAGTACATCGGCGGCCTGATCATGGTCGTGCTGATGGCGACGGCGCTGCGGCTCTTCGTCTCACCGCGACTGGAAGAGCAGGCGCGCCGCCACGCGCAGGAAGTGGATGCCGGCCACCAGCACGACCACGGCCAGGCCACAGCCGAGGCGCCGGGCTGGCGCAAGCGCTTGCTCTCGACCTCGAGCTGGACCGAGGTCGCGGCCAACTTCCGCGGCGACTGGCAGATGCTCTGGAAGGAGATCTCGATCGGCTTCCTGCTCGCCGGCTTCATCGGCCTGCTCGGCAACGACTTCTTCAACAGCCTCTTCATCAGCGGCGCGCCGGGCTGGGTCAACGCACTGGAGAACGTGATCGTCGGGCCGCTGATCGCGGTGCTCAGCTTCGTCTGCTCGGTTGGCAACATCCCCCTCGCCGCGGTGCTCTGGTCGGGCGGGATCAGCTTCGCCGGGGTGATGGCCTTCATCTTCGCCGACCTGATCGTGCTGCCGATCGTGCTCGCCTACCGCAAGTACTACGGCTGGACCTTCACCGTGCGGATCGTCGCCCTGATGCTGCTGACGATGATCGTCGCCGCCCTGGCCGTCGACGGTCTCTTCAGCGCCGCCGGATTGATCCCAAGCACGCGGCCGAGCCGCGATGACATCTTCGGCTCGGTACAGCTCGACTACAAGCTCGCCCTCAATCTGGTCGGGATGGCGGTCTTCGCCGCGCTCTTCTGGCTGAGCAGGCCGAGCAGGGCCGGGTCCGCGAGCTGCCCCGCGCACGAGTAAAGCCAGTGGCCATGGGTATAGGCTCGGCCCAAGTGCCCAGCGAAGAGGTCACTGACGAAGGGTCGAATAGCGGCGCCTCCGCCGTCCGCTACGAAGGCGCCACCAAGCGCTACGGCGATTCCTCCGTGGCCGCCGTCGATGCGCTGACGCTGGAAGTTCCCGCCGGCGAGATCTGCGTCCTGGTCGGGCCATCGGGCTGCGGCAAGACGACCGCGATGCGGATGGTCAACCGCATGGTCGAGATCAGCGAGGGCGACATCCTGATCGGCGGCGAGTCGGTGCGCAACCGCGACGCCGCCCGGCTGCGGCGCGAGGTCGGCTACGTGATCCAGCAGGTCGGCCTCTTCCCCCACCGCACGATCGCCGAGAACATCGCCGCGGTGCCGCAGCTGCTGGGCTGGAAGAAGGAGCGGACCGAGGCCCGCACAGCCGAGCTGATCGAGCTGATCGGGCTCGACCCAGAGCTCGGCGAGCGCTACCCGGCACAGCTCTCCGGCGGTCAGCAGCAGCGGGTCGGAGTCGCCCGCGCACTCGCTGCCGACCCCTTGGTGATGCTGATGGACGAGCCCTTCGGGGCGATCGACCCGATCAATCGCGAGCGTCTGCAGAACGAGTTCCTGCGCCTGCAGGCAGAGATCGGCAAGACCGTCCTCTTCGTCACCCACGACATCGACGAGGCGATCAAGATGGGCGACCGGATCGCGGTCATGCGCGAGGGCGGCAAGGTCGCCCAGTACGCGACACCGGCCGAGATCCTGATGGACCCCGCCGACGAGTTCGTCGAGGACTTTGTCGGCGCCGACCGCGCCCTCAAGCGCCTGGCGCTGATGCGGGTCGCCGACATCGACCTCTGGGAGGCGCCGCTGGCCTACGTCGGCCAGCCGACGGCCGAGGTCAAGGCGAAGCTCGCCTCGCCCGACGTCGAGGTCCCCTACCCCCTGCTGGTCGACAGCGAGCGCCGCCCGCTCGGCTGGCTCTCCGAGCGCGACCTCCGCGCCGACGTCGTGGCGAGCCGTCCCGATTCGCCACTCGGACCGCTGCTCGACCGCGACGACATCATGCGCGACGCCCTCGCCGACCTGCTCCAGGGCGAGGCGCAGTACGCGGCTGTCGTCGACCACCGGGGCCGGATCGACGGCGTCCTCTCGGTCGAGATCATCTCCGAGTTCCTCAAATCGCCAAAGGCGAAAACCGAGGAGCACGGCGCGGTGGAGCGGCCGCATGGCTAACGGCGCCCTCTTCGCGGCCGCCGGCGAAGTCGGCAAGGGCTTCATCCACGAACGCACTTCGGCGACCCTGCCCTGCCAGGCGAAACCGAGCCACCTCTTCTGCTGGGACTGGGCGCGCCAGAACATCGACCGCTACGGGACCCCGGCGCTGCAGCAGTTCGAACTCGTCGTGATCTCGGTCGTGCTCGGTTTCGCCGTCGCCTTCGCCCTGGCGCTGCTCGCGCACCGTCGCCGCTGGTTGCGACCGCCGCTGCTGGCCGGGACAGGGGTCCTCTACGCGATCCCGAGCATCGCCTTCTTCCTGCTGCTGCTGCCGGTCACGGGGCGCGGCCGCGAGACGGCGATCATCGCCCTTAGCGCCTACACGCTGCAAATCATCTACCGCAACGTCACCGTCGGCCTCGACAACGTCCCCGAGTCCGCCAAGGACTCCGCCCGCGGCATGGGAATGACCGAGCGGCAGATCCTCTGGCGGGTCGAGCTGCCCCTTGCCATCCCGGAGATCATCGGCGGTCTCAGGATCGCGACCGTCAGCACGATTGCGATCGCGACGCTGGCGGTGTTCGCCGGCGCCGGTGGTCTCGGCACCCAGATCCTCGGCGAAAGCAACCTTCGCTTCCCAACCACGATTCTCATCGCCGGCGGGATCGTGGTCGCGATGGCATTCTTCTTCGACGCCATCCTGTTGACGATTCAGTACTTCGCGACGCCCTGGCGCAGGGCGGTGGCATCGTGACCGCTGCGCCGTTGTTCGCTTCCTTCGGCGGAGCGTTCGAATTCATCTTTACTCCGCAAACCTCGAACGTCACCGGCGGCAAGAGCGTCGGCGGACTTGACCAAGTCATTGAACTGACGCTCAACCAGCTCGAAATTACGCTGCTGGCGCTGGCGCTGGCGCTCGTGATCGCACTACCGGCCGGTCTCTACTTCGGCCACCGAGGGGCGGGCGAATTCGTCGCCCTCGGCATTGGCAACGCCGGGCGCGCGGTGCCCGAGCTGGCGCTGATCGCCCTGATGGCGGCGGTCATCGGCGTTGGGCTGCTGAACCTCACCGTCGCCCTGGCGATCCTCGGCATCCCCCCGATCCTCACCAACACCTTCGTCGGCATTCGCGAGGTCGACCGTTCCAGCGTCGAAGCCGCTCGCGGCATCGGCATGACCGAGTTCGAGATCGTGCGCAAGGTCGAGGCGCCGATGGCCATGCCGAGCATCTTCACCGGCATCCGCACGGCGACGATCAATATCGTCGCGACCGCGACGATCGCGCCGCTGGCGGGCGTGGCGACGCTCGGCGAATTCATCCTCGGCGAAAACGTCTACGGCACCAACGGGGTGCTGGCGGGCGCGATCATGGTCGCCCTTCTTGCCCTTGCACTCGAGTTCTCGCTCGCCGGGCTGCAGCGCCTGCTCACCTCGAAGGGGCTGAAGCTAAGCCCCACCTGATTTTGACCGTGCAAATGAATGACAAGAGAGGAATCAAATGAGGACCAAGTCCACTCGTCTGCGCGCAGCCGGGGCACTGCTGCTCGCGCTCGCCCTCAGCCTCAGCGTCGCAGCCTGCGGCAGCAGTAGCGACAGCAGCTCAAACGAAACAGAAGAAAGCAACGGTGCCGGGGCGATCGTCTCCAACCCCGACAACGCCAAGGTCAGCCTGACGATCGGCTCGAAGAACTTCCCCGAACAGGAAATCCTCGGGGAAATTTATACCCAGGCCCTGGCTGCCGCCGGGTACAAAGCGAAGAGCGATCTCAGCCTCGGCTCCGAAACGGTTGCCCACAAGGCGGTCAAGTCCGGCGCGGTCTCGGGGTACCCGGAGTACGCCAGCACCGCACTGACCTCGTTCTTCGGCCTCGAACCCGAAGAAGTCCCTTCAGACGCCACCGAAGCGTGGGAAAAGTCGAATGAAGAATTCGAAAAAGAAGGCCTCACCGCTTTCGAACCCACGCCGTTCGCCAGCGCCAACGCGGTCGGGCTGCTGAAGACAACCGCTGAAAAATACGACCTGAAAACCATCTCCGACCTCGAAGGGGTCTCCGAAGAACTTTCCCTGTACGGGTCGCCGGAGTGTCGCCAGCGGATCGACTGCCTGGCGGGGCTGGAAGAACTGTACGGCCTGAAATTCAAGTCATTCCATCCGGTCGACATCAGCCTCCGCTACACCGTGCTCGAAAAGGGCCAGGCCGACCTCTCGATCCTCTTCACCACCGATCCACAGCTCTCGGCGGAAAAGAACAAGTTCGTCATCCTCGAAGACGACAAGCACGTCTTCCCGGCCGGCAACGTCATCTTCGTCAGCAAGAAGTCGACGGCGGAAAAGGCCGGACCGGACTACGAAAAGACGATTCTCGAGGTCCAGAAGGGCCTCACGCTTCCGGTCATGCAGGAGCTCGACGCGAGGGTCGAACTCGAAAAGCAGACGCCCAAGGAAGCGGCGGCGGCTTATCT
>DASYIY010000006.1:0-5615 GCA_035997045.1 Solirubrobacterales bacterium | reverse complement strand
GCGCCCGCAAGAAACTCGGTTAACCGTGGAGGGGGCCACCGGTGAGAAGCCGGCGGCCCGCCGGCACCGAGGCGAGCAGCTAGAGGTCGAGATCGACTCGCTCGCCTTCGGCGGGCGGGGCGTCGCACGCAGCGAGGGGCTCGTCGTCTTCGTCGCCGGGGCTCTGCCGGGCGACCGGGTGCGGGTCGAGATCACCAAAGCAAAGAAGCGTTTCGCCGAGGCGCGGGCGGTCGAGCTGCTGCAGCCCAGTGCCGAGCGGATTGCCGACCGCTGCACCCACGAGGGCGAGCCGTGCCCCGGTGCCCCCTGGCAGGGCCTGGCCTACGAGCGCCAGCTGACCCACAAGAGCGAGCAGGTCGATGAGGCGCTGCGGCGAATCGGGCGCCTCGACGGTTTTGAGCTGGAGGCGATCGAGCCGGCGCTGGAGCAGTGGCGCTACCGCAACAAGCTCGAGTACTCCTTCGGCGAGCGCGACGGCGAACCGACCCTCGGCTTCCACGCCCGTGGCCGCTGGGACCTGATCGTCGACGTCGACGATTGTCAGCTCGCCTCCGAGCGCGGCAACGCGGCGCGCAACGCGGTGCGCGAGTGGGCGCGGCTGGAATCGGTCCCCGCCTACGACTCGCGAGCGCGGGAGGGCACCCTGCGCAACCTGGTCGTGCGCGAGGGCTGGCGGACCGGGCAGATCCAGACCCGGCTGGTCACCTCGGCGGCCGCCTTCCCCAAACCCCCGGTCGACCTGCACACGGCGATCGAGGGCGATAGCGGCGGCACCGACGGCCCGACCGGGGTGCTCGGCGAGGAGCGCCTGCGCGAGGAGCTCAGCGGGCTGAAGCTGGAGATGTCGCACGGCGCCTTCTTCCAGACCAACACCGAGATGGCCGAGCGCCTCTACGCGATCGCCGCCGAGTACGCCGGGCTGAGCGGCAGCGAGCGCGTCTTCGACCTCTACTGCGGGATCGGCACGATCGGCCTGACCATGGCGGCGAAGGCCGGCGAGGTCTGGGGGGTCGAGATCGTCCCCGAGGCGATCACCGACGCCGAACGCAATGCCGAGCAGAACAAGATCGAGAACGCCCACTTCTTCGCCGGCAGCGCCCGCACCAGCGTGCGCCCGCTGATCGAGCAGGCGGGCAAACCGGACGTGGTCGTGATCGACCCACCCCGGGCCGGCCTCTCGCAAAAGATCGTCCGCCGCCTGATCGAGTGCGAGGCAAAGAAGATCGTCTACGTCTCCTGCAACCCGACCACGCTGGCCCCCAACGCCGCCCAGCTAGTCGAGGCGGGCTACACCCTGCGCCGAGTCAAGCCGGTCGACATGTTCCCCCAGACCCCGCACATCGAGTGCGTGGCATTGCTGGAAAAGTAACGTTCAGACCTGGCTGGCGATAGCCGCAAAGCCGGTGATGATGGCGCTGGTCATCGCGATAGACCCAAAGACCAACGCGCGCTGAACACCGCGGATCTCTCCGCGCACGCCATCGATTTCACTGCGAACGCCGCCGATCTCCGCGCGCACGCCGCCGATCTCCGCGCGCACCCCGTTGATCTCGCCGCGAATTGCGTTGAATTCACCGTTCATCTGTTCGAACCCGCGATCGACCCTGTGGCTCAGTTCGTCGAGCCGCCCGTCTGTCCATTCCTGCACCATTGCCTCCATGATGCCAGGCTAGTTCGAAATGTGTTGTCTGTGGTTGATTTGGGATTGAGGAAGAGTCACAAAATGCGCGCAAATGCCACGCAATAGGCTTCTCCGATGACCGACGGGCAGAGCAGGGGTTTCGGAGTCGCCGCTGGACTGGATGCGGAGGTCGCGCGGCCGCTGGCCGAGCGCTGCGCTGCGCTCGGCTATCGCTCGATGTGGTCCAACGACCATCCCGGCGCCAAAGGCCTGGAGACACTCGCCGAGTTTGGCGCTGCCGCGCCCGGTGTCGACCTCGGCGTCGCCGTGATCGCCCTCGACCGCACACCGCCGGAGGTCATCGCCGCCGACATCGAGCGGCTCGGCCTCGACCCGGCCCGCCTCTGGCTCGGCGTCGGCGCCGGCTTCTCGAAGAAGCCACTGACACGAATGCGCGAGTCCCTCCCCGACCTCCGCGAGAGACTCCCCGGCGTGCGCCTCGTCCTCGCCGCGATGGGACCGAAGATGTGCGCCCTGGCCGGAGCCGAGTTCGACGGCGCCTTCTTCAACTGGATGACCCCCGAGTTCGCCGCCGGCGCCCGCCAGAAGGTCGAGGCCGGCGCCCAAGAGGCAGGCCGGGAGGCCCCACCGGTCTTCGGCTACGTCCGCACAGCAGTGGGGCCCGACGCGGCAGAGCGCCTGGCCAAGGAGGAGTCCTTCTACCGCGACCTCCACCCCGGCTACCGCAACCACTTCGACCGCCTAGCCGAGCCCGAGGGCACAGTAGGAGTCGCCACCCCCGACGGCGACAACGCCCAGTCCCAGCTAGCCGCCTACGAAGCCCTAGACACCATCGTGGTCAGGGGCCTAGCTTCGGCAAAGGTAGATCCGATGCTGGCGCTCGCCGAATCCGCCGCCCCCTGAACCCTTAGGGGAGGGACTGGGGTGCCCTCCGACGCAGCGGCGCCCTGGTTTTCGCAAAGACCACTCAGCGAGTAACGCCGCGTTAAAGGCGAAAACCCCAGCAAGACGGAGGGCACCACAGTCCCTCCCCCACCTCAGTAGGGCGGCAAATCCTCGTACCAGTCGCCCAGCGTCTTGAAGGCCCACCAAAAGCGCTGCTTGGCGTTCTCTTCGTCCAGCGAGTCATCGATGTCCGGCGTGTAGAGAGCGTCGACCGTCGGCGTAAAAGCCTGGATCTCGCCCTCGCGCGGCTCGACCGTGCGCGACAGCGGCATCTCGAAGTTATTGAGCACGCGCAAGGCGGGTTCGCCCATGACGACGATGATCTTCGGCTGCACGATCGCGATCTCTTCGACCACCCGATGGAGGCACGGCTCGGCGGCGAGGTCGGGCTCGGCGATCGGGCACTTGACGCAGAGCGTTCCGTAAACGACGAGGGGATCGATCCCGAGCCGCTTGAAGCTCTTCATCAGCGCGTTGCCGGCGCGGCCGTAGAAGGCGACGCCCTCTTCGATCTCCGCCGCGGCCGGCGCCTGCTTGAGCATGAAGACGTCGGCCTGCGGGTGGCCGGAGCCGAGAACCGGCATCAGCTTGCCGCGCGGGCAGTGGGGGCAAGCCTGCAGATCGTGGGTCAGCTGGTTGAGCTCGCGGATCGCGCGCTCGAGGTACTTCTCTTTGATCTCGTCGTCGGTCGCCGGCATGCTCGGCGCTCTCTTTGACGAGGCAGGCTCGGCTCCTCTCGCGCGGCCCGCCTGCATCAGCTCTTGCTCGCCGGTCGCCGCTTTCGCGGCCGCCCGCCCCGCACCGGCTTGGCGTCGGGGACGCTGCGTTTCGGCGCCTTCGGCCGCCCCGCTGTCTGCAACAGCTTCAGCGTCTGCACGTAGACGAGGTTCTTGTGCTTGCGGGTGATGTCGGCATCCCGCATCGCTTCGAGGAACTCCTCCGCGCCGTCGAAGTCGCGAATCCGCACCCGCACGCTGCCGAGGCCCTGGGCGACGTGGCTGTCGGAGCCGGCTCCGGGCACGATCCGGTACTTGCGGGCGAAGCGTTCGGCCTCCTCGTTGAAGGCGGTCACCGCCACACGGGGATTGAAGACCTCGAGCACGTCGATCTCCTCGACCATGTCGAGCAGGTGCTTGTAGTCGGGCACCGAGTGGAAGCGGTCGAACGGGTGCGGCACGTAGACGAGGCCGCCCTGGGCGCGGATCGCGGCGATCGTCTCCGCCATCGTCATCCCCTTCGGGATCTTCTCCTCGAGGAAGAGCCCGATCACCTCGCCCTGCGCGGCCGTCTTCACCTCCTCGGCGACGATCACCTTGATGTCGTCCATACCTTCAGCGATGCGGCGCGCCTCCAGCGCCCCCGAGACCTCGTTGTGGTCGGTGATCGCGATCGCCCCGAGACCGCGGTCGCGAGCCGTCTCCAGCAGCACCTCAACCGGGGTCGCGCAGTCGGTCGAGTGGTCGGTGTGCATGTGCAGGTCGACCTCGATCAGCGGCCGGTCGGCGATGCGCCGCCGCACCTCCTCGTTCCCGGCGGGATCGTGGCGCCGCGCGACCAGGCGCAGGTAGATTGCCTCCAGCTCCTTGGCGACCTGCGACCACTCGCGCCCCCCGTCTCCGGGCGCGACCAGCTCATAGGAAGCGGGGAAGTAGCGCTCCAGCAATTCCCCGGTTTGCGGAGAGCTGACCGTGCGGGCGTCGAGCCGGCCGAAGAAGATCTCGACCAGCGGCCGCGCCACCTGGGTCGAGAGCACCCGCTCCTGGGGCGCGTGGAAGCTGGCGACGTTGAGGGAGGAGGAGTTACGCAGCGCGGTCGAGGAGACGCGCGGGGCAAAGGGATCGTGGACGTGGACGATGTCCGCCGAGGTCGCCCGCAACAGCTTTTTGACCTGATCGCCGACGCCCGCGATCTGGACCTCGTGGCCGCGGGCCTCCAGCTCCGCCGAGACATGCTTGACGAACCGGTTGACCGGATTCTCGGTGCCACGCCGGTGGGGCGTGACCTGGACTATCGAGAGTGGCTCAGCCGGCACAGGGGAGCAGCATAAGAGCCCGCGCGAGGCGGCCTCTTAGCTAAGCCTCGGCCTTGGTTGCCGCGTCGGCTGCCTTCGCCGCCGCTGCCGGCGACTTGCCGCGCGCGTTGGCCGCGATGAACTCCTCGGTCTGCTCGCGGGCTTCGTCGTCGGGGCGCTGGCTGTGCGGCGACTTCATCAGGTAGCTGGAGGGACCGTCGAGCTGGCCGGCGATGCCGTTGTTGAGAGCCAGCTTGATCAGCCGCACTGCGTCGATCACGACGCCGGCCGAGTTGGGCGAGTCCCAGACCTCGAGCTTGAGCTCGACGTTGAGCGGCACGTCGCCGAAGGCTTTGCCCTCGAGCCGGATGTGCGCCCACTTGCGGTCGGTCAACCAGGGGACGTAATCGGAAGGTCCGACGTGGACGCACTCAGCGGGCAGCTCGTGGCCCATGATCGAGGTGACGGCGTTGGTCTTCGAGATCTTCTTCGAATCCAGCCGCTCGCGCTCGAGCATGTTGTAGAAGTCCATGTTGCCGCCGACGTTGAGCTGCGAGGTGCGCTCGACCCGGACGCCGCGGTCGTGGAAGAGGCGGGCGAGTTGGCGGTGGACGATCGTCGCCCCGACCTGGGACTTGATGTCGTCGCCGATGATCGGCAGGCCGGCCTCTTTGAAGCGCTTGTCCCAATAGTCCTCGCGGGCGATGAAGACGGGCAGGCAGTTGACGAAGCCGACGCCGGCCGCGAGCGCCTGCTCGACGTACCACTTGGTGGCTTCCTCGGATCCGACCGGCAGGTAGGAGACGACGACGTCGGTCCGCGTCTCCTTGAGGATCGACACGATGTCGGCGGTCGGCCCGGGCGCCTTCGTGATCTTCTGCTTGAGGTACTTCCCGAGGCCGTCGTGGGTCATCCCGCGCTCGACCTTCACGCCGATCTTCGGCACGTCGGCGAACTTGATCGTGTTGTTCTGGCCCGACCAGATCGCCTTGGACAGGTCCTTGCCGACCTTGTCCT
>DASYIY010000005.1:0-6662 GCA_035997045.1 Solirubrobacterales bacterium | reverse complement strand
GGGACGGGCCGGGCGTTGTGGACAACGTCGTCCAGCTTGTCTATGAGAACGAGAACGTCCATCAGAAGGTCGTAAGCCTACGTGTAAGCGGCATCTTCGGTGAAGAAGCGGTCATTTCCTCGGCTTTTTGCAAGCTCTCTCCCACACCGCTCCGTGCTGGAAAAGCCTACCTGTCGCCCAGGCGCTGTGTCATAGCGGCCGAAACAGGGCCGGGAACCAGGTCGGAGACGTCGCCGCCGAAGGTGGCCATTTCCTTCACCCCGGTCGAGGAAAGGAAGCTGTATTGGGGCGAAGCGATCATGTAGATGCTCTCGATCCCGGGGTCGAGCTTGCGGTTGAGCTGGGCCATCTCGAACTCGTACTCGAAGTCGGAGATTGCTCGCAGGCCCTTGACGATCGCCCGCGCCCCCGATTCGCGGGCGAACTCGACCAGCAGGTTGGAGAAGATCCTCGCCTCGACGTTGCTGAGACCGGCGGTCGCTTCTTCGATCAGCCCCTTGCGCTCCTCGGCGGTGAAGAGCGTCTTGTCCTTGCGCATCGGGTTGTTGACGATGCCGACGACGACGCGCTCGAAGACCTCGGAGCTGCGGGTGATGATGTCGATGTGGCCGTTGGTGACCGGGTCGTAGCTACCGGGGCAGACGACCGTGCCGTCGCGCCCGGGCATTACTCCGCACTCCCGTAGATCGAGACGTCGGCGGCGCCGTAGCGGCGCTGGCGCAAGCGTGGCAGCGTCTCGATGCGAAGCGGCCGGCCGGCGCCGCTCTCGACGACCGCCCGCCCGCCGTCGCTGAGCAGGCGGGGAAGATGAGTATCGAGTTCCTGCCCCACGCGGTCGGCGAGTCTATAGGGGGCGTCGATGAAGACGAGGTCGAAGAGCGGAGCCTCGGCGCTCTTCGACCGGCCGGCCAGCCAGCGCGAGACGTCGGCGCGCAGCAACTCGACCCGCTCGCCGAGGCCTAGGTTCTCGACGTTGCCAAGGGCGACGCGGGTGTCGCGGTCGACCAGCGTGGCCCGGGCCGCGCCGCGCGAGAGCGCCTCGATCGCCAGCGCGCCGGTGCCGCAGTAGAGGTCGAGCACGCCGGCCCCGGCGACGCGGTCGCCGAGCACCGAGAAGATCGCCTCGCGGGCACGGTCGGAGGTCGGCCGCACCTTCCAGCCCCGAGGCGCTACCAGCTGCCGGCCACCGAGCTCTCCTGCAATCACCCTCATACGACCCCCGACCCAAGGGGGGTGTCTGAGCTTAGGGGGTTATATAGGCGCTTTAGCTCAGACACGTCTCAGAGTGGTATCGGGTCGGCGGCACCGGCGCCGAAGCGGCGACGCGCGGCCTCCAGCAGCGGGCCCAGCTCGGGGGCCTCGAGCGAGCCGTAGCGTTGCAACAGAGTCAGCACCTCGTCGCGTGCGGCGACCAGGCTCGGCGTGTCCCCGGGCAGCTCGGCGACGGCGAAGCGCGGCAGGCCGTGCTGGCGGGTGCCAAGCGCCTCCCCCTCGCCGCGCAGGCTGAGATCGACCTCGGCCAGCCTGAAGCCGTCGCTCTCCCGCTCGACCGCCTTCAGGCGCCGGCGCGCCAGTGCGCCGGCGTCTTCGGGGAAAAGCAGGCAGATCGACTCATGCTCACCGCGGCCGACCCGGCCGCGCAGCTGGTGCAGCTGCGAGACGCCATAGCGCTCGGCTCCCTCGATCACGATCACGGTCGCGTTGGCGACGTCGATCCCGACCTCGATCACGGTCGTCGCCACCAGCACGTCGGTCGCCCCCGCCGCGAATGCCTCCATCGCCTCGGCCTTTTCGGCGGAGCGCATCTGTCCGTGGATCGTGCCGACCGAGAAGTCGCGCAGCTCCGCAGCCGCCAGCCGCTCCGCCTCGACCTCGGCGGCTCGGCCCTGCATCTTCTCGGACTCTTCGACCAGCGGGCAGACGACGAATGCCTGCCGGCCCTGCCGCAGCTGCTCGCGGATGAACTCGTAGGCGCCGGCGCGGTCGTCCTCCTCGACGATCCGGGTCTTCACCGGCTTGCGCCCGGAGGGCAGCTGATGCAGCGCGGTGGTGTCGAGGTCGCCGTAGACCGTCAGCGAGAGCGTGCGCGGGATCGGCGTCGCGGTCATATGCAGCACGTGCGGCGCCATTCCCTCCACCCCCTTCGAATCGAGCGCCTTGCGCTGCTCGACCCCGAAGCGGTGCTGCTCGTCGACGACGCAGAGGCCGAGGCGGGAGAACCTCACCGCGGGCTCGATCAACGCGTGGGTACCGACGAGCAGGCCCAGCTCCCCGGTCGCAAGCTGCTCCAGCGCCTGCTTCCGTCTCGCCGCCGGCGTGGCCCCGGTCAGCAGCGCAAAAGGAGTCGCCTCTTCGGCCAGGAGCTTGCCCAGGGTCACCGCGTGCTGCTCAGCCAGGGTCTCGGTCGGAGCCATCAGCGCGGCCTGGAAACCGGCTTCGAGTGCCCGCAGCATCGAGTAGACGGCAACCACCGTCTTCCCCGACCCGACCTCCCCCATCAGCAGCCGCTGCATCGGCTCGCCGGAATCGAGGTCGGCATCGATCTCGTCAAAGGCTTTCAGCTGATCCCGGGTCGGCTCGAACGGCAGCGACTCGATCCACCTACCGACCTGCTCGCCCGGCCTCCCCAGCTTCGGGGCAGGCCTCGAAGCCCGGTGCGCCCGCTTCCGCGTCGCCAGAATCGCCTGATAGAGAAAAAGCTCCTCGAACCGCAACCGCTCCCGCGCTTCCTCGACTTCCTCTGCCTCCTCGGGGAAGTGCACGGCTTCGATCGCGTCGGCAACGCTTGCGAGCCTCCGCCGAACCCGAAGCTCGGCAGGCAACGGCTCGAGCACATTCCCGACGGAGGGGATCGCCTGCTCGATCCACTGCCGCAGCTTCTGCGCCTTGAGCTGCTCTGTCCCCGGGTGAACTGCGATCAGGCCTTCGCTGGGGTCGCCGGTGAACTCATATTCAGACACCCGGAACCCGCGCTTGTCCATCGATCCCGTCAGCAGCAGCCGAACCCCTTCGGTCAGCTTCGGCGCCAGCCAGGGCTGGTTGAACCAAGTCGCCCGCACGGCGCCGCTTTCGTCACCCACCTTGACGCTGACGATCGAGAGCCCGCGTTTCCGGAAAGGTCGTGGCGCATTGCCAAGGACTTGGACCGCCACCGTCGCCTGCTGTTTGGGCTCGAGGCCGGCGACGGGGACGATCTGGCGGTCCCGGTGCCGATGGGGGAAACGGGTGAGCAGATCGCCGACGGTGACAATGCCGGCTTCGGCAGCGGCCCCGGCGAGCTTCGGCCCGACTCCCTCAAGCGCCTGCAGCGATACGTCGAGGGCGCTCGGCCGGGGCCAGCGGACCGGGGCCTCGCGCAACTGAGCCTGGGTTAGGTCGGAAGCACCGGCAAACGAGCGCACTACTGCGCCGCGAGCAGCCACCACCAGCTCGGCTGGCCGCCCTCGTGGGTCTCGATCTCGACTCCGTCGGGGACGTGCGGATCGATCTCGTCGATCGGGATCGGCGCTCCGTCTCCGGCGATCACGGTGACGATTTCGGCACCCTCCGCAAGCCTTTCGATCGTCGCCGCCAGGGTCGAGCCGGTGCCGCCCCAGGCGACGATCTCGTCGCGCACGAAGCCGACCGCGTCGCCTTTGCGGAAACGGCCCTGAGCGTCGTCGCGCGCCGCCGGTGCGACGCCGCCGGTGCCGATACCGGCCAGGGCATCGTCGAGTCGCCGGACGTTCTCGTCCGCGGCCGCCGACGAATCGAGCTCCACCAGGGCCAGGAGGCTGGTCTGCTGGGACGTCGCGGCCACGACGCGGGCGGGCTTCTCCGAGAGCTCGCAGGCGCGCTCGGCGGCCATGATCACATTCGAGGAGCTGGGGAAAACAACGACTTCCTCGGCCGGGACCTCGTGGATGCCGGCCAGCAACTCATAGGTGGAAGGGTTGAGCGTCTCGCCGCCGGGGACAACGTGTGCGCCGAGCTCGCCGAAGAGGCGCTCCAGCCCCTCCCCCGCCGCCACCGCGAGGGCGCCGGTGCGCCCGCCTTCGAGCCGGGCGCGGCGCTCGGCGATCTGCTCGCGCATGTCGGCGACGTCGAGGTTGGTCACCTCGCCGGCGTTCTCGAAGAGAGCGACCGCGGTCTCGGGCTCGTCGGTGTGGACGTGGACCTTGAGCGTCACCTCGTCGCCGACGACGAGGACCGAATCGCCCAAGCCCTCCAGCCGTGGCAGGAAGTCGCGACTGCTCAGGCCCTTGCCGGAGACGATGAAGTTGGTGCAGTAGCGGAAGCGGCTGTCCTCGTGGTGCGGGCGGCTGAGCCGCGGCGCCTCGTGGTGGGAGACCTCGGGAACCTCCGCGCCGTCGCCGCGCAGGCCGGCGACGACGCCGGCCAGGATCAGCACCAGTCCGTAACCGCCGGCGTCGACGACGCCGGACTCGCGCAGTACCTCGAGCTGCTCCGGCGTCCGCTCGACCGCCCGCTGGCCGTCGGCGATCGCCCGCTCCAACACCTCGGCCAGGATCGCGTCTTGCTCCGCGTCGGGAACGCCGCGGTTGAGCCGCTGCTTCTCGGCGTCGAGGCGGGAGAGCTGGCGGGCGATCGAGTGCGCCATCTCGCGGAAGACGGTCAGCATCGTTCCCTCGGCCGGCTCGCGCACCGAGTCGTAAGCGGCGTCGGCGGCGCTGGCGAAGGCGGAGGCGACGAGCACCGGGTCGATCAGCTCGCCGGGCCGGCTCGCCAGCTCCTCGGCGGCGCCGCGGACGATCTGGCTGAGGATCACGCCGGAATTGCCGCGCGCGCCCATCAGCGCCGCGCGGGCAAGTGCCTGGACCAGCTTGGTGCGGCCGACCTCGTCGACCTCGAGGCCGTCGAGGCGGTCGAGCTCCTCCATCACCGCCCGCATCGTCATCGCCATGTTGTCGCCCGTATCGCCGTCGGCAACGGGAAAAACGTTGAGGTCGTTCACCTCCTGGCGGCGAGCCTCAAGGTTGGCGTAGGCAGAGCTGACGACGCGCCGGAAGCGCACGATCGAGGGATCGGGCATCGCTCCGAAATCTAGCTATCGGGATGGAGGACGCGAACTGGATCGAATTCCCTGCCTGCCAGATCGGAGATTTGAGGCAACTTGGACGATGAGTCGAGCCGCCGGGTTCGCTACGGTGCGACGCTCGATGAGACGCTTCGCCACATGGTGCACCGGGCACCGCAAGACCGTGATCATCGGCTGGATCGTGGCCCTGATCGGGATCGGGATGATCGCCGGTTCGGTCGGCTCCGACTTCACCGAAGAATTCAAGCTGCCGTCCTCGGATTCCCAGGAAGCCTTCGACCTGCTCGAACACCGGTTCCCACAGCAGTCGGGAGTGACCGCGGAAATCGTCTACAAGGCGCCCGCCGGGGCCAACTCGGCAGCGGTGCGCAAGAAGATGGAGGGCGTCTTCGCCGAAGCGGCCAAGCTGCCGCACGTCAGCGAAGTCGCCAGCCCCTACGCGTCCGGCGGCGCCGCGGCGATCAGCAACAACGGTGAAATCGCCTACGCGACGGTCCAGTACGACGTCACCACCGACAAGCTCGAAAAGGACGACATCAAAAAGCTGCTGGCGATCGGGCGTGCAGCCAACAGCGACGAACTGCAGGTCGAGGTCGGCGGCGCCCCAATCGAGGAAGTCCGCTCCGAAGAAGAAGGCGACTCCTCCTTCGCGATCGGCCTGCTCGCCGCGGTGATCATTCTGCTGCTCACCTTCGGCTCGGTTGTAGCGATGGGCCTCCCCCTCCTTACAGCGCTGTTCGCGCTCGGCGTCGGCCTCAGCCTGGTCACGCTCGGCACCCACGTCTTCGACACGGCGGAGTTCGCGCCGCAGCTGGCGGCGATGATCGGCCTTGGCGTCGGCATCGACTACGCCCTCTTCATCCTCACCCGCTTCCGCAACGGGCTCGACGAGGGTCTCGAGCCGCGGCAGGCGTCGATCGCGGCCGTCGATACCGCCGGGCGCGCCGTCCTCTTCGCCGGCATCACCGTGATCATCTCGCTGATGGGGATGCTGCTGCTCGGCATCAGCTTCCTCTACGGGGTCGCGATGGCGGCGGCCCTGGCGGTGCTGTTCACGATGATCGCGGCGCTGACGCTGCTGCCGGCGCTGCTGACGATCGCCGGCCGCCGGATCGACCGATTGCGCATCCCCGGCCTCGGCAGCCGCCGGACCAGCATCGACGAAAACAGCCGCTGGTTCCGCTGGAGCCGCATGGTCCAGCGCCGGCCCTGGCTGGCGGCGATCCTCTCCGGAGCGCTGCTGCTCGCCCTCTGCATCCCCACCCTGTCGCTGCGACTCGGCTCCAACGACGCCGGCACCGACCCCGCCGGATCGACGACGCGGGAAGCCTACGACCTGCTCGCCGAAGGCTTCGGGGCCGGCTTCAACGGGCCCTTCGCGATGGTCGCGGCGCTGCCCGGCAAGGGCGAGGACGAAAGTCTGGTGCTCCTGCACAAGACCCTGGCGAACGAAGACGGGGTGGCGAAAGTGACGCCGATCGTCTTCAACCCCGCCAAGAACACCGCCGTCTTCCAGGCCTACCCGACGACCTCGCCGGAAAGCGAGGCGACGACCGAGCTGCTCGACCACATCCGCGGCGAGGTGATCCCGCCGATCGAGGCCAAGACCGGGGCCCAGCTCCAC
>DASYIY010000004.1:0-19736 GCA_035997045.1 Solirubrobacterales bacterium | reverse complement strand
GAGCTGATCCTCGACGAGGCGGCGGTTCGGGCGAGGCTCGATACTGTGGGGGCGTGAGTGCGGCGATCGAAGAGCAGGACGCGGCTAACGGGTTGATCGTCGACGGCGAGCGGCTCTCGCTCGGCGTCGCGGCCCGGCTTTCGCGCTACCTGCAGGTGCTGACCCAGGCGCGCAAGATGGGCCGCGAGACGATCTCCTCGCAGGAACTCTCCGAGTACACGCACATCAACCCGACCCAGATCCGCCGCGACCTCTCCGGCTTCGGCAAGTTCGGCAAGCGTGGTGTCGGCTACAACGTCGAGTCGCTGGTGGCGGAGATCCGCAAGATCCTGCGCACCTCGGGCCAGCACAACATCGCCCTCTTCGGCGCCGGCAACCTCGGCCAGGCGATCGCCAGCTCCGACATCTTCGCCGACCATGGCTTCCGGATCGTCGCCATGTTCGAGGTCGACAGCAGCGTCGTCGGCACCGAGGTGGGCGGCCTGCGGGTGCGCGACTTTGGCGAGCTGGAGGCGGTCGTCGCCGAGCAGGAGATCGTCGTCGGCGTCCTCGCCGTGCCCGCCGCCGCCGCCCAGGCCGTCGCCGATCGCCTCGTCAAGGCCGGGGTCAAGATCATCTTCAACTACTCCGAGCAGCTGCTCCAGGTGCCGCCGGAGGTGACGGTCCACACCTCCAGCCCGGCGGTCGACCTGCTCTACGCGCTCTACTTCTATTTGACCTGAGAGCTGACTCTTGTCCCTGGACCTCGACCGCGCTCGGGAGACGTTCGAGTCCTCGGCCGACTTCACGATCGGCCTCGAGGAGGAGTTCGCGATCCTCGATCCGGCGACGCTCGAGCTCGAGCACCGCTTCGAGGAGGTCTATGCGGCCTGCCAGCGCGATGAGGTCCTGGCCGAGTCGGCCGCCGGCGAGCTGATCGCCTCCGAGATCGAGATCCGCTCGGGGCGGGCCGAGAGCTTCGCCGAGGCCATGGCGCTGCAGCGCGAGCGCCGCAGCCGCCTCTTCGAGCTGGTCGACGGCATGGGCCTTGCCCTCGGCGCGATGGGGACACATCCCTGGGCCAGCTACCTCGACCAGCGGATCATCGACACGCCCCACTACAACCGCCTGCGCCACGAACTCGGCTACGTCGCCCAGCGCAACAACACCTGGAGCATGCACGTGCATATGGGCGTGCGCGGGGCAGATCGGGCGATCGCGGTCTGCGACTGGATGCGGGAGCTGCTGCCGCTGCTGCTGGCGGTCTCGGCCAACTCGCCCTTCCTCGACCGCCGCGACAGCGGCCTGCACACCGTCCGCACTGAGATCTTCACCCGCACCTTCCCCCGCTGCGGCGTGCCCAGCCCTTTCGTCGACTGGGCCAGCTACGCCGAGTTCGTCGAGATGCTGCAGCGCACCGGCTCGGCGGTCGAGTCGACGCAGCTGTGGTGGAGCGTGCGCCCGCACCACGCCTTCGGCACGGTCGAGGTGCGGATTTGCGACGCCCAGACCCGCGGCGAGGAGTCCTTCGCCCTGGCCGGCCTGATCGCTGCCTGCATCGCGCAGACGGCGCTCGACTACGACGAGCGCGGCTATGCGGGAGCCGGCCGGGGGCCGCTCCAGGACCGCGAGATCGAGGAGAACCTCTGGCGGGCGATCCGCCATGGGATGAGCGGCCGCCTGATCGACTTCCGCCGCGGCGAGGAGGTCGAGGCGGCCGAGGCGCTCGAGGGATTGCTCGCCTGGGCCGCCCCGGCACGTGCCCAGCTCGGCATCGAGGTGGCCCTGCCGGAGCACAACGGCGCCCAGCGTGCCCGCCAGGCAATCGACGCCGGCGTCTCGATCGAGGACGTCTACCGCGACGCCGTGGCCGAGACGAAACGCACCTACACGGCTGCACCCCAGGCGGCGGAGCAGGCGTAGCGCGGCTCTGGGAGCGCTTTCGCCGCTGGCATATATAGACTCCCGCGCCGCTTAGAAACCAGCCGGAGGACCTAACTTGACCAGCTTTTTGACCGAATACGGAGTCGTCGTTGCGCTTGCCTGTGCTGGCGCGGCCGTCCTGTACGGAATCATCATCACCCAGCGCCTGTTGGCGAAGTCGCCAGGCAACGAGTTGATGCAGGAGATCTCAGGGGCGGTGCAGGAGGGGGCCAAGGCCTACCTCAACCGTCAGTACACGATCATCGCCATGGTCGCCGTGCCGATTGCGATCGTGCTCTGGCTCCTGCAGGACTACAAGACCGCGCTTGGATTCGTCCTCGGCGGGATCCTGTCCGGCTCGGCCGGCTTCATCGGCATGAACCTCTCGGTACGTGCCAACTCGCGCGTCGCCGAGGCTGCACGCGGCGGAGTGCCGCCGGCGCTCGACGTCGCCTTCAAGGGCGGCTCTGTGACCGGGATGCTCGTCGTCGGTCTGGCGCTCTTCGGCGTCGCCGGCTACTTCGGCCTGCTGGTGATCACCGGCAGCACCGACAAGGAGGCCGTCGACGCGCTCGTTGGCCTCGGCTTCGGCGGTTCGCTGATCTCGGTCTTCGCTCGCCTCGGCGGCGGCATCTTCACCAAGGCCGCCGACGTCGGCGCCGACCTGGTCGGCAAGGTCGAGGCTGGAATTCCCGAGGACGACCCGCGTAACCCGGCCGTGATCGCCGACAACGTCGGCGACAACGTCGGCGACTGCGCCGGCATGGCCGCCGACCTCTTCGAGACCTACTCGGTCACCTCGGTAGCGGTGATGCTGCTCGGCGTACTCACCTTCACCGGTGCCGGCGGCGAATTCGCCCGCCAGGTCGCGATCTACCCGCTGGTCATCGGCGCCGTCGCGATCATCGCCTCGATCATCGGGGCGCTCTCGGTGCGGACCAAATCCGACCGGGTCGAGGGAGCGCTGTACCAGGGCCTGATCATCTCCGGGGTCCTCTCGATCGCCGCCTTCTGGCCGATCACCGACTGGCTGATGAGCGACCCGGTCAAGTTCGGCCTCAGCACCGCGGCCAACACGGTCACCACGACCGACCTCTGGCTCTGCGCAGTGATCGGCGTCGCCGTCACCGCGTTCCTCTTCCTGATCACCGAATTTTATACTTCGACCCGCTTCTATCCGGTCAAGTCGATCGCCAAAGCATCGGAGACCGGTCACGCGACCAACATCATCCAGGGGCTCGCCCAGGGCTTCCAGTCGACCGCGGCTCCCGCGCTCGTGCTGGCGCTGGCGATCCTCGGCGCCAATGAGCTGGCCGGCATCTACGGCATCGGCATCGCCGTGATGGGGCAGCTCTCGCTCTGCGGTCTGATCGTCGCCCTCGACGCCTTCGGGCCGATAACAGACAACGCCGGCGGCATCGCCGAGATGGCGGACCTGCCCGAGGAGGTGCGCGCGGTCACCGACCCGCTCGACGCGGTCGGCAACACGACCAAGGCGGTCACCAAGGGCTACGCGATCGGCTCCGCCGCGCTTGCTGCGCTGGTGCTGTTCGCCGCCTTCAAGAGCGAACTGGCAGGCGAGGCTCCGGCCGGATTCGACCTCAACAGCCTCTTCAACCTCTCCAGTCCCGACGTGCTGATTGGGCTGATCATCGGCGGCATGATGGTCTACCTCTTCGTCGCCTTCGCGATCGAGTCGGTCGGCCGTGCCGGTGGCCAGGTGGTCGAACAGGTCCGCGAGCAGTTCCGCGAACACCCGGGAATCATGGAGGGGACCGAAAAACCGGACTACGGCAAAACGGTCTCGATCGTCACCCTGGCAGCGCAGAAGGAGATGATCCTTCCCTCGCTGATTCCGATCGTCGTTCCCGTCATCGTCGGCCTGCTCAGCGTCGACGCACTCGGCGGCCTCCTGATCGGCGTCATCGTCGTCGGCCTCTTCGCCGCGATCTCGATGACGGCAGGCGGCGGCGCCTGGGACAACGCGAAGAAGCTGATCGAGGACGGCGCCCACGGCGGCAAGGGCTCCGAAGCCCACGCCGCCTCGGTCACCGGCGACACCGTCGGCGACCCCTACAAGGACACGGCAGGCCCGGCGATCAACCCAATGATCAAGGTCGCCAACATCGTCGCGATCCTGATCATCCCGATCGTCCACTTCTAAGCCGCGGGAGCTAAGCGATATACGGGGAGGGGCGTGCCTGATGGCCGCCCCTTCCCGCAAGGCTGCTCTCCCGCCGCCATCCGGTTTGCCCGCCGCCTCGCCCTTGCGTGCGGGCTCAATTTCTGGTATTTCTGACGCGGTACTTCTTAAGTAATCTTTTGATACGCTCAAGTTCTTCACGGGAGAGACTCTGGGGAACTTGCAGCACCCAAGGGAGGATTGATGGAGGGCGCCGATGGCCGGGACGCGTGAGGCCACGCTGGATACCGCTGGACTCTCGCCTGGGTCCTACGACAAGCTGAGCCCGGGACCTGGCAGACCGGCTGCACAGGTATCCAAGCATCAGCGTGCCCGCATTCACGCGGCCATGATTGAGCTGGTTGCGCAGCAGGGCTACAAGGCGGTCAAAGTCCGCGAGTTGGTACGCCTGGCCAGCGTCTCGACACGCACCTTCTACGAGCGATTCGAGAGCAAAGAAGACTGCCTCCTGCAGACCTACGACGCCATCACGCGGGGGGCGACAAAGCGAATATTCGACTCGCAGGCAGACGCAAGCGACCCCCGAGACCGGCAAAGCTTGATCATCAGAGCCCTAATGCGGGAGCTGAAAAGCGGACCCGAGGCTGCACGCTTGGTCCTGGTCGATGCGCCCGATGCCAGCTCGGCAGCGCTCGAACATGTGCGGCGCGCCGAGCGCAGCCTCGAAGCGAGGTTTTCGGAGTGCCTTGCTCGTCCCCCAGGTGGCATTCTGATGCCGCCTCTGGTGGTTGAGGGGGTGGTTGCGGGCGTGATCGGCACAGTACGATCATGGCTACTCGCCGATCGAGGCTCGGCTCTCGATGGCCTCCAAGACGAACTCGCCAATTGGGCCCTGTGCTACCCCAGCGCCGTTGCGGTAGGTCTGGCCGAGCTCGATGGCAAATCCGTGTGGCGCAATACCGCCTTCGAACCTCTTTCAATGCCGATCGGGTCGGCAAACGGGATGGCAGCGGACGATCGAGCGCTCATCCTTGCGGCGGTAGCGGAGCTTTCTGCCGGTCACGACTACGCCAACTTGACTACGGCCCGTGTCCGTGCCCGCTCCGGAGTGACGCGACGGAAATTCGAGACGCATTTCGTCGGGATCGAAGACTGTTTCCTGGCCTCGTTGGAATTACGGTCCCGAGAAGCACTCGCGCAAATCACTCGAGCCAAGGCCGCTGGCCGTACATGGCCCGGAGGCATATACCGGTCGATCGTCGCCCTCTCCGACCACGTCGCCAGGGACCGCTTCCTCGCCAAGATATGCCTGCACGAGGACCTCGGATTAGGCGCCAGAATCGCGAAGGGACGGCAACACTTGATCGCCACGCTCATCGAGCAGCTGGTTGAAGGTGCGCCAGACAGCACTAGACAGGGACGTTCATTCACCGAAGCGACCGCAAGCGCGGTTTGGACACTGTTCTGCCGCTATGTCCTTGGTGACTCGGGATTGAAAGTGAATAGCGCCTCGACCCTCGCCTACATCGCCCTTGCGCCAACTATCGGCGCGTCCGCCGCCATGACGTCAATTTCTGAAGAGCAAGCACCGTCCGCACGGGACTGACGTACGAACGGCCTTGGCAAGGCTGGCTGTTTTTTAATCCACAGCAACCGGTAGGTCGTTAAAACTCAGTCCTAATGGGCTTTTCGCCGATGTTCCCTAGGGATAGAAAATCAGTGGCTGATGGCGTTTGACCTCAGAAAGCCACCTGGGACACTCACCTTACGGGTACAAGTCCACGCACGCTTGGGCCAGAGCAACATTGAGTAATGGGAAAGCCAGGGGCCACGCAGGATCATTGGGAAGATTTGCGCCTGCTCGCCGGCGATCGCCAAGCAACGCATATGTGCCCAGTCGCAACTAAAACGAAACGGCTGCGTCATATCCGCGGCCCGAGGAGGAGAGGTAACTCATGCTCAGTCGATTCCGCGACCATTTCGGCACAGGCGGACTGATTATCGCCGTCGCCGCACTAGTCATCGCCCTGACGGGCGGCGCGTACGCCGCTACGGGCGGCCTGACCGGCAAGCAAAAGAAGGAAGTCGAAAAGATTGTCAAGAAAGTCGTCCCGAAAGGCGTCCCCGGTCCCACTGGTCCAGCTGGTCCCACCGGCCCAGCTGGCTCCCCCGGATCAGCGGGTTCGGCTGGAACGAATGGAAAAACCCCCGTAGTCACTGAAGTCCCCCTGGGTGAACCAGAATGTGAAGAACGTGGCGGCGTAACGGTCGACGCAAGCGAAATCTGTAACGGCGAAGAAGGCCCAGAAGGTCAGCCGTGGACACCCAACAATACGCTCCCAACCGGTGCGGTTGAGAGCGGGATCTGGTCGTTCAACACCGCCGCCAGCGAAGCGTATGCAGCGATTGGTTTTACTATCCCTCTCACAAGCGGCCTGACATCAACTCAGGTGCACTACAGTACAGACGCAGACTTTGCGACATTCTGTCAAGCAAACCAGACAGAAATCAAAGTTCTAGCCAACGGTAACTTGTGCGTATCCCAAATCGAACTTTTCCATGGGACAAACCTAGGAATTTTTACACCATCGCTGGGGGGTGCCGGGACCGCATCCGTCGGTGCAATGTTGTCCTTCTCAATGACGGAAGCAGGCTTCGGCTGGGGGCTTTGGGCAGTTAAAGGTGCGTAGGAATCAACCGAAAGCAATAGGCGTAGCTTCCCGATCAGCACGACAGTAGTTCTAGATCGGATTCTAGCTAGACGATGATGCAGACTTGGTGCGGATCGCATCCTGGCGATCCGCACCAACTGCCGCCAATGCGAAGGGCGCACCGGGTATGAGGCGAATCGTCGAGAAGCTGGAGATCCGTGATCGGCATCGGCGCGGCGCCCCGCTCCCCGCCGGCCAGGTTTACGGACCGAGCCAGCAGAGCTGGCAGGGTTCCGCCACTTCGTCGACCAGAAGGGCCTGATTTCGGCAAAACCGGACGGAATGATCGAAAAGGAACCCGCGGATCGTGTTGAATCTGGTGGTGATACATGGGATCGCAGCGGCTTGGGACAGTGTCGCTCTTTCCAGGAGACGGTATGAGAGAAGATCCGGTGCAGAAGGCTATACCGTCGGCCGACGACCCCCTCAGCGCCATCCGGCTTGGCATAACTTGGGTTATCGAGATCTACGGCAGGTCTCGGTCCTATGCCTTAGCCATGCGAAGCGTTACTTTGAGCGGAAACCAAGGCGGTAGAGAACGCCTCCGCTGACCGCGCACACCGCCCCGATCCCGAGTCGGACAAGGTCGAAGTTGCCGAGCAGGCCGACGACGATCACGACTCCAATCAGTAGGGCAGCGAAGACAAGCAGGCCCAAGAGCACTACATGCTCCCCGTTTTCGACTAATTGCTTTATTTCCTGCTGCTTGATGGCACCTTGAGCGGCCCTGCGTTCTTCCCTCCTCCAACGCACCGCCTCGCGCTTGTCCTCGCGATCGATTCCCTCGTCGCCAAGGCTCGAGATATCGGCCTCCTTTTCGCTGTGGCGTGGAGGCCTCGCTTGCGGCGTGCGTTGCTGTGATCTTTTAGGAAGACTGTGGCTGCTCACGGCGCCTCCCGGCGCGACTGCGCCTGCCAGTTGTCTCGCGGCAAGAGAACACAGGAGACGGCAACCCACTACTGAACGGACATTCGCAGATGAATGTCCCGGGCACTACCTGTTATCGCCTCACGCGAGACAACCTGTTAGCAAACTTTGCTTACAGTTATCATTGTGTTGTTTATTTTTATCATCACAAAATCTCATCGTCCATAACCGCCTGACGTCAATATGTATCTCGTACGCCGCTTTCGCATGGTTGCTCCTGTTTATGCTCAATGGACTGGATATCTGCTTCTTCGAGGTGCGGCGTCTGCGCTTTGCGTCCGCAATTGACGCACGGTCCACAGCTCCTCATTAGGATCTATCGACCCCTCGTATTCTCCCCGTTTCAGTAACCCTGTCCGCGACCCCATGGGGGCGCCAAGTTGACCCTGGACCTCGACCGGCCATGCTGGCCTCGAGCGGATTCTCGGGTACGTTTTGATTTTTGTCAAGGAATTATTTGATATTTATAGTCAGATTTTACCTAACCAATAAAGAGCTTGCACCGGCTTAGGATGACGTATTTTTTTCATACTAAGAAAGATTCAAAGTAATGAGTTCTTCAATCGGCAGGCATGAAAGTAATATGTTGTCTGCGAGCTGCGCCATCGGCCCTATTGGTCAGTGGCACGGCATTTCGGAAAGCGGAATGAAGCAAAAACGCTAGGGGCGTGGTGGGGGTTTTTATGCGCCAACTTTTGCTCTGGGACGCCATGAAAGACAAGAACTTGCCGAACGGACCGCGCGGATCTATTCCCGTCGGCGATGGGCTCTGGCATCGGCGCGTCTGAAGGTCGGGCGGCAGGCTCGGCCCTAACAAATCGCTACTTTCGAAGCACACTCGGAGTAAAAGTGGGGAGCCTCAAGTTCTCCCAAGATCCCTCCTACGGCAACGGCTCCCAGTCCCAGGCCTTCGCCGACGTCAGGCTCTCCTGGTCGAGGTAGCGCCTGAACTCGGCCAGCTCGGCGGGCTCCACGCCATAGACGTGGTCGGGTTCGGGGAAGTGGCGCGAGCGGACCTCGTCAATGTAGGCGCGCACGCCGCCGACCATTTGGTCGTGAATGTCGGCGTAGCGCTTGACGAATTTGGCCATGCGGCCGGTGGTGATGCCGAGCAGATCGTGGAAGACGAGGACCTGGCCAGCGGGGGCCGGACCGGCGCCGATGCCGATCACCGGGATCTCCAGCTTCTCGACGATCGCCTCGGTTATGGCTGCTGGGACCGCCTCGAAGACGATCGCGAAGCAGCCGACAGCTTGTAGGGCGAGGGCGTCCTCGCAGAGCTGGATTGCGCTCTGCGCGGTCTTACCTTGGGCCTTGTAGCCGCCCAGGGCCGTCGCCGTCTGCGGCGTCAGTCCGACGTGGCCCATCACTGGGATGCCCGAGCGGACGATCGCCCGGGCGCGCTCGACCGAGATCCCCCCCGCCTCGAGCTTCACGGTCTGACAGCCGGTCTCCTTGACCAGGCGCTGGGCATTCTGGATCGCCAGCTCGTTGCTCGACTCGTAGCTGCCCATCGGCATGTCGCCAATCATCAGCGGCGTCTGCAGGCCGCGGCGCACGGCTTTGCCGAGCACGATCATCTCCTCCAGCGTCACCGCCTCGGTGCCGTTGTAGCCGAGCACTACGTTCGCTGCCGAGTCGCCGACCAGGACGATGTCGGCGCCGGCCTCCTCCGCGACCTTGGCCGAGGGGTAGTCGTAGGCGGTGATCATCGCGATCGGCTCGCCCTTCGCCTTCATCTCGGCCAGGCGCGGCAGGTTGACGGGCTGGCGGCCGGTCGGCGGCGGTGCCGTGTGGGAGAGCCCGCCGGCGCTCATGAGAGCAGCACCTCGGGGTGGCTGTCGACGGCGTTGATCGTGTTGTCCTCATCGACGTGGACGACGACCGGCGAGTAGGTCTCGAGGTCGCTCTCGTTGTAGGCGCCGAAGGAAGCGACGATGATCTTGTGGCCTGGTCGGGTCAGGTGGGCGGCGGCGCCGTTGACCTGCATCGTGCGCGAGCCGGGCTCGCCGTCGATCGCGTAGGTGACGAAGCGGGCGCCGTTGTCGATGTCCCAGACGTGGACCTGCTCGTTGGTAATCAGGTCGGCGCTGGCCATCAACTCGGTGTCGATGGTGATGCTGCCGATGTAGTCGACATCGCAGTCGGTCACCGTCGCCCGGTGGATCTTGGACTTGAGCATCTGCCTTTGCATTTGGCCTCCGTGTCAGCTCTTTCGGGATGGAGCGTTCAAGGTTGGATCAGGACGTTGTCGATCAGCCGTGCACCGCCCACACGGGCGGCAACGGCAATTAGTACGGGGCCATTCGACTCGGCCACGGGGTTCAAGTTCTCGGCGTCGCGCGCCTCCAGGTACTCGGGCTCGACGCCGGCGGCGCGCAGCTCGGCGCGAGCCGCCTCGAGGCCGGCAGCGAGGCCCTCTCCGAGGGCGGCCTCCTCGGCGGCCCGCAGCGCCCGCGAGAGCGCCGTCGCACGCTCGCGCTCGCGCGGGTCGAGGTAGGCGTTGCGCGAGCTCATCGCCAGGCCGTCGGGCTCGCGCACCGTCGGCAGCACCTCGATCCGTACCGGGATGTCAAGATCGCGGACCATCCGACGGATAACGGCCACCTGCTGCGCGTCCTTCTGGCCGAAGTAGGCGACGTCGGGGCCAACCGAATTGAAGAGCTTGGCGACTACCGTGGCGACGCCACGAAAGTGGCCGGGACCGCGCAACGCCGGGTCGCCGTCGAGGACGTCGGTCAGCCCGCCCCCGACCTCTACCTGCGTGGCGAAATCCTCGGGATAGACAGCCTCGACCGGCGGCGCGTAGACGATGTCGACGCCGGCCTCGGCGGCGAGGTGCAGGTCGCGCTCCTCGTCGCGCGGATAGCGGTCGAGGTCCTCGCCCGGTCCGAACTGGGTCGGGTTGACGAAGAGACTCATGACGACGAGGTCGCACTCGGCGCGGGCGGCGCGCAGCAGCGAAAGGTGGCCCTCGTGAAGGAAGCCCATCGTCGGCACCAGGCCGATCGAGCTGCCCTCGCGCCGCACGGGGGCAAGCGCGGCTCGAAGCTCGTCCCTTGCGCGGAAGAGCTTCACGTCGCCAGTTGCGTGTGAGGAATCGACGAGTTCGACGAGGTCCATTTGGTCCATGCCCTTCGGGTCACGGCCGTACGGCAAAATTATAGGGATCGACCGGCGCCGTTACGACGGCTTGGTCACAGAGGGTAGGATTTGCGCTGCGTGCGACGTATGGACGGCACTACTCGCCCAGCCAGAAGGCGAGCTCGCCCTGCTTCGCGGCGGCCTCTTTGCCGCTGTAGTAGCTCTCCTGCCAGGCTTTACCGTCTTCGGGCCCCTCCCACTCCTTGCCGGCTTCCTTTGCCGCGTGCGAGCGCACGTAGCGCCAGCGGTAGGCGTTGTAGACGGAGATGATGTGGGTGGCGTAAGCGGCGGCGAGCTGCGGCACGCCGGCAACCAGGTTGAGGTTGTCGTCGTTTTTGCTGCTGGCCCGCGGGCCGAGGTTGTGGGAGCCGGTCATCACCACCGGCTTCGGCCCGAACGGATCGAGCACGACGACCTTGGAGTGGATCATCACCAGGCTCAACCGGTCGATCTCTTTTTCCCAGCCGGCGAAGCGCGAGTCGATCTTGCTCGGCAGGACGATGTCGGGGTCCGCTTCGTCGAGCTGGCCGCGGTGAATCAAGTTGACCAGAGCGGGGTCTTTCGAGCCCGCCTCGGGATCCTGGTTGAGGATCCCATGCACGTAGAGGGAGGCGCCACCGTCGGCTTCGTCGGCGGCAACGCGATCCATGATCGCGTTGAAGAGCGTGCCTTTGCGGCCGGGGTTGAAGAACTCGAAGAGGATCCCGTGTTCGGCGGCCGCGATCAGCCCGCGCGCCTCGACCAGGTCGACTTCTTTGTGGACCGGCACGAACCAGGTGCCAACACTCCCTTTGCCCACCTGCGCTGAGCGCTTCGTACCGTTGCCGTCGACCAGTTTCGGCGGGAATTTGTCGCCCGATTCCAGCAGCGCGTCCCACTGGGCTTTGTAGTACTTAGCGATATCGGCGTTCTCGATCCGCAGGCCGTTGTTGACCTGCGTGCAGAGCCCGGTCATCGTCCAGTTGGTCGAGCCGGTCCAGGCCAGCTTCGGCGAGGCCTCGGGTTCGCAGGCGACGAGGAACTTGTTGTGGGCGAGGCGACTGCCGGTCATCCGTTTGTGCACGTCGACTTTTGCGGCTTCCAGCGTTCCGCGCGCCTCTTTGTTCTCGTCGCCCTTGGCGTCGGTGCCGTTGGCGAGGATCACGTGAGCGCGGGGGCCGAGGGCGCAGAGGTCGGCGACCAGCTCCGGGTCGTCAAGCTCGAAGAGGGCCGCGTAGATCGCCGCCTGCGGGTTTGACTTGGCGTCGGCGAGCACCTTGCGCAGCGCCAGCCGCAATTCGCCGGAGAGGTATTCGCGGGTGATGTTCCCCGGCGTCGCGATCATCGTCTTGAGTTTTTTGCCCCAAGGTTCGTCGCCTTTCAGCCGCCGTGCTACCGACTGGGTTGCCAGCACCCCGCGGTTGAAGTAGGCGAAAAAACCGTCGCCGCCGTCCGCTGTCACCGCAACCGGATCGCTCCAGGGGCTGGCCTCGGCTTTGGCTTCTTTGAGCGAGCCCGCTTTGCCCACCATCGGGACCACCCTGTAGCTGACCGTTTCACCGGAGCGGGCGAGAACGTCGGCCCAGGCGAATTTCTGGATCGGCCACTCGGTGCTTGGCCGGTGCTCGCCGGGTTTGTGCTCTTCCCCGGCAAACGGGATGAAGGTGTGGACCGGCTCCTCCTCCCCACCTTCCGGTTTGCGGTAGAGGGCAAAGCCGCGGCAGTCCAGAATCGCTTTCGGGTAACGCCAGACGACGTAGGTGTCATCACAATTGGCGTGAGCGGCAATCGAAACCGGGTCGGGCACGCCGCGAATCTATTCTGGTACTGCTGAATATGTCAAGTTTTATGGAGTAAAAATCCGGTTAACCGCGGTCGCTCCGCGAAAACCGGATCGCCCCTACCGGCTTGGCCGGGGCGCCGGCGGCGATCGTCCCCGGCTCGAGGTCCTTCGTCACCACGGAGTTGGCGCCGATCACACAGCGCTCGCCGATCGTCACCCCGCTGGTAACCACACAGTTGACGCCGAACCAGCAGTTGGCGCCGATCCTCACCGGCCCCTTGGAGGTGAAGCCCTGCTGGGTTACCGGTGTGTCAGGGTCGTCGAAGCGGTGAGCCGAGTCGCCGACGAAGCAGCCGTTGGCGAACATGGTGTGATCGCCGATCTCGACCAGCTCCAGCGCCGCCAGCATCGTGTTGCGGTTGAGGAAGCAGCCGGCGCCGATCTCGATCCGCGCCTCGGGCGCCAGGGTCAGCCAGCAGCCCGGCTCGAGCAGCGTCCCCTCGCCGATCCGCAGCCGCCCCTCGTCGAGCGCCTCCAGTGCCTCGCCCTCGAGCGGCTGGCGGATGAAGAAGCCGCCGCGGGCGGCGTGGCGGGCCAAGCGCCAGCGCCGCGAGGGGCGGCGGTTGCGCTCGTACCAGCGCCGCTTCGCCCACCACATCTGCCAACCCGTCTGCTCGCCGGCCACGCTCGTAGCTTTCCAGACCCGGCGACATAGACTGCGGCCCATGGCTGATCTGCGCGGTGGCATCGACCTTGGCGGCACGAAGATCCAGACGGCGATCGTCGACGCCGGCGGCAAGGTCCTCGGCGAAGCCCGGCATCCCACCCCGACGTCAGGGGGACCGGCCGATGTGGCGCGGGCAATGGAGGACGCGCTGCGCGAGGCCGCCTCGGCCGCCGGGGTCAAGCCGGAGGAGCTGCAGGGGGTTGGCGTCGGCTCGCCGGGCGACGCCGACGGCAAGACGGGCGTCGTCTCCGGCGCCCGCAACCTGCCCGGCTGGGAGGGCAGCTTCCCGCTCGGCGAGACGCTGGCCAAGGCGCTCGGTGCCGAGGTGCGGATCGGCAACGACGTCCAGGTCGCAACCGAAGCGGAGTTCCACCTCGGCGCGGGGCGCGAGTTCTCCAGCCTGATCGGGGTCTTCTGGGGCACCGGCGTCGGCGGCGGCATCGTGCTCGACGGCAAGCCCTGGCTCGGGCGAGGCGCGGCGGGTGAGATCGGTCACATGGTCGTCAAGCGCGGCGGCGCCAAGTGCCCCTGCGGGCGCAAGGGCTGTATGGAGGCCTACGCCGGACGCGCGGCGATGGAGGCCGAGGCCCGGCGCCAGCACGAGGAGGGGGCCAAAACCGACCTCTTCAAGCTGATGGAGAAGCACGGCAAAGACCGGCTCACCAGCGGCATCTGGGACCGCGCAATCCAGCACGGCGACGACCTCGCCGAAAAGCTGATCGACCGCGCGATCGAGGCCCTGGGCACGGGCGTCGCCTCGGCGGTCAACCTGCTCGACCCCGAAGCGGTGATCGTCGGTGGCGGCCTCGGGGTCCGCTTCGGCGAGCGCTACATGGAGCCGCTGACCAAGGAGATGGGCAAGCACCTCTTCGTCGACGAGCGCCCGCCAGCGGTCCGCGTCGCCTCGCTCGGCGACCTCGGCGGCGCGATCGGCGCTTCGCTGCTCTTCGCCGGCTAGACGCGCCCCGAGCCCTGGCGTTGCTGACGGGCGACGGCATCGACGATCACGGCCAGCAGCAGGACGCCGCCGGTGACCATGAACTTGACCGCCGAGGAGAGCGCCAGCAGGTCCATCCCGTTGGAGATCGAGCCGATCACGAGGGCACCGAGGAGCGCCGTCCAGACCGAGCCGCGACCGCCGAAGAGGCTGGTTCCGGCAATTACCGGACCGGCGATCGCCAGCAGCAGCAGTTCGTTCCCACCCGAGTTCTGGTTGACGGCAAGCAGTCGCGAGGCGGCGAGAATGCCGCCGATCGCCGCCATCGTGCCGGAGATCCCGAAGACCGCGACGCGAATGCGGTTGACGGGGATGCCGGCGCGGCGCGCGGCCTCAGCGTTGCCGCCGACGGCGAAAACGTGACGGCCGAACCCGGTCCGCTTGACCACGTACTCCATCCCGACCACGAAGGCGAGCAGGATCATCACCGCCAGCGGCACGCCGCGATCGGAGTTGAGGACCGCGGTGGCGACGATCGTGATCGCTGCGACCAGCCCGAATCTGAGACCGAGCCCGGCGAGGTTCTCGCTGTCGAGCCCGGCCGCGACTCGCCGCCGGTGCCCGAGCAGGAGGACGGCGCCGTAGAGCCCGATCACGATCGCGGCAAAGATCCAGCCCACCGTTTCGGAATAGAAGGTGTTGGCAAGGCCGGTGATCACCGGATCGGTGAGGTTGATCGATCCGGTCTGGCCTAGCACCTGCAGGAGCGCCCCCTGCCAGGCGAGCAGACCGGCGAGAGTGACGACGAAGGAGGGGACGACAAAGCGGCTGAAGAGCGAGCCCTGGAGCACGCCGATCGCCATCCCGACCGCGACCGCGGCGGCGATCGCCAGGTAGGGGCTCCAGCCATGCTGGACGTTGAGAACGGTCATCACCGCTGCCGCAAGACCGCTGACGGCACCGACCGAGAGGTCGATCTCGCCGAGCAGCAGCACGTAGACGACGCCGATCGAGATCAGCCCCGTGGCGGTGATCTGCAGCATCAGGTTGGTCAGGTTCTGGGCCGAGAGGAAGCGGTCGTTCTCGAACTGGAAGATCGCCCAGATCAGCGCCAGGCCGATCACCACGCGCAGCGAGGCGAGGTCGCCCTGGATCAGCCGGCGGAGCGTCTCCTTCGGCCGCGGAGTGGTCTCGCCCTTGGCGCTCTCGACGGTCGCGGCGGCTGCATCGTTCATGATTTCGTCCCCTCCTCTTTCTCCTTGGCGCCATCGGAGCCGACGCCGGTGATCGCCGAGACGACGTGCTCCTCCGTGGTCGCATCGGCGGCGAACTCCCCGGCGGCCCGGCCGAGTCTGAGGACGACGATCCGGTCGGCGACCTCGAAGACGTCGACCAGGTTGTGACTGATCACGACAACGCCGAGCTCGCGCTCGCGCAGCCGCCTGATCAGGTTGAGGACCTGCGCCGTCTGGGCCACACCGAGCGCCGCGGTCGGCTCGTCCAGCAGCACCACCTTGGGCTCTCCCAGCAGCGAGCGGGCGACCGCGACCTGCTGCCGCTGGCCCCCGGAGAGGGTTCCGACCTCACTGCGCAGGCTCGGGATCGTCACCGCGAGATTGGAGAGCAACTCGCCGGTCTGGTGCTCCATCCGCGACTCGTCGAGCTGTCGCGAGACCGTGCCTGGACCGGGCGAGACCTCCTCGCGGCCGAGAAAGAGGTTGGCGACGACGTCGAGGTTGTCGCAGAGGGCGAGGTCCTGGTAGACGGTCGCGATTCCCAGGCCGGTCGCGTCCTGGGGCTTGGAGATCGAGACCTCCTCGCCGGCGAAGCGGATCGTGCCGGCGTCGGCGGCGTGGATACCGGCGATCGTCTTGACCAGGGTCGACTTGCCGGCGCCGTTGTCGCCGACCAGGCCGATCACCTCGCCGGCGTGGACGGCGAAATCGACCCGGTCCAGAGCTTGGACCGGGCCGAATCGCTTACTGACTCCCTCCAACTCGAGGAGGGGAGCACCGTTGCTCATCTCAGCCCGAGATTCCCGCTTCTTTGCATGCTGTCTGGAACGCGCTGGTGCAGAGTTCCTGAGCGGTGACGAACCCGTCAGCCACCACGGTGGTCTTGACGTTGTCTTTGGTCACCGCGACCGGTTCGAGGATCGCCGAGGGGACGTCGGCCTTGCCGTTGTTGATTTCTTCCGTGACCTTGCTCTTCGGTAGTTCTTCGCCTTCGGCAAGGGCGACGGCGAATTCTGCGGCGATCGTGGCCTCCGGTTCGATTTCCTTGTAGACCGTCATGAACTGTTCTCCAGCGAGGATGCGCTGCAGTCCGGCCACCGTCGCGTCCTGTCCGGTGACGGGCTTTTCTTCCGGCTTGATCCCGGCGCCCTTCATCGCCGCGATCGCGCCGCCGCCGGTTTCGTCGTTGGCGGCGTAGATGGCGGCAAACCCGTTGTTGCCGAGCGCGGTGATTGCCTGCTGCGCCTCGCGCTGGGCGTTTTCCGCGCTCCAGCCGGGAGTGTCGTATTCCTTCGCGATTTTCACCCCGGCGGCGTCGAACCCTTTGTGGGCGCCGGCCTTGAACCCGGCCGCATTGGGATCGGCGGGGTCGCCGTTGATCATGATGATCGGGCCGCTGGCGCTGCCGTCTTCTTTCAGCTTTTTCGCCAGCGTTTCTGCCTGAAGTTCGCCGACTCTTTCATTGTCGAAGGAGACGTAGGCGTCGACTTCGCCGTTTTCGATCAAGCGGTCGTAGCTGACCACCGGCACGCCCTGGGCCTTCGCCTTTTCGGCGATCGCCGCCGCCGACTTGGAGTCCTGCGGGTCGACGACGAGGACTTCGGCTCCCTGGGTCAGGGCAGCTTCCGCCTGGCTCTGCTGCTTCTGCGCATCGCCGCCGGCGTTGCTGTAGAGGACTTCGCAGTCTTCACACTGTTCTTTGACCGCTTTTTCGAAGTCAGGCCGGTCGTTGGTTTCGTAGCGGGGCGTCTCGTTTTCCGGCAGCAGCAACGCAATCTTCGTGCCACCGCCTCCGCTGCTACCTCCGCAGCCGACACCGACTAGGACGATCGCAAGCAGTACACCGGCTGCGACCGAGAAACGCTTCAGGGCTGATGGGGACATGAACACTCCTTTCCACCCCCGCCCTTACCCGCTTGCGCGAGATCCCACTCTTAAGTTAGCGCCCCCTCGCAGCGGGCGCCAGTTTTGCCCGCTATGAAATCCCCGCTTCACGGCAGGCAGACGCATAGCGCCCGGCACAGAGCTCCGCGGGCTTGACGAATCCGTCGGCGATCACGGTCGACTTCAGGTTGTCTTTCGTAACGGCGACCGGTTCGAGCAGCACCGCCGGCACATCCCTGAACCCATTGGCCGGTTCAGCGGTGAACCTAGAGTCGGGGATTTCGTCCCCATTGGCCAGTTCGACCGCCATCTCGGCACTGACGTCGGCCTCATCCCCAAATGGCTCGTACACGGTCATGAACTGTTCGCCGCTGAGAATGCGTTGCAGTCCGGCAAGTGTGGCGCCTTCGCCGGTGGTCGGCTTTTCTTCCGGATCGATGCCGTCCGACTTCATCGCGGCGATCGCGCCTTCCGCGACTTCGTCGTTGAATGCGTAGACCCCTTCGAATCCATTTTTGCCGAGAGCAGCAAGCGCGCGGTGCACCTCGCTCTGGGCCTTCGTTGCCGATGACCTCCGTGGGTGGTGTTCCTTGGCCAGCTTGACTCCGTGGAGTTCGAACATATGGCGGGCGCCGTAGTTGCGTAGGCCACCGCCCCTTTCCGTGCTGGTAAGCAACACAATCGGGCCGCTTGGGCTGCCGTTTTCCTTAAGCCCCTCCGCAAGGAGTTTACCCTGCAATTCGCCGACTTTTTCGCTGTTGAAGGAGACGTAATAATCGACCCTGGAGTTTTCGATCAAGCGGTCATAAGAGATGACTGGCACGCCGCGGGGTTTTGCGTGGTGGACGATCTTCGCCGCTAGGGCCGTGCTGACCGGATCGACGACGAGCACCTTGGCGCCGCGCGATATGGCCGTTTCAGCCTGTTCCTGCTGCTTTGACGCATCCCCTTCTGCGTTGCTGTAGATGATCTTGCAGTTGTCGCAGAGTTCTTTGACCTTCTTTTCGAACTGGGGACGGTCGTGGGTTGCGTAGCGCGCAGCCCGAGCTTCGGGCAATAGAAGCGCGATCGTCCCCCCATCGCTACCGCCGCTCCCGCAACCGACCGCTACGCCAGCGGCGACCGCGAGGACTATGACCACAGCGATCAACCGTCGCCAAACAGTTGCTCGAAACATCTGCTCCTCCGCCTCCCTCAGTACTCAAGTTTTCCAAACTACTTTATCGAGGAAGCGGTGACCGTGGAAGAACGGTCTAGAAGGAAAGGCCTCTCAGGCGGCCACCGCGGCCTCCCGCTGACCGCGGGCGCCGCGTTTCGGCTTCGCCGGCTCGACCAACTCGGCAAGGAAGCGACCGGTGTAGGAGGCGGCGACGGCCGCGACCTCCTCGGGAGTACCGGTGGCGACCACCTCTCCCCCCTCTTCGCCGCCCTCGGGACCGAGGTCGATCAGGTGGTCTGCCGTCTTGATCACGTCGAGGTTGTGCTCGATCACGACCACGCTGTTACCGGCGTCGACGAGGCGGCCGAGCACGTCGAGCAGGCGCTGGACGTCGGCAAAGTGCAGGCCGGTGGTCGGCTCGTCGAGGATGTAGAGGGTGTTGCCGGTGGCGACCTTGGAGAGCTCGGTCGCCAGCTTGATCCGCTGCGCCTCGCCGCCGGAGAGCGTCGTCGCCGCCTGGCCGAGGCGGATGTAGTCGAGGCCAACGTCGTGCAGGGTGCGCAAGCGACGCGCGATCTTCGGCACGTTCTCGAAGAACTCGACCGCCTCCTCGACCGACATCTCCAGCACATCGCCGATGTTCTTGCCCTTGAAGCGGACCTCGAGCGTCTCGCGGTTGTAGCGCTTGCCGTGGCACTGCTCGCACGGCACGTACACGTCCGGCAGGAAGTGCATCTCGATCTTGATCTGCCCGTCGCCGCGGCAGACCTCGCAGCGGCCGCCCTTGACGTTGAAGCTGAAGCGGCCCGGCTTGTACCCGCGGGCTCGCGCCTCCTGGGTCTTGGAGAAGATGTCGCGGATCACGTCGAACAGCCCCGTGTAGGTGGCGGGGTTGGACCTCGGGGTGCGCCCGATCGGCGACTGGTCGACGGCGATGATCTTGTCGAGCTGGTCGAGCCCGGTGATGCGGCGGTGTGCGCCGGGGCGCTGCTTCGCGCGGTGCAGCCGGTTCGCGACCGACTTGTAGAGCACGTCGTTGAGAGCCTGCAGGCGGCGCTTGATCTTGGGGATGTGGCGGAAGAAGTCGAGGGCCTCCTCCACCGGCATCTCGAGCACGTCGGCGATCGTCCGCCCCTTGAAGCGGACCTCGAGGGTCTCGCGGTTGTAGCGCTTGCCGTGGCACTGCTCGCACGGCACGTACACGT
>DASYIY010000003.1:0-56155 GCA_035997045.1 Solirubrobacterales bacterium | reverse complement strand
CGGCGAGAACCCGCACCAGCGGGCGGCGCTCTACTCGGAAGCCGGCGTGCGCAGCCACGTGCTCTCGCGCGTCGCCAAGCTGCACGGCCGCGCCCTCTCCTTCAACAACGTGCTCGACCTCGACTCGGCCCGCCGCCTGGTTGAGGACTTCGAGCAGCCGGCCTGCGCGATCGTCAAGCACAACAACCCCTGCGGAGCGGCGATCGGCAAGGACGCAGCCGAGGCCTACGCCAAGGCGCTGGCCTGCGACCCGATGTCGGCCTTCGGCGGCGTGATCGCCTTCAACCGGCCGGTCAGCAAAGAGCTGGCCGAGGCCCTGCACGAGAACTTCGTCGAGGTGCTGATTGCGCCCGACTACGAGCACGGCGCGCTCGAAGTGCTGCAGCAGAAGGAGGCGATCCGGATCCTCTGCGAGGAGGAGCGCCGCCAGCGCGACCCGCAGGAACGCGACGTCAAACGGGTGCTGGGCGGGCTGCTGATCCAGGACCGCGACGGCGACCCCGAGCCGCGCGAGCTGATGGAGGTGGTGACCAAGACCGAGGCGAGCGAGCAGCAGTGGGACGACATGTGCTTCGCCTGGACCGTCGTCCGCCACGTCCGCTCGAACGCGATCGTGATCGCCAAGGACGGCGCCACGCTCGGCATCGGCGCCGGTCAGATGAGCCGGGTCGACTCGGTCCGCCTCGCGGTCGAGAAGTGCCGCGACTCCCGCGGCGAGGACGCCGAGGCGCTGCTGGCCGGCTCGGCCGTCGCCTCCGACGCCTTCTTCCCCTTCGCCGACGGCCCCGAGCTGGCGATCCAGGCCGGCTCGGCCGCGGTGATCCAGCCCGGCGGCTCGAAGCGCGACGGCGACGTGATCGAGGCCTGCGACGCCGCTGGCGTCACTATGGTCTTCACCAAGCACCGCCACTTCCGGCACTAGCCGCCGCTTTTCTTCAGGCAGCGGCCAGCTCTTTCTGCTTCGAGCTTGCGCGCCTTACGTGATCGCAGATCTCCTCGGGGCTGTCGGCGGTGACCAGCAGCTCCTTGTCGGCGGGGGCGATCATGCCGTCGTCCTCGAGGCCGTTGTCGATCCAGTCGAGCAGCGGCGCCCAGTACTCGGAGTCGACCAGGATCGTCGGGAAATGCTTGATCCGGTTGGTCTGAATCAGGGTCAGGCTCTCGAACATCTCATCGAGCGTGCCGAAACCGCCGGGCATGATCACGAAGGCGCGCGCGTAGCGGACGAACATCAGCTTGCGGGCGAAGAAGTAATGGAAGTGAAGGCTGCGGTTGACGTAGGGGTTGGTCTGCTGCTCCACCGGCAGTTCGATGCTGAGCCCGACCGAAAGTCCGCCGGCCTCGGCGGCGCCGCGGTTGGCCGCCTCCATCAGGCCCGGCCCGCCGCCGGTGATCACCGAGAAACCGTGATTGACGAGGCAGGCCGCCGCCTCGCGGCAGAGCTCGTACCAGCGGTGGCCCTCCTTGATCCGGGCCGAGCCGAAGATCGAGACGCCGTCGTCGATGTCGCGCAGGGCGTCGAAGCCCCGCTCGATCTCGTCGTGGATGCGGCCGAGCCGCAGCTCGTCCTGCTCCTCGACGTCGCAGGGAGTGCGCAGCAGTAGCTCGTCGCGCTTAGCCCCCGCGCTGTCACGTTGGGTGTCTATATCGCCCCCACGTGACTCAAGTTGGCGTCCGGACTAGCCAAAGTGCCCCCGACCGGATTCGAACCGGCGCCGCGCGGCTTAAAAGGCCGCCGCTCTAACCAGCTGAGCTACAGGGGCAAGGCGCTCAATGGTAATCGTGTGCCGCGGGCTCGGGGTTGCGGTCAGGAAAGTTCTGGCAAGCCCTGCTCTGGGGTCGAGGCCTCGGCGTGGGTGCGGCGGGGGATGCGGCCGGCCCCAGCTGCGGCGTGGCCGGCCTCGACGCCGAGGCGCAGCGCGGTTGCCATCGCCACCGGGTCGGCGGCGCCGAAGATCGAGCTGGCCGCCATCACCGCGTCGCAGCCCAACTCGATCGCCAGGGCCGCGTCGGAGGCGGTGCCGATGCCGGCGTCGAGGATGACCGGGACGGCGGCGCGCTCAGCGATGATCGCGACGTTGTATGGATTGCGGATGCCGGCACCGGAGCCGATCGGCGAGCCCAGCGGCATCACCGCGGCGCAGCCGGCCTCCTCGAGCCGGCGGGCGAGGATCGGGTCGTCGTTGGTGTAGGGGAGGACGGTGAAGCCCTCGGCGACAAGGGTCTCGGCGGCGTCGAGCAACTCGACCGCGTCGGGGAAGAGGGTGCGATCGTCGCCGATCACCTCGAGCTTGATCCAGTCCGTCTCGAAGCCCTCGCGTGCGAGCCGCGCGGTGCGAACCGCGTCGCGGGCGGTGTAACAGCCGGCCGTGTTGGGGAGGGCGAAGAGGCCGAGCTTGTCGAGCACGTCGAGGACCGAGCCCTTGGCGCCGGGGTCGATGCGACGCAGGGCGACGGTGACGATCTCCGCCCCGGAGGCCGCCAGTGCGTCCTCCATCTGCTCCAGCGAGCGGAAGCCGCCGGTGCCGGCGATCAGGCGCGAGTTCCAGGCGCGGCCGCCCAGCTCCCAGCCTTCGGCGCCGCCCTGGATCGCCGCAAGAACCTCAACCTTGCTGCCGTCGGCCAGCGCGATCAAGGCCCACTCGCCGCGCGGGGCGACCTCGCCGTCGAGGGCGACCGCGACGCCGCGTGCCGCGCCGTCGGCGCCGCTCGCCGCGACCGCGTCGGCGAGGCTCGCGCCCTCGGCCAGCTCGCGTGGCTCGCCGTTCAGCTCGATCCTCATCGCGCCGCGCCCGCTTCCATCGCCAGCCGCCCGGGGTCCGCTGCAGCCACCGACTCTGGCAGCTCGCCTTGGTCGAGCAGCTCGGCCACCGCGTCGCCGGTCAGCGGCGCCAGCAGGATCCCGTTGCGGTAGTGGCCGCAGGCGAGAACGAGGCCCTCGAGCGTGCCTGGCCCGATCAGCGGCAGGTTGTCGGGCGTGCCGGGGCGCAGGCCCGCCATCGACTCGACCAGCTCCATCTCGGCGACGTCGGGCAGCAGGCGGTAAGCCTCGCGCAGCAGCTCGTGGACGCCGCCCGCCGTCACGGTGGAGTCGAAGCCGCGCTCCTCGGTGGTCGCGCCGACGATCAGACGACCGTCGGGACGCGGCACGAGATAGACCCGCTCCGAGGCGACGATCCGCTCGCAGGGCGCCCGGCCATCCGGTGCGCGCAGCTCGAGGATCTGGCCCTTGACCGGCCGCACCGGCGGGCGTGCCGCATCCGGCAGCCAGCTCGCCCTTCCCGACCAGGCGCCGGTGGCGAGGACGACCGCGCTCGCCACCAGCTCCTCGCCCGACTCGGTCCGGACCCCCACGATGCGCTCCCCCTCGAGCAGGGCCTCGGTGACCTCGACGCCGCCGCGGACCTCGACCCCATCGGCAGCGAGGACAGCAAGCAGCGCCGCGGTCATCCGCCGCGGATCGACCGCGGCCTCCTCGGGCGCGTGAACGCCGCCGTTGAAGGACGGGGTCAGGCCCGGCTCCAGCTCGCGGCAGCGGCGCGGCGGCAGCCACTCGGCGCCGAGACCGAGGGCGCGCTGCAGATCGTGGACGCGGCGCAGCTCGGCCGCCTCGTCGCGGTCGAGGGCTATGTGCAAGGCGCCACTCTGGACGTAGCCGGTGGAGAGCTCGCTCGCCGCCTCGAGCTCGGCGACGAAGCCGGGGTACATCTCGCCCGCGTCGAGGGTCATCCGCAGCAGGTCCGGCTCGCCAAAGGCGAGCTCGCCGATCGGCGCCAGCATCCCGGCGGCGACGCGGGTGGCGCCGGCGGGCAGGTGGGCGCGGTCGATGACGACGACCCGGGCGCCGCGCTGCGAGGCGCGCCAGGCGCAGCAGAGACCGATCGCCCCGCCTCCGACAACCACCACGTCATAGCTACGTCTCTCGTGCAAATTTGCCTCCGCCGGCATTACCCGGATCAGGTCCAGACGGTCGGTGGCCTCGTTGCCACCCTCTCAGCCTCTTGGCTCCCGTACGCCACCGATGCTACAGAGCGATACTTGGAGGGTGAGCCTCGCTACGCCCGATGCCAAGGGACCGCTGCGCCGCGAGCGGCTGCGCACCGCGCGCCTCTACTTCTGCTGCGACGCGCGGCCCAATGACGAGGATCCGGAGCCGCTGCTGCGGGCGGTGCTGAACGGCGGCGTCGACATCGTGCAGCTGCGCGAGAAGTCGCTGCCACGGCGCGAGATCGAGCGCTCGGCCCTCACCTTCCGTCGCCTCTGCGACACCTACAGCGCCCTCTTCATCGTCAACGACGATCCCGACCTGGCCCGGGCCTGCGACGCCGACGGCGTCCACGTTGGGCAGGAGGACATGTCGACAGCCGAGGTCCGCGAGGCCGTCGGGCCCGAGGCGATCGTCGGCCTCTCCTGCCACTCCGAGGAGCAGATCGCGGCTTCCGCCGAGCAGCCGGTCGACTACATCAGCGCCGGGCCGATCTGGGAGACACCGACGAAGCAGGGCCGGCCGGCCGTCGGCATCGAGCTGATCGAGCACGCCGCCGCCAACGCCCTCCACCCTTTCTTCGCGATCGGCGGTATCGACCCGTCCAACGCAGCGCAGGTGGTCCGGGCGGGAGCGCGGCGGCTCTGCGTGGTGCGGGCAATCCGCAATGCCGCGGATCCGGCAGCAGCCGCCGAAGAGCTGCGTCGAGCATTCGCAAAGGCCGGAGACGTGGCCCCCGGTGGCTGAGCAGCCGCGCAAGCGCAAGGAGCGTGGCGCCTCCCAAACCCCGCGCGAGCGGATGGAGCGCGGCTATGCCAAAGCCGAGGAGCGCAACCAGGAAGCGCGCGAGGCACTCGAGCCGCTGGCCGAAGGCGAGCGGCCGCTGGTGGTGACGATCGGCGCCGTGGTCGCGGCGTTGATCGCAGCCTCGATCGCGATCGGCTACCTGGCGGGAACCGAGGTCAGTGGCGAAAAACCGAAATTCATCCAGATCCTGGCGCCGGCTTTGCTGATGGGGATCATGGCCTGGGGCATGTGGCGCGCTCGCTACTGGGCCGTGCTCGGCTTCCAGCTGATCCTCGTCTTCCTCATCTTCAGCGCCGTCTACGGCCTGGCGCTGCAGGCGGCAACGGTGGCGCAGGTGCTGGCGACGCTGGCCCTGCTCGCCGTCGCCGGCAGCTTCTTCTACTTCATGGTCAAGGCGATGGCGCGGATCCAGATGCCGACGCGCAACCCCGATTAGGCGGCGGAACATCCCGGTTCTATAGGCTCGGGTCCAATGGCAGATTCGTTCGATGTGATCGTCATCGGTGGGGGCCCGGGCGGCTACGTCGCCGCGATCCGCGCCGCTCAGCTGGGCAAGAAGACCGCGGTCGTCGAGCGCGACAAGCCTGGCGGGCGCTGCCTCAACTACGCCTGCATCCCGGCCAAGACAGTGCTGCGCACGGCGGAGATCTACCACCAGGCCGGCGATAGCGCCGAGCTCGGGGTTGTCGCCAAGGACGTCTCGATCGACTGGGAGGCACTGGGCAAGCGCCGCGCCGCCGTCTCGGAGTCGCTCTCCGGCGGGGTCAAGATGCTTTGGGAGAAGAACAAGATTGCGCTGATCGAGGGAGAGGGCACGCTCACCCCCGAGGCCAACGTCAAGGTCGGCGACGAGGTCTACGAGGCCGGCACCGTTGTCCTGGCCACCGGCTCGGCGGCGCTGCCGATCCCCGGGGTCGAGTTCGGCGGGCGCGTCGTCGACACCTGGGGTGCTTGGTCGCTGCCCGAGCAGCCGCAGAAGATCGCCGTCGTCGGCGCCGGCGCTTCCGGTTGCGAGATCGCCTCCGCCTACGGGCGCTTCGGCACCGAGGTGTTGCTGATCGAGATGCTCGACCAGATCCTTCCCGCCGAGGACAAGGACATGGCCCGCGTGGTCGAGCGTGCCTTCAAGAAGCAGAACGTGACGATCTCCACCGGTAGCCCGGTCGAAAACGTCGAAGCCGGCGATCAGTCGGTCAAGTTCACCTACGGCGAGGAGAAGGTCGAGGTCGACTACCTCTGTATCGCCGGCGGCCGTTCCGCCGACGTCGAGGGGCTGGGCCTCTCCGACGCCGGGGTCGAGCTGGCCGAGAACGGAAAGGTCAAAGTCGACGAGTACAACCGCACTTCGAATCCCAAGGTCTACGCGATCGGCGACCTCACGGGTGCCAAGGCGCTTGCCCACAAGGCCTCCGAGGAGGGCGTCGTCGCGGTCGAGCACGCCGCCGGCGAGCCGACCCACCCGGTCGACCAAAACCTCGTCGCCGGAGCGACCTTCTGCCACCCGCAGGTGGCCAGCGTCGGCCTCACCGAGGCGGCGGCCAAGGAGGCCGGGCACGAGATCAAGGTCGGCAAGCAGAAGCTTGGCGGCGTCGGCGGCGCGACCGTCTACGACGACAAAGACGGTTTGGTCAAGCTGGTCGTCGACTCCAAGTACGGCGAGATCCTCGGCGCCCACATCGTCGGCAACCGCGCCTGCGACATGATCGCGGAGTTGATCGCGACGATGGCGCTGGAGGGTGGCTACCAGGAGCTGGCCCAGATCGTCCATCCTCACCCGACGATCTCCGAGGCGATTCCCGAAGCGGCACGGGCGGTCGATGGCCGGGCCATCCACGCCTAGGGCGACCTTCTACTTCGACCTCGGGTCTCCCTACGCGTACCTGACCGCGGAGCGAATCAGCGGACTCTTTACCGAGGCGGGGCTTGGGCAGCCCGAGTGGCAGCCGGTCCTGCTCGGGGGGTTGTTTAGGACCTTCGATCGGGACTCTTGGTCGAAAGGGCCGGGGCGGGACGGGGGAATCGCCGAGATCGAGCGGCGTGCGGCCGCCTACGGACTGCCTCCGTTGTCGTGGCCCGAGCCGTGGCCCGGCAACACGCTCTTCGCGATGCGGGTCGCGACCTTTGCCAAGCAGACCGGGCGCACCGTCTCCTTTGCTCTCGCCGCCTTTCGCCAGGCCTTCGCCGCCGGGCGCGATCTCTCCGAGCCCGACAACGTGCTGATCGCCGCCGCTGCCTGCGAGCTGCACCCCAAAGCCCTGCTCAAGGCAGTCGAGACCGAAATCGTCAAGAACGCCCTGCGCGAGGCGACGGATTCGGCAGCCGAGCTGGGCGTGTTCGGGGTCCCGTCGCTAGTCGTGGACGGCGAGGTCTTCTGGGGCGACGACAAACTGGAGGAGGCGGTCGCCGCCGCTAGCTAAGGTGGCCTCGATGGCAGATTTGCCCGACGCCACAACTTCCTACGAGCTGCTCGCGCGGATGGCGCTGATCCGCCGCTTCGAGGAGGAGGCCGGGCGGCAGTATCAGCGGGCCAAGGCCGGTGGCTTCCTCCACCTGGCGATCGGCGAGGAGGCGACGATCGTCGGCACCGCCTCGGTGATGCGCGAGGAGGACTACCTGATCGGCACCTACCGCACCCACGGCCACGCGATCGCCCGCGGCACCGAGCCGAAGCGGGTGATGGCGGAGCTCTTCGGCCGGGTCGACGGGACCAGCGGCGGCCGCGGCGGCTCGATGCACATCTTCGACGCCGAGCACCGCTTCATGGGCGGCTACGGGATCGTCGGCGGCAACCTGCCGATCGCTGCCGGCCTGGCGCTCTCCTCCGACTTCAAGAGCGAAGACGCGGTCACCGTCTGCATGTTCGGCGACGGCGCCTCCAACGCCGGCAACTTCGGCGAGACGATGAACCTGGCGGCGCTCTGGAGCCTGCCGATCCTCTTCCTGGTCGAGAACAACCTCTACGGGATGGGCACCTCGGTCGAGCGCCACTCGGCCCAGACAGACCTCTCCAAGAAGGCCGAGGGCTACGGCATCCCGGGCCAGCGGATAGACGGCATGGACGTGATGGCGGTGCGCGAGGCGGTCGCCGAGGGGATCCGGCTGGCCCGCGAGGAGCGCAAGCCGACCCTGCTCGAGGCCTTCACCTACCGCTTCCGCGGCCACTCCGCCGCCGATCCCGAGGTCTACCGCGAGCGCGAGGAGGTCGAGGAGTGGCGCGAGAAGGACCCGATCGAGAACTTCGCCCGGCGCTGTGTCGAGGCCGGGGTGCTGGGCGAGCGCGAGGTGCAGGAGGTGCGCGACAAGGCCGAGGCGACGGTCCTGGAGGCGGTCGAGTTCGCCGATGCCTCGCCCGAGCCGGCGCTCGACACGCTCTACGAAAACCTCTACGCGGTAACCGAGAGCGAGGCCTGGTACGCGGTCGACGAGCGCAGTCCCGAGCCGCACCGGGGCGAGCGCGAGGAGAACATGCCCGCCGCGGCGCGGGAGCTGGCCGAAGCCGGGGCCGCCTACGCGGGGCAGACGGACGGGCCACGTCCGAACCCAGCCGAGAGCGGCGACGCCCAGGAGGGCACCGAGCCGGAGGTCGCGGCCGAGCGCGACGAGGTCGAGGACTGATGGCGGCGCTGCGGATGAGAGAGGCGCTGCGCGACGCGATGGCGGAGGAGATGCGGCGCGACGAGGCGGTCCTGGTAATGGGCGAGGACGTCGGTGTCTTCCAGGGCGCCTTCAAGGTGACCGAGGGCCTGCTCGACGAGTTCGGCGAGCGCCGCGTGCGCGACACGCCGATCTCCGAGAACACGATCGTCGGCGCCGGGGTCGGCGCCGCGATCGGCGGCCTGCGTCCGATCGTCGAGCTGATGACGGTCAACTTCTCGCTGCTGGCCCTGGACCAGATCGTCAACCACGCCGCCGCGATCCCCTACATGTTCAACGGCCAGGCCAAGGTGCCGATGGTGATCCGGATGCCGGGCGGCGGCGGGCACCAGCTCGGCCCCACCCACTCGCACAGCTTCGAGGCGCTCTTCCTGCAGGTGCCGGGGTTGCTCGTCGCCTGCCCCTCGACCCCGGCCGACGGCAAGGCGCTGCTGAAGGCGGCGATCCGCGACGACAACCCGGTCGTCTTCATCGAGCACGAGTACCTCTACGGCCGCCGCGGCGAGGTCTCCGAGGACGGCGGCGAGGTGCTGCGCTTCGGCGAAGCGGCGGTGCGGCGCGAGGGCTCCGACGTGACCATCGTCGGCCTGCTGAAGATGGCCCACGTGGCCGAGGACGCGGCGCGGGTGCTCGCGCACGAGCACAGCGTCGAGGCCGAGGTGATCGACCCGCGCACCCTGCGCCCGCTCGACCTCGACACGATCCTCGCCTCGGTGCGCAAGACCAACCGGGCGGTGATCGTCGAGGAGGGCTGGCCGCACGGCGGCGTCGGGGCGAACCTGGCGACGCTAATCACCGAGCAGGCTTTTGACCACCTCGATGCGCCGGTACAGCGGGTTACCGGGGCCGATGTGCCGATGCCGTACTCGCGGCGGTTGGAGCAGGCTGCGATTCCTCACGAGGAGCACGTGGTGAAGGCTGCGCTGGCCGCGCTGGAGGGGTCGATCTGATGGCCGAGGTCGTGATGCCACGATTGTCTGACTCGATGGAGGAGGGGACGATCCTCCAGTGGTTGAAGTCAGTCGGGGACGAGATTGCCATCGGCGATGAGCTGGTGGAGATTGAGACCGACAAGGCCAATATGGCTTACGAAAGTGACGTGACCGGAACTCTTGCCGAGATCTTGGTGCAAGAGGGTGAGACGGTTGCGATCGGGACACCGATTGCGACGGTCGGCGATTCGGGGGAAGGGATTGAGCGCTCGGCTGCGGGTCCTGTCGCGAGGGAGGGGGGGCCTGCGGGCGGGTCAAAACCGTCCTCGACCCCCCCACCCCCACGCCACCCGCAGACGGAGACGGTCGAAGCTCCCGACGCTGCCGGCGAGAACGGGCGTCCGAAGGCGTCGCCGGTTGCTCGGCGGATCGCCAAAGAGAAGGGTCTCGATTTGGGGAAGCTTCGAGGGTCCGGGCCTGGGGGGCGAATCGTCAAGGCCGACGTGGAAAAAGTCGAGTCTCAGCCAATGGGCGCTACTGGGTTCGAACCAGTGACCAAGCCCACTTCGAGTGAGAGTCCCGAAACCGCCAAGGGCCAGGTCAGCTACGAAGAGTTGAGCAAGTTGCAGTCGACGATCTCCAGGCGGATGGCGGAGTCGAAGGCGACGGCACCGCACTTTTACCTCGAGGCTGAGGTCGATATGAGCCGGCTGGTTGAGGCTCGGGCGCAGATCAAAGCTGCGGCCAAGGAGGGCGATGTCGTTCCGTCTTTCAACGACATGGTCGTCAAGGCCTGTGCTCTGGCACTGCGGGAGCATCCGCGCGCCAATGGTGCTTACCGGGATGGGCGGTTTGAGCTCTACTCGCGGGTGAACGTCGGCGTCGCGGTTGCCGCTCGCGACGCACTCGTCGTTCCCACCGTCTTCGATGCCGACCAGAAGAATCTGCGTCAGATCGCCACTGACTCTCGGGCTCTGGCGCAGCGGGTTCGGGATGGGCAAATAACTCCGCCGGAGCTATCGGGGGCGACTTTTACCGTGTCCAACCTGGGGATGTTTGGGATCGACAGCTTTGCCGCTGTGATTAATCCGCCGCAGGCGGCGATCCTCGCCGTTGGGGCGATCACGGAGCGGCCTGTCGTCCGTGACGGCGGGATCGGGACCGCCCACCTGATGCGGGTCAACCTCGCCTGCGACCACCGTATCCTCTACGGCGCGCCCGCCGCAGAATTCCTCGCCCGCATCCGGGCGTTGCTGGAAGAGCCGCTCGCCCTAGCGCTCTAGTTAGCGCGGACCGGCGCCGCTAAGCGGCTCCACGCGGAAGGCGGAGCGCTGCGGGTTGGCCGGCTTGTAGAAAGTCGCCGTCTGGGCGATCGTCCGCCACGGTGGCGGCAGCATTCCGCCGGCGCCGAGGAAGCGGGTGAAGAGGACCGAGGCGCGGTTGCAGCTGATCCCCGAGCGCGGCGGGATGTAGAGGAGGTAAGGACCCTTGGGGAAGAAGAGCGGGCCAACACGGCTGCCGGCGTTGACTGTGAAGGTGCCTTTGCAGAGAACGCCAAGGGAGGAGTTACCTTCGCCGCCGCCAGAGCTGCGCGCGACCGAGAAGGCGACGACTCCCGCCTGCCTGAAGGACGCCTTGCCCGATCCTTCGGCGAGCACGGTCCAGGGACGAGGCAGGACTCCGTCGTAGTCCGCGAGGAAGCGGGTGAAGTTTTTCGAGGCGGCGGCGCAGCTGAGATTGGCAGAGGATGCGATCGAGATCGCATAGCTGCCCGCTGGAAAGACAGCGGAACCGATGCGGTCGTTGTGGAGGACCCGGAAGCTGGGGCAGGACGTCGCGGCCGTCGCGCTCGAGCCCCCTGCCGCGGCGGCGAGAACAACCAGCGCCAGAAGGGCCGGAACGAGAGCGAGCTTCTTCACCGCCGGGAACCTAGCAACGGCCTCGGCCGGGGCCCGGACGCTCAGCAGGTCTGCTTGGCCCCGGTCGCCGCGTTCCAGGCGCGACCGACGGAGAAGTCGGCCGAGACTCGGAAGATTCCCGGGTGCGAGGCGCGCGCGACCGTCCACTCGCCGCGGCGCAGCAGGCAGCCGGCGCCGCGGGCGATCGACCAGTAGGGGGTGAAGTTGACGCGGACGAGGAATTCGCCGGGGCGGGTGACGTCGAGGCCGAAGCTCTGGCGTCCAACCCAGAGGGTGTGCGCCGCCGCAACGCCCATCGGGTCGACCAGCGGCTCGGGGTTGCGCACGGCGTAGATCCGCCAGTGGGGCGAGCTCCAGCGCAAGTGAAGGTACGCCGGCGCGCTCAAGATCAACCGCCGCTCGGCCGCCGAGGAGTAGTCGAGCGGCGCGTCGGGCAGGGCGACGTAGGAGATCGCGTTTTGGCGCAGCCAGTGGCCGTAGCTGGCGGCGGTGAGCTCGCTTTCGTCGTAGAAGATGTCGTCGCGGGTGGTGTCGAGCTGGCGCAGCCAGCCGCGGGCTAGCTCAAACTGGGAGGCGAGATAGGCCGACTCCCAGTGGTTGGCGGTGGGCGGCACCTCGACCCGCACCCCCGAGCCGCCGTGGGCGCGCAACCACTGCGCCGGCGGCTGGAAGTAGCTGCGCGAGGTCGAGGGGTCGCCGACGCTGCGAGCGATCTGGCTGACGCTCGCGGTCACCTGCCAGTAGAGGCCACCGGCCAGGAAGAGGGCGAGGAACCAGGGCGAGACGCGCGGGCGCCGGGCCAGGATCACCGCCGCCAGGACCGGGCCGCCGAAGAGGGCGCCGAGCCGCACCGCGTTGCCGCCGATCGGGTTCGGCGCCAGCCAGATCAGCGCCGAGGCGATCACGTAGCCGGCGAGCGCCCAGCGCAGCTGGCGCTCCTCCTCGCGTAGGCCGCGCGTCACGTAGAGGGCCGAGCCGCACCAGATCGGGATCGCGACGAAGGAGGAGAAGGCGAAGGGGAACTGGCCGGGCTCGGGGAAGGCGATGTTGGGGACGGCGATCAGGCCGAGGGCGATCGCGGCGACCCAGAGCGCAATGCGATTGAAGGGGCGGCCGCGCTCGAGCGCGCCGACGAGCACCACCCCGGCGAGGAAGACGGCGGCAACCGGGCTCGACAGCGCGCAGAGGCCGGCCGCGAGCAGCGCCAGCTTCGAGCGTCCCAACTGCAGGCAGCGCAGCGCGGCGAGGCCGAAGGCGACCCCGAGGGCGAAGGTGAGCTGGCCGTCGGCGAGCAGGGTAACGACGCCGGCGCCGAACCAGAGCGTCGCCCAGCGGGCGGGCTCGCCCCAGCGGTCGCGGACGAGGCGGTCGAAGAGATAGGAGGAGGAGACGACCGAGATCACGCCGGCGACCTGCACCCCGAGCAGCGAGGCCAGCGGCGGGAAGAGGAAGCTGTAGGTGAGCGTGTAGTGGCCGCCGTACCAACTGCCGTTCCAGATCGCCAGGCCGGCGTGCTGGAAGAGCTCGGCGCGGAATACCTGGGCGGCGAGGTCGCCGACCTGCGGGTTCCAGGCCAGCATCGCGGCGGCGAGCAGGGCGCTGAGGGCGACGGCCGGAAGCCAGTCTGGTCGGAGGGCCTTGGACTGGACCATGGGTCGGCACCAAGGATAAGCGGCGCCGTGCAACGATTTCGGCAATGAGTGACGAACTCCTTGTGGTCCGCTGCGGCCTGGTCCCCTACGACGAGGCCCTCGTCGCCCAGCGCTGGCTACTCGACGCGCGCCAGGACGGCTCGATCCCCGACGTCCTGCTGCTGCTCGAGCACCCGCCCGTCTATACCCGTGGGCGCCGCTCCAAGCCGGAGGAGCTGCCGATGGCGATCGAGTGGTACGGCCTGCAGGGGATCGAGGTGCGCGACACCGACCGCGGCGGCCAGGTCACCTACCACGGTCCCGGCCAACTGGTCGCCTACCCGATCGTCGACCTCGCCCCGTACGGCGACGACGTCCACGAGTACGTGCGGCGCCTCGAGCAGGTGGCGATCCGCTCGCTGGGCGAATACGAGGTCGAGGCGGGGATGATCGAGGGGCTGACCGGGGTCTGGACCGAGGGCGAGCGCCCCGGCAGCGCGGCGGGCTCGCTGGAGGCCCGCAAGATCGGCTCGATCGGCGTCCACGTCAGCCGCGGAATCACCACGCACGGACTGGCGATCAACGTCAACAACGACCTCAAGCCCTTCGAGTGGATCGTCCCCTGCGGGATCGAGGGCTGCCAGGTGACCTCGCTCAGCCGCGAGAAGGGCGAGGAGCAGAGCCTCGAGGCCTTCGCCGGCGCGGTCGCCGACAACTTCGCCGACGTCTACGAGCGGGTGCCGGTGGCGACCTCCCCCGATGCCCTGGGCCTCGACAACGCTAGGCTCGGCGTCGCATGAGCGAACCGACCGCCGAGACCGCCGAGCGCGTCCACGTCACCCGCTCCCGCGCCAAGCCGGGCGGGACCGCGGCTGAGACCGGCGACACCGTCCCCTTCCGCCGGGCGCGCAAGCCACCCTGGCTGAAGGTGCCGGCCCCGGGCGGGCCGACCTACCGGCGGCTGAAGTCGATGATCGGCTCCGACAACCTGCACACCGTCTGCGAGGAGGCCAACTGCCCCAACGTCGGCGAGTGCTGGGAGCGCGGCACGGCGACCTTCATGATCCTCGGCGACGTCTGCACCCGACGGTGCGGCTTTTGCAACGTGAAGACGGGGGTGCCGAGCTGGAACGACCCGCTGGAGCCGCTGCGCGTCGCCAACCAGGTAAAGAAGATGGGGCTGCGCCATGCGGTCGTGACCTCGGTCGACCGCGACGACCTGCCCGACTACGGGGCGAGCGCCTTCGTCGGCGTGATCCGCTCGATCCGGATGCAGGCGCCCGGCTGCAAGGTCGAGATCCTCACCCCCGACTTCCGCGGCCAGGAGATGCCGCTGGCGAAGGTGATCCACGAGCGTCCCGACGTCTTCAATCACAACGTCGAGACGGTGCCGCGCCTGTATCCGGTGGCGCGGCGCGGCTCCAAATTCCTGCGCTCGGCCCGGGTGCTGAAGATGGCGAAGGAAATGGGCGGCGCCGACGTCGTCACCAAGTCGGGGCTGATGGTCGGGCTCGGCGAGAGCTTCGAGGAGATGGTCGAGACCTTCGGCCTGCTGCGCGAGCACCGCGTCCAGGTGCTGACCGTGGGCCAGTACCTGCGCCCGACCGAGAACCACCTGCCGGTGACGCGCTACTGGCACCCGGAGGAGTTCGATGCGCTGGAGAAGGCTGCCTATGAGCTGGGGTTCGAGTCGGTGGCCTCGGGGCCGCTGGTGCGCTCCAGCTACCACGCCGACCAGAACCTCCCCGAGCGGGCGCTCGCCGGCTAGCTACAAAGCTGCGAGGAGTTCGCGGCGGGTCATCTCGCGGGCGAAAGCGATGACGTCGTCGATCGCCCGGCCCTCGTCGATCTCGAAACGTTCGGCGAGGCCACGCGCGAGCTGTGCCACCGGACGCGGTTGCTCGAGTTGCTCCCAGATCCAAGCGCCGGTCGAGTTGAGCCGCAGGGCGATGCCTGCGTCGACGTCGAGTAGCACCGTCTCGTCGGGCACGTCGCCGTAGACGACCCGGTCGGTGCGCCGCAAGGTCGTCTCGGCCGCTATCTGCATTGCCTTCACGATCCATACCCTATGACCGCGCGAGCAGCCCGTATGGGTTCGACGTTAAGAGCGAGCTAGACTCAACCCAGGGTTTCGACGACAGGGAGGGAAATATGAGCGAGAAGCAGCCCGAGTCCTACGAGGCGCCGAGCGTCGAGGAGATCGACACCGACGGCAAGCCGATTTCCGCTGTTTCGGGAGCTGGCATCAGCACCACGTAGTTAGAGCGCGCAAGCTGCCTGGCGCTTTTGATGGAGCCAGCCGGGATCGAACCGGCGACCTCGGCGTTGCAAACGCCGCGCTCTGCCAGCTGAGCTATGGCCCCGTACTGGGAAGTGTAGGACGGACGGTGCCTCACGTGATGGGCCGCGTGAGGCACTAGTCGTCGAAGTCGAAGTCCTTGGGCGGCTTCTGCTCGAACCAGAGCTGGTCGTCCTCGGGGGCCTCCTCGAGGAAGTCCGGGGTCTCCTCCAGCACGTCCTCGTCGGCGCGCGGGGCCGGGGGCTCGGCTGGCTCCTCCTCGACAACCTCTGCCTCTTCGACCACCTCTGCATCAACCACTTCTGCCTCCGGCTCGTCGGCGAGCGACGACTCGGAACCCCGGGGCGCCTCGAGCGCCTGGTCGAGTTCGTCGGAGAGGCGCTGCTCGTTCCAGAAGGCGTCGTCCTCGTCGTCGAGATCCTCGTCGTCGTCCGGAGCCGGGCCTTCGATGCTGACCTCGGCCTCTTCGGCCTCATCGAGGCCGGCGAGCGGATCGGCTGGGGCGAGGCGAGGCTCGGCGATCTCCTCCTCGACCAGCTCCTCGTCGGTCGGGTTGGGGGGTCCGGCCAGCTCCTCCTGGACATCGAAGATCTCGGTCGGCTGTTCGGCGATCGCGTGGCGCTCTTCGGTCGAGGGACCGCTCGGCTCGATCTCGGGCTCGGCGTCGGCCTCCGGGGCGGCAGGCTCGGGCAGGTCGGCAACGATCTCGTGCTCCATCGCCGGCTGCTCCTCCTCGGCAGGCGCCCCGTCGGCGGGCGCAGGTTCCTCAGCGAGGGATGGAGGTGGCTCCTGGAGATCGGCGATCGTCGGCTCGCGCCGCTGCGCCGGCTCCTCGGCCGTCTCCGGCTGGGTCATGAATTCCGTCGGCGCCTCGGCAGCGGGATCGTGCGCCTCCTCGTCGCCGGGCCGCTCCGCCTGACCGAACGCCTCGTCCTCGAGCTGCTTCAGCTCGGAATCGCCCGCGCCATGCGCGCGCTTCAGTTCCAGATGCTCGCGGATTGCCTCGTCAAGAATGCCCATTGGCTGCGTCCCCTCGGGGAAGCTAAAGCCTATGCGGTTATCCTTGCGCTTGCGAGGGTCGTGGGACGTTCCTCCCATCCCCCGCCTTCGGGGCTATAGCTCAGCTGGCAGAGCGCCTGGATCGCACCCAGGAGGTCGGCGGTTCGAATCCGCCTAGCTCCACTGAAGTCTCCCTGCAAAAGCTGGCTCCGTTTGACAGAGAAACGTCTTGTCGTCAGCCTGTATCGCGAAGTCAGCGGCGCCCACGGGACAGCTCGCCGCATCTTCGTCTTTGGTAGAACGCTCTATTGTTGTTACGCCAATTCGGGAGAGAGGCAAAAGAGTGACGAGAGCGATCATCGCCATGGGGTTGTGCCTGATGGCAATGGGTTTGGTGGTACAGGAGGCGTGGGCCGGGACTTGTTGCTTCGTCGCGCCGGGTGGCTCCGATGCGGGAAACAACTGCGAGGACCAGTGGGCGCGCTGCGCGACGATTCAGCACGCGATCGACGAAGCCAGCGCTGGCGACTGGGTGAACGTGGCGCCCGGGACCTACGCCGAAGACCTGACGATCGACAAGCCACTGACCCTCAGGAGCGAACGCCCTGTTCCCGAATATTGGTACGAACCCGAAACCAGGATCGACGGTGGCACAGGCACGGCGATCAAGGTCGAAGCAAACGCCGTCCAAATCTCCCGCTTCGAGGTCTCAACGGACGGTACCGCGCCAACGATCCTCGCCTCGGGTGCCAGCGTCAACGACCTGCAGGTTGAGGAAAACGTTATCTCGGGCGGCTCCGCCGGTGTCTACCTCGAAGCCGGCGGCAAAAAAGACATGATCGGCTTTAACGTGATCGAAGGCACCGGGGACGGAATCCACCTGGGCGGAGCCGAATACTCCAACCTGATGATCAGGGCGAATCGGTTCGCCGCCCCGATCGACGAATACGCCGTGCTCGCGGACAGCGGCGGGACGATCGAAGGCTTCCGGCTGGAAGGCAACAAAATGGCAGCGCCGTCCCGGGTCGCAGCGCGTGTGAGTGAAGCTCCGGACGAAGAAAGCGAGCTCTACGGAAATACGTTCGAATCGACCGTCGGTCCACAGCTTGCGGTCGACGCCGCACAACTGCGTGTCTTTGACAACCGCTTCGAAGGGCACGGCAGCGCCGGCTGCCTACAGATACTCGGGAACGAGGGCGGCCTGGCTCCCTCCAAACACATCCTGGTCTCGCTCCACAACGAATTCGTCGATTGCGACCCGTACGGGATCGAACTCGGTCCCGAAGTCGACGACATCAAGATCTACGGCAGCGAATTCCCCGGCTCCTACGATGGCATCGTCGCCAGCGGCGCCTCTCCGTGGAACCTCACAGGTCACGTCCTGATTCAGACCAATCGGATCGTCGGCACCACCCACCTCGGCGTCGACAACGAGGCCTCGGGGACGCTTGACGCCGAACAGAATTGGTGGGGCTGCGACGCGGGGCCCGGAGCCGCCGGCTGCGACGGGGTGAGCGATGGAGTCAATGCCGCAAACAACGCCGTCCTGACCGGGCTGATCAGTCCGCGCAAACCCGAAACGGGGATCGAGGAGCTGCCGACGGGCAACTCGATCACGCTCAACCCCGGCGAAAAAGCCGAAGTGGCGGCAATGCTGCTTGCCAACGGCCTCGGCATCAATAACGGCATCCCCACGGAAAAGACGCCGATCGGCTTCTCCTCGACACTCGGAACGCTCTCCCCGACGAGCAGTACCCTCTCTAATGGTTGGACAAAGTCGTTCTTCACTGCCGGAGCGACCCCTGGCCACGGGTCGATCGTCCTCAGCTTGGACAACGCTCGGACGTTGGTCCCGGTGACGATCACCGGCGAAAAGACCGAATCGCCGGCACCGCCGCCGCCTGAAACGCCGCCTGCCCCGCGCCTCGCGGTAAGGGGCAAGCACGCTCTGCTGTCAGGCCGTCAGGCGAGCGTCGGGCTGGTCTCCTGCACCGCCTCGTGCCGGGTCGCGCCGAGCAAGGCCGCGATCGTAGTCGGTAGCCACCACTACCGGGGCACGATCACGCCGCAGGGCCAACTCGGTGCCGAAACAACCACGGCGATCCGCGTCACCCTCCCCGCCGCAGCGATGCGGGCGCTGAAGAAGCATGGCAGCGCCCGCATCCGCGTCACGTTGACGGTCACCGACTCCAACAGCCGGACGGCGAAGCGCGCGATTTCGGTGACCCTCAGCGCCTGAGCCTGCTGGTCAGCCCAAGGCTCACCCGGATCCGCCCTCCGCCTGGATCAGCCAGCGTTCAGCTCCGCTTCGGCGTCAGGCGGGTGGTCCTGACCATGACGAAGCAATAGCGGCAACAGGGCAGCGCCCGCTTGGTTTCAGACCGCCGGACGACGACCGGTAGGGGTGCCGCCATGCAGCGCGTTGATTCGACTGCGGAGCGCTCGGTTCAAATGCCGTCCGGTTAGGCCCATTCGCCACATATAGCGGCGCTCGTCGCGACCGCTTGAGATCCACGCCTACCGCGTCCCGGTGTCTGCTTCCATTTTGCGCACGATCTGGTCGAGCTGTTCGCCAACCGAGCACTCGGTTTCAGTGATCGCTTCCTGGCATTCCTTCAGAAGGTCCCGGGCAAGAGAAGTCTCATGACGGGCGTACCGGGGATTGGCGGTCATCCGAGATCGGTAGGCCAAGACTTCCGCCTCAGCGAGCAGATATTCGAAGTGTGCTTCGAACGCGCGTTCCTCCAAGGCCTGATTCTCCGGTTTCGATTCACCGCTCCCTCCACAACCAGACATAACTGCTGCCGCGATTACCAAAACGATCATCAGGCCCCGCCGCATAGCGAGGACGCTACCCGTCCACCGCACTTTTGACCACGGGCTGAAGCGTTCCGTGCAACCGCCGAATTGCAGCGGACCTTGCTTGGTTCAAATGCCGTCCGGTTAGGCCAATCGCGGCTACCGCGACTGCGGCAGCTTGACCGTGCCGGGGGTGGTGACCAGAGCCGAGGGCGGTGGCACGACCGGGCCGATGTCGCCGTCTGGGGCCTCGTCGAGGTCGACGATCACGGGCGCGTGATCGCTCGGGCCCTTGCCCTTGCGCGCCTGGCGGTCGACCCATGCGGCGCGGACGCGGGTGGCGACCGGGGGGCCGGCCAGGATCAGGTCGATCCGCATTCCTAGGTCCCGGTGGAACATTCCGGCCCGGTAGTCCCAGTAGGTGAAGATCCGCTCGTCCGGCCAGCGGTCGCGGACGACGTCGCGCAGGCCGAGCGCTTGGAGCTCCGCCAGTGCCGCGCGCTCGGGCGCCGTCACGTGCGTCTGGCCGATGTAGGCCTCCGGGTCGAACACGTCCTCGTCAGTCGGGGCGATGTTGACGTCGCCGCAGACGATCGTCGCCTCGGGGCCGGCGACCACCGCGTCTCGCAGCGCGGCGAGCCAGGCAAGCTTGTACTCGTAGTGCTCGGAACCTGGCTCGCGTCCGTTCGGCACATAGACCGACAGCACCCTGATCCCGCCACAAGTGGCCGCCGCCGCACGCGCCTCCGGATGCGGAAATCCCGGGGCGCCGGCGAGACCCGGCGAGATTTCCTCCAGGCCCACGCGCGAGAGGATCGCGACCCCGTTCCAGCTCGCCTCGCCGTGAACGGCGATCTCGTAGCCACGGCCCGTCAGCTCGTCCCCGAGCAGGGCCTGGAAGGCGTCGTCGGTCAGCTTCGTCTCCTGCAGGCAGACGACGTCCGGGCTCCGTTCGTCCAGCCATGGCAGCAGGCGCGGCAGCCGCTGCTTGACCGAGTTCACGTTCCAGGTGGCGACGCGCACCGATCGCACGCTACACAGGCACGTGAAATCGCCGGCAGGGCTCTCGGCCAGGTCGACTAGAGAAACGTCGCTCGATCTCGGCCGCAGCTGCAACGCCGACCCCGAGCCGGACATATATAGAGGTAGATGGCCTCGGGGCAGATCGAGAAGAAGGGGGCGCTTGGAGGCGAGCTTGCCCAGATCCGCTTTGGCCGGCTCTATCGGGATCAGGGGCGGGCGATCCTCGCTTACGCGCTGCGGCGCGTCGAGGATCCGGAGAGCGCTGCCGACGTCGTCGCCGAGACTTTCCTCGTCGCCTGGCGGCGCCTCGATGAGGTGCCGACCGATGCGAGGGCGCGGTTGTGGCTCTTCGGGGTGGCACGCCGGGTAATTGCCAATCTGCATCGGGCCGAGCGACGCCGGACCCGGCTGGGGGAACGCCTTGCCGAATCGCTGCGCACCGAGCTCGCGACCCAGCCTGCGCTGGCAGGCGAGGCGGCGGAGGTTCTGCGGGCGATGGGCGGGCTGGGCGACGACGATCGCGAGCTGCTCCTGCTCGTCTCCTGGGAGGAGCTCTCGCCAGGCGAGGCAGCGGAGGTCCTGGGGATCTCCTCGCTCGCCGCCCGCAGCCGCCTTCACCGCGCCCGGCGGCGGCTGCGGGCGGCGCTGGAGCAACAGGAACCGGCGGGAAGCCCCGGGTCGGAACTCGACATGGAGGAAGCAAGATGAAGACGCGTGAGATGGAGCGGGCGATCGGCGCTGCTAACCCCGTCGGCCGAGGCCGGCTCGACGGGCTTGATCTCGGGGCGATGGAAGCCGACCTGCTCGCCGACTTGGAGGCCGACTTCTCCACGCTGCTCGAGCTCGAAACGGCGCTCCCGCGCACTCGCCGCCCGAGGCGCTTCGCGCTCGCGCTCGGCTCAGCAGCGCTCGCCGTGGCCCTCGCCGCCGTCCTCGTCCTGGCCGGAGGCGGCTCCGACCACCCCTCGCGGGCCTACGGCGCCGAGCTCGTCCGCTTCGCCGAGTCGACGCCGTTGCTCCTGCTCGAAGGCCCCGGCTGGCGCGTCCAGAACGTCTCTGAGGAGGGATACGGGGTCTACATGCCTCGTAGTAGCAGGGGCACGGGGTCGATGGAATTCGTCACCGGCAAGCCGATTCCCTACGAATCGGTTCGAATCACGTGCGCCCGCGAGGTCGTGTCCAAGTCTGGGAAGTTTCCCGTCTGCAAGGCCGAGCGCGAGTCAGGGATGCTCCCGGCAGCGGTGCGCCAGCGCAGAGTCGAACTTCGCTGGTTTCACGGATCGCTGGAGGACTCGCTCTCGATGGCGCATAAAAATCTGCACCCACACGACCAGCGCTGGATCAAGTTGCCGGTCCTGGATACGACCGCCGACGTGGACACGCGAGCCGAGTTCTACGTCAACCAGGGCGGCCCCGGCAATCGCCAGATGACTGCGCTCTGGTCCGAAGGCGGCTATGTGCTCGAACTGAAGGCCGCGGTCCCCGATCTGGCCGCCTTCGAAGAACGGCTCGGCTGGCTCAGCCGGGTGGATTCGGAGACCTGGCTCGACGCGATGCCCGCGAAGGTCGTCAAAGCCGCCGACCACGATGCCGCGGTGCAAAAAATGCTGAAAGGGATTCCCGTACCCAGCGGCTTCAAGCCGTCACGGATCATCCCCAATGAAGGCCTCACCACCAACCGCGACCAAGTGGCCAGCGCCGTGACCGGCATCGTCTCCTGCCTCTGGTTCCGGCAGTGGGGAGAAGCCCGCAGGACCGGTGACAGAGCGGCAGCGGCCGAAGCCGAAGAGGCGATGGCGACCTCCAAGCACTGGCCGATCCTGCGCGAGATGGCTAAGGAAGGCCGATATCCGGCGGAAACGATCAGGGAACTTGCGGCGGATATGCCCAGCGGGGAAGGTCGGCGCGGGTGGAGGTTGCTACCCCAGATAGAAGCCCTGGGATGCGCCCGCTGGGGCATCCCGGTCCTGCCATGGAAGCAGCGACTTCAACGCGAACGCCGAGAACAGCAGAGCGAGTAGAGCGAGGTCGCGACGGAGCCTCAGCCCCCAGCCCCCGCCACGGCACTCTGTAGCTGGGCCTTGCTCATCTTCGAGCGGCCCTCGATGCCGAGCTTCTTGGCATCGTTATAGAGCTGTTCGCGGGTGCGCCCTCCCGGTCCGCTGCCCGAGCGCTTGCCGCCCCGGCTGCTGGCTGAACGGCCCTTGGTCGAGCTGCGTGAGGAGGTTTTCGATTCCCCCGAGCGCGCTTTTTCCTTGTTCACGGCGCGCGCCGCGATCTCCTCCGCCCGATCCTCCGAACGGCCTGCGTTCTTCTCGCTCTTCCTGATGTGCTCGTACTGGCGTGCTCGTTTTGTGCCTTTTTTCACTCCGCGTGGGGGCATGGGCGGCTCCTTTCGTCAGCTAGCCCAATACCCCACGCGGCGCGAACTATGCGCTGGCCGTCGCCTCTCGCTGGCCGTCGTGCACGCCCTCGGCGAACTCCTCGACGATCTTCGCGTTGAAGGCCTCGAGGTCGTCGGGCTTGCGGCTGCTCACCAGGCCCCGGTCGACGTGGACTTCCTCGTCGACCCACTCGGCACCGGCATTGCGCAGGTCGGTCTGCAGGCTCGGCCACGAGGTGAGGGTGCGACCATCGACGACGCCCGCGTTGATCAGGGTCCACGGCCCGTGGCAGATAGCCCCTACTGGCTTGCCGGCCTCGAAGAAGGAGCGGACGAACTGGACCGCGTCGGTATCCGTGCGCAACTGGTCGGGATTGGCCACACCGCCCGGCAACACCAAGCCGTCGTAGTCGTCGGGGTCCGCCTCACCCACGGCCTTGTCCGGCGTGAACGTATCGCCCTTGTCGAGGTGATTGAAGGCCTGAATCTCATCCTCTTCGGGGGCGAGCAGATCGAGGTCGGCCCCTGCCTCGCGCAACGCGTCGCGCGGACTGGTCAACTCGACTTGCTCAACCCCCTCGTTGGCGACGAGGATCGCGATTCTCTTGCCCTGCAACTGATCTGACATCTGAAGCTCCTTTGAATCGTCTGGAAGTGCGTTGCCGCCAGCGGTGAGTCCGCTACCCGCAGACGAGCAAGCGCAAGCTTCGTCGCTCGCTCGTCGACCGGGGCGAAGCGCTGGGAGACTCCCCCGAGACGTAGTCGCCGACATCGAAGCGAAAGAGACGAACGCCATGCCCGAGGGTCTGTCGCCACAGGAGGTCAGCAGGGAGATTGGGGAGCACGCCAAGCATTCCGGCGAGAGCGATCCCCACGCGCACCGCGATCGCATCGTCTCGATCCTCGAGGCGATCCTCCTTTCGATCGTTGCCCTGACCGCGGCATGGTCGGGCTATGCCGCCGCTCAGTGGAGCACCGAGTCGCGCGTCGGCCTGGCGGAAGCCTCGTCGGCGAGAACGAAAGCGAGCCATGCCGATCTCGAAGCCGTCGAGTTGCGGAACTTCGACTCCTCCACCTTCGAGGCATGGTTCACGGCCTATTCCGTTGGCAACAAGCAGGCGATGGCGCTGGCCGAGCATCGCTTCCGGCCGCAGTTCCACGTCGCGTTTGCGGCATGGCGCGCCACCAAGCCCGAGACGAACCCCGATGCTCCGCGCGGCCCGACCTTCATGCCGCAATACCGACAGCCTGGGGTTGCCAAGGGGAAGGCGTTGGAAACGAAGGCCGACGAGGCTTTCGCCTCGGGCCAGTCGGCAGGCGAGATCTCCGACAAGTTCATTCGCGTCACCGTCTACCTCGCGAGCGTCCTCTTTCTCGTCGGCATCAGCACGAGATTCCCCCTGCGCGGCGGGCGCTATGCGCTCATCGGGCTCGGTGCCGCGATGCTGGTTCTCTCTTTCGTGCAACTCACCCAGCTCCCGGGTCCGCCCACCTGACCCACGCTCCGGAGGTCATTCGATGCGAATCGTCGCGATCAACCACGTCAGCCTCGACGGCGTCATGCAGGCTCCCGGCAGGCCCGATGAGGACACCCGTGGCGGCTTTGCCCACGGGGGGTGGGCACAGCCGGGAAGAGATCGGGCGATGACCGAGGCGATCGGCGAGCGGATGGGCAAACCGGACGGCGGCATGCTGCTGGGACGGCGCAGCTATGAGGACATGCTTGCCACCTGGAACGATAAAGGCGGGCCTTTCAAGGAGAGCCTCAACGCCATCACCAAGTACGTCGTCTCGAACAGCTTCGCGACACAGCTCGAGTGGCCGAACTCGACCCTCCTCCACGGCGACGTCCCCGCCAGCGTGGCCGAGCTCAAGCGGAAACCCGGCGGCAACCTGGTGATCATGGGCAGCGGCCAGCTGATCCGCTCGCTGCTGCCCCACGAGCTGATCGACGAGTACCTGCTGATGATCCACCCGCTCCTGCTCAGCTCCGGGCAGCGCCTGTTCGATCGGGAGGATCGTGTCTCCAAACTGCGACTCCTCGGCAGCACCGCAACCCCCACCGGCGTGATCATCGCTACCTACAGCCCGCGCGTAGCTCGCCGAATTAGAGATGCCGGCGGGGCATCCTAGCGCCGGCGCGGGTCCATCGCGCGGGAGATCACGACGCGCTGGATCTCGTTGGTGCCCTCGTAGATCTGGGTGATCTTGGCGTCGCGCATCATCCGCTCGACCGGGTACTCCTTGACGTAGCCGTAGCCGCCGAGGACCTGGATCGCCTCGACCGTGACCCGCATCGCGTTGTCGGAAGCAAACAGCTTCGCCATCGAGGAGTGCTTGGCGAGGCCTGGGTCGTCCTGGTCGGCCATCGCGCAGGCCTTGTAGAGCAGCTCGCGGGCGGCGGCGGTGCCGGTCTCCATATCGGCCAGCTTGAACTGAATCGCCTGCAGGTCGAGGATCGGTTTGCCGAAGGCGATCCGCTCCGAAGCGTAGGTGGTCGCGTAGTCGGTTGCCCCCTGGGCGATCCCGACCGCCTGCGCCGCGGCGCCGAGGCGGGTCCTTTCCAGCGTGCCGAGGGCAACGCCGAGCCCGCGCCCGACCTCGCCGATCACGTTCTCGGCCGGCACCCGCACGTCGTCGAAGACAGGCGAGCCGGTCGGCGAGCCGCGGATCCCAAGCTTGTGCTCGAGCTTGCCGATCGAGAAGCCGGGCCGGTCGGCCTCGACGACGAAGGCGGTGATCCGTCGCTTCTCACGATCGGTGACGGCGAAGACGACGTAGAAGTCGGCGACGCCGGCGTTGCTGATCCAGTTCTTGGCGCCGTTGATCACCCATTCGTCGCCGTCGAGGACGGCGTGGGTGCGCATCGCCGCCGGGTCCGAACCGGCCTCCGGCTCCGAGAGCGCGAAGGCGGGCGTCCACTCGCCGCTGGCGCAGCGCGGCAGCACCCGCTGCTTCAGTTCATCGCTGCCGAAGAGGCGGATCGGCAGCGAGCCGAGCTCCTGCACCATCAGGATCAGGGCGCTGGAGGCGCAGGCCTTGGCGATCTCCTCGACCGCCATCTGCAGCATCAGCGTCCCCGTACCGGTGCCTCCGTGCTGCTCCTCGAAGGGCAGGGCGAGGATGTCGTGCTCGGCCAGCAGTTGCCGCACGTCCTGCGGGTATTCGGACTTCTCGTCGATCTCCGCCGCCCGCGGCGCGATCCGCTCGCGGGCGATCTGCCCGATCGTCTCGCGGAAGTCGAGCATGTCCTGGGGGATCGCGTAGACGTCGGTGGTGCCGGTGCTCATGCGGTCGTGACCGTATCCATTACGCCCTCCGGGCGCACCGCGATTCGATGCTTCTCGCCGAACCACCCCAAAAGCTGGGCCTTCGCGATCTGACCTTGCTTTACCGTGGGGTTGTTCCGATTCTCAGAGGTTGGGCGTGATCAAGCGAATCGAGGAGATGCCGGCGGGGACCGTGGGGCTGCGGGCGAACGGGAAGCTCGGCAAGGAGGACTACCGCGCGGTCTTGGAGCCGGCGCTGGCGGAGGGGGTCGCGTTCGGCGAGCCGATGTTTACCGCGACGGCTCAGCCGCCGATCGGGGTCAGTGGGTTGCCGGGGGCGATGTTCGAGCAGTTCTGCGCCGCGGGCTGGCCGACGAAGCGGGCCGAGAGCCAGGGCAGGGCAGTTGCCAGCCAGGGCGCCGCGGTTTCGATGTGGGCGAGGGCGTCGTACTGGTGGTACTGAACCGCTACGCCGCGGGCGCAGTACTCGCGGGCGAGCGTGCGGACGTCGCCGGCGATCATCACACCGTCGCCGGGGCCGATTCCGGGCTTGGTGCCGCTCGTGCCCTCGAGCTCGCCGTTGGCGCCCTGGGCGATCAGCAATGGCGCGGTCGGGGTGCCGCCCGTGCCCATGATCAGCTGGTTTGCGACCTGGACGTAGAGCGGGATGCTCTCCGGCGTCTGGTAGTCGGGCTTGGCCATCTGTGCCCAGGTCAGGCCCGGGTATTGGCCCAGCACTTCGCCGATCGAGGCTTTCTGAAGTTTTTCGTAGACCTGTAGGCCGTAGCCGTTGAGGTAGGGCGTGAGGTCGATGTGGAAGGCGCGCGAGATGCCGATCACGGCCATCGGAGTCACCCCCGCCCAGACGCCGCTGCCGTCGACGTAGTGGAGGTTGTGGGCGGGATCGACAAGCACGCCGCCGAACGCCGCGCCGGCGATGCGGCGGTTGACGTCCGGAGCGTAGGTCGGCGCCAGCTCGGCTGCCCACTCGGTGGCAATCGCCCCGCCCGAATAGCCGATCAGCCCGATCTTCTTGACCTGGCCCAGGCCCGTGTCCGGCGAGGCGAGCGCCGCCCGCAGCGAGTCGAGCGTGTTGATCCCGTACTCGGGGCCGGCCGAGAAGTCGGCGCTCTCGCCCTCGGTGTCGGCGACCACGACAGCGTTGCCGGCGCTGAGCTCGGGCGCGAAGAGGAGCGACTCGACATCGGGAATAGCGCCGCCCAGGGTCAGCCCGCCCGAGATCGAGTAAGAGGGCTCGTCGGCAGGATCAAGCGAGTCGTAGAAGGACTGGTAGGCGACGACCTTGGGTGTGCCGAAGCTGACCGGCGGCTCGAGCACCGAGGTCACGTTGACGGTCGGCGCCCCGGTCTGTCCGGTCGAGCGATACAACAGCTGGACGGCCCTGATCGGCAGCGGAAGGCCGGCGACGTGGTAGGGCCGCGTCCGGGTATCGAGGACCGTGCCGGGGGCGATGCTCGCCAGGGGAGCGCTGCCCCGATAGGTGTAGAACGGATCCTGTTCGGGGGTCGGCACAGCCGCGCCCGCGCTCGGCACGAGCAGCGCCGCCAACAGCGCGAGGACCAGGCCGACCGTCCGGCTCCTTGCCGATGACGCCCTTGACACGACAACAGCCATTGCCTTCGCTCCTCCAGTCGTTAGGTGACGCCTACCCGGCGTCCGTGACCGCGCTCGATCTCTCATACCCAGAATTTAGTACCACATAACAGGGCCCGTAAGGTGCGAGGCGCGACTGACTAGGCCGGCTCGCCCCAAACGGTGGCGACCAGCGAGCGCGGGCCGCCGCGGTCGCGGTGCTCGCAGAGATAGATCCCCTGCCAGGTTCCCAACGCGGGGCGGCCGTCGCTGAGCGGCAGGGTTAGGGACGGGCCCAGCAGGGCAGCCTTGACGTGGGCGGGCATGTCGTCGTCGCCCTCCAGGGTGTGGGTCCAGTACGGGGCCCCCTCGGGGACGCGCGGTCGAACCAGGCCTCGAAGTCGTGTCGCACTTCCGGCGAGGCGTTCTCGCTCAAGGTCAGGGAGGCCGAGGTGTGCTGAATCAGCAGATGCAGGATCCCGACCGAGATCTCTCCCAGCTCGGGAAGGGCATCGAGCACCTCCGCGCTGACCAGGTGAAAGCCACGCGAGCGGACTTGAAGCCGGATCGTCCTCTGAACCCACATTAACTACGAGATACCCTCATTTCGTGAGCACCAAAGTAGAGGGTCCGCCGGTTTGATCGCGCTCGCCGACAACGCCGACGAGGAGCGCTATGAGATCCGGGTCGACGGTGAGCCGGCGGGCCTTTTGCAGTACCGGCTGCGGCCCGGACTGATCGAGCTGGTGCACACGGAGATCGATGAAGAGTTCGAGGGACGGGGACTCGGCAGCCGACTGATCTCGTTCGCCCTCGACAATGCGCGAGATCGGGGGCTGGCGGTGCTGCCGTTCTGTCCCTTCGTCAACGACTACATACGTCGGCATCGCCAGTACGTCGACCTCGTGCCCGAGGGGCGGCGCCGGGACTTCGAACTCTGACCCGGCGCGGACAGGGCTACCGCGTCACGAGGACCGTCACCGTGCGGACGGCGGTCCGGCCGCCGATCTCCAGCTCGACCTTCACCGTGTAGCGGCCAAGCCCGGCGTTGCTGCCGATCTTCAAGGGCAGCTGCACGGTGCGCCTCTCGCCCGTCCTGAACGGGGCGATCCTGACCGAGGTCGGACCATTGAGGTGCAGCGAGGCGGGGCCAGATGCGGTACTGGGAAACGTGAGCTTACTCAGAACTCTTTGAGTTTTTGGTATTGACTCGATCAGTTCCCAACATAGCCTGCGCACCGAATGGCACCGATAGCTCATATCGCCGGGGTCCCGGTCGAGGAGACCGCATTGAGCCTGGCCCCGGTTGCGACGGTTTTCGGCAGCGTCGCCCTGATCCGGCTGCGACAGGTCCGCCGCAGAGTCCCGTCGTTTCACCATCAGCGCGAGCTGACTCCGCAACGACCGGGGAGGACGAGCGGTAGATGACACTTCAGGTTGCGGCCCCTGGACGACGCCAGATGGGCACGGTCAAGATCCGGCAGAACATCACCCACATGTCGGCTGCCGAAGTGACCCGCTTCCGCAACGCGATCAAAGAAATGATCGCGCGAAACGACAACCGCGGTTTCCAGTACTTCGCCGGCTGGCACGGCGTGCCGCTCGGAATCTGCGAGCACCACAACCCGCTCTTCCTCCCCTGGCACCGCGGCTACCTCTACGACTTCGAGATGGCGCTGCAGGAAATCGACTCCGACGTGACCCTGCCCTGGTGGGACTGGATGAACGAACCAGGCATCCCGGCCGCTTACAACGACAAGACCGCCGAAGGCAAAGCGAATCCGCTAGCGAGCGCGCCGATCAAACCGATGGGGGTGCCGAAACAACCGGGTTGGCCGACGAAAACGCGGCGTGACCCCGGTGGCCACCCGCCGGGACAACCGTCGGCGGTCCCGCCGCCATTGGGCAACTTCTACAACCGACTGATGAAATCGTCCTCGTACACCGAATTTCGCACCAGCCTCGCCGAACTCCACGACAACATCCACGTTTGGGTCGGGGGCAACGGCGGGCAGATGCGCGATCCGAGCTGGGCCGCCTTCGATCCGCTCTTCTGGGCTCACCACGCAATGGTCGACCGCCTTTGGCGAATCTGGCAACACGAACCCCAGGGCGAAGATCCCGACCACGCAACGATGGAAACGCCGCTGACCTTCGCCAAGGGACCGCCGCTACGCGTCCGCGACGTGCTCAAAGTCACCCAGCTCGGCTACGAGTACGCGGCTCAATCCTCGACCGTGGCGGGAACAGCCTGATGCAGAGCTGGACCACAGCGAAACCGCTGGCGGTGCCGATCCCCTTCGACAGCGTCAAGCGCATCGACCTCGAGTTCGTCGACGTCCAGTGCGACGACGGCTCCTTCAGCGCCTACGTCTTCCTCAACGTCAAAGACCTCGACCCGAAAGCGGGCCGCGACCACGACCGCTTCGCCGGCTCCTTCTCGGTCTTCGCGCCGGAGGAATGCTGGGGCGGCGAGGGTCACTGCGACTGGAAGAGGGGCCCGGTCAGCGCCTTCGACCAGCGCCCACCCCACCACCTGACGCCGATCAACATCTCGATGGACATCACCGAGGCCGCGATCCGCCTCGGCGATCCGAAAAAACTCTCGGTCACGGTCCACGCCGCCCGCACCACCGACCCGAAGCAGAGCAAAGACATCCTGCGCTTCAAAGAGCTGACCGTGCTGGCGTACTCCTGAGCGGATCTTCTCCGAGCTCAGGAAGGGTCTGAGATCCAGCGCGCTTCGACGCCAAGACGGGCGCCCAGTCGCTCGAGATGCTAATCGAGATGCAAGACGCCGATGCCGGAAAACCGATCCCCTCGAGCCCTCTAGCGTCGACCATCGACTCGTAGCGCACCGGTCAGCACCAGCAGACATCGCCGCGCGCGGTTGAGAAGCACGTCACGGGATCTTCTCCAAGCTCGAGCTCGGCGCCGGCGGCTACTCCGAAGGCTGCGGAACGCGCCGATTCCAGGCTCGTTCGAACTGTCGCGTCAGTGCCGGGTAGACGATCCAGTAGCGGAATGGCTTGATAAGCGTCATGTACCCCTGGCCAAACCGGCCGCGTGGCTTGACGTAGACGGCCATCTGCGCTTGGTAGCGGCCTTCGCCCTGATCGGCCCAGGCCAAGTGCATTACGCCATGCACGGTCTGGTTCGAAATCTCCGCGGCAAGCTCGCTGTCGGTGCGATAGAGCGGCACGAAGGGCAACGAGCCGAAATCCACCTCCGCCGCCGTGTCGCGCAGATCATCCGGCAGGCGGGAGACCAGTGAGGCTTCGTTCGTACCGGGAATCGGCAGCTTGCCTGCGGCGCCGTTGTCGATCGGGGCCGAAACCCTGCCGAGGCTGAACCAGCTGCCGAGGCGATCGCGGAGCCCCCACAGCAAGCGTACGGCGAGAGATTCCGCGTTGGCCGGGTCGGAGGAGCTCGCCAGCGCGACCAAGGTCGGGAAGTCCTCGGCGCCGCCGGGCGTGGGAAGGGCCCAGACGTCCTCCAGAGTGAAGTCGGGGACGATCTCGCGAATGCGCCAGGGGTGGGATTCATGCACTGCGTTTGGAAGCCTCATGCCCGATCCTTTCTCGATCCATACGGGGTCGTATGGATGTTAGGCAGGGCGTTTGCATCTGTCAATACGGTGCCGTATAGATATGTTCGATGGCCAAGGTCCGGACACCGCGCGACGCATGGGTCGACGCGGCCCTGCAGGCACTGGCGAGCGGGGGGCCGGATGCGGTGCGGATCGAGGCGCTGGCGGCGTGCCTCGGGGTATCCAAGGGGGGCTTCTACTGGCACTTCAAAGATCGTCGAGCACTGCTCGACGAGATGCTCGACCGCTGGCAGAAGGACATGGTCGAGGACGTCATCGCCAACGTCGAGAGCCAACCGGCCGACCCGCGAGCCAAGCTGCAGCAGCTCTTCGAACTGGCCTCGACGGTTGACTTTGCCGTAGAGCTAGCGCTGCGAGATTGGTCGCGGCGCGACAGCGAAGTCGCCGAGCGCCTGCAGCGGATCGACAGCCAGCGCATGGAGTACCTGCGCTTGCTGTTCGGGCAGTTCTGCGCCGACGAGAACGACGTCGAGGCCCGCAGCATGCTGGCCTTCTCTTTGTTCGTAGGCAGCTACTTCATCGCCGCGGAGCATGGCGACAAGAGCAGGGGTCAGGTGCTGCAGCTCGCTATCGATCGCTTGCTCAGCGAGTCGTGGGACTGACGTGGTCGGTCGAAGACGTCCTGTGCTCGTCTACGACGGGGATTGTGCGTTTTGCACGTCATCTGCGCACGCTCTGGAGAGGATCGGACCGGGCGCGGAGATCGTCGCCTGGCAGCTCACCGATCTGGGCGAGCTGGGAATAACCGAACAGCAGGCCGCCGCTGCCGTGCAGTGGGTTGAGGTCGACGGCACGGTCCGCTCGGGACACGAGGCGATCGCCGCAGCCCTGAACACCGCCGGACGAATCTGGAAAGCCATCGGCCACGTAATCCTGCTGCCGGGAATCTCGTCGCTGGCCGCAAAGGCCTACCGGCTGGTCGCGGACAATCGCTATCGGCTACCCGGAGGTACACCCGCTTGCAAGTCCTCTTTGGGGATATCCGATTCGTAAGGCCTGGGAACTTCCACGCACCGGGCCTCCTCAAACGACAAGCCGAGGCAGTGATTCTATGGGGTCGCTACATCGTCGATTTGCGCCAGCCACGCTTGCACCAGTTTTGGCGTACTGACGCCGCGCTCCTTGAGGAGCTCGGCAATGTCCCTTCCGCTGATTACCACGACTGGATGGCGGTCCTCGCGTAGCTCTTGGTATGCCTGCTTTCCGACGTACGAAGTTGTCACGAAGACCCCGAATTGACGATGGCGAAGCCTGCTGATGAGCCGCGCCATATCCCGCACTCCAGCCCCATGCGTCGGTGCATAACACTTTGCCTCGAGCGAGAAATCCAGGTGGATCCGATCACCCGGTGGACCGATGGAGTAGAGCCCGAATGCATCGCGCCCCCCATCTGCACTTCGTCGAGTGGCGGTGATCTCTGCCACTGACTCTTTTGCCAGCATTTTCCACAGCTCCATCGCGCAAGCCTCGAAGCCGTGAGGATCGGAGACGTAGTGCTTATGAATCGCCGCAACGAGCCGTTTGTCTGCTGCGACAGCCGGCGCTTGATCCGCAATTGACCGAATCTGGGTAGTGCGCGGTGCCTCGAGCGCTGCGTAGGAGCCCTGCTCAACCCAGTGCTGAAACGGTATTGGGCAACTTGGGCCGAGACTCTGGCCGTCGCTGAGCTCATCTATCCAGCTCCGGCTGATCGTCGCGATATCCAACACGGTGAAGGTCGCACGGTAGTTCTGGAAACGCTGTCCGTGCGATGAGCGCCAGACCGCAACTAGGTCGGTCGAGGGATCGACGCTTCTCGCTCCCGGCACGGCAAGGCCAAGGAACTGGACATCGCGGCCACGGGGTGCCGTCTTGCGGAAGACAAAAAACGGTGGAACCAGATCCCGCCTCGAAGGCTTGTCATGGACACACTCGAACGCAAAGCGCAGCAGCTCATTCCCCCCGCGCGGTGTCTCGTGAAGCCCAGAGCCGGGTGTCTTGTTGTCGCCGAAGTACGTAAAGATCCCGGTCTCGACGTCGAGCGAGTCAGGCCAATCGGCGTCGGTTCCCGACGTGTAGAGAAGTGCGATGCGATAGGAGTGAGAGCTCCGCTCGCCCGTGAAGCGGAACCCACCCTGATTCCCGCACGGCAACAGACGAGCGAGCGCATCGTCTGCGGCGTTCCCCTGACTGCCGCCTTCGTAGATCGCGCCAACCTGGAGATCTGCAGCAGGCAGCTGGTCGAATGGCACCCTGATCGTCACGGCACGGAAGTATCCCCCTTCGGTATCTCGCCTAACTCCAATCAGGCCGTGTTCGACTAGAAGGGGCTGGCCAAGGCCTCGCCCTCGGCGAATGCAGACGACGCCAGCGTTGACCGTCGGCCCGACCGGGTGCAGGTCGAACTCGAAGGACCTGGCCGAAGATTCGAAGGACTGACGAAGTCTTTACCCAATTTTGACCTGCGGGCAAGATTCGGCCGCCATCGTGGAGTCACCCAACGAAGGAGGCTCCCCATGCCCCAGATCCTCATAGTCGCCGATCCTCCCAAGGACGCCCCCAGCACCGTCGTCTACCGAGAGCGGATCAACACCACCGACCTCGAGTCCGACCACTTCTCCGGCCAGCTGGTCGAGCGGGTCGGCTGGGCCGTCCTCGACGCCGATCAGCTCGAGCACAAGGAGGACGGCCTCACCTCCCACTAAGGCCTCCTTGTCGAGGTGGGCGACGAGCACATCTGCGCTCGTCGCCCACTAGACGCCTATCGAGCTATTTCGTAGCCGACAATGAGTCGCTCACGACAAAGGAGCCGTTGGTGAATTCGCCGGCTGTGCATTTGCCGAGACCGGTGCCTGCTACCTGGGCGTATTTCATCGCGGTCAGGTTGTAGTTCACGGTTATCGCACGGGCGCTGCCCGTACCCGTGTTTTCGAAGCTGACGCCTTCAACGCCCGTCTGGGGCAGTATCTGGAGAGTGCACTTAGTTACACTGCCTATCGAAGCGGTGAATTCGATTGCTTTCCCCGCGGGACAGACAACGTCAGTCGTTCCGACGTAGGGCGGACCCACGTTAAGTACATTCAGTTCGAATTGGCACCCGTTCGCGAGAATGGTCGTCGGCAAACCCGCGAGGGTACATGGCCAGAAAATCTGATTGGCTTTTATTTCGCTGGTCGCCGCCGAGATCGCTCCCGACAGGGAGAATTCATTGCATTGCAGGTTGCCCCACTGAGCTTTGAATTCGAAGCCCGTGAGGGCTTTCGTGCCGAGAGTGGAAGTATATTTTTCGGCTTCGAACTTAGGCTGTTTGGATTTTTCTTCAGATTTTTTACCGGCGATGAAAAGACCCACCGGTTCGGCAGCTGCACTGGAGGCAGCTGCTCCCAGCAGGGCAACGCTGGCGAGCATGGCCGCCGCGAGCGGCAGAATGCGCCGCAGCAGTATTCCTCCGCTCCAATGTCCATATTGACTTGGCATCGTTCTTCCTCCCATTTCGGCTGAAGACAGCCGCATTTGGTAACTGGATGCCGGCGACTTATCCGGCTGATCTAACCTCTCAGCGGAGTTCTTTGATTGCCTTGCCAATGTGACAAAGGAGCCCCAGAAATCCGAGCGGATTGACAAGTTTGCGCGGTTAGATCAGGGTTGGTTCGGGTCAATCAGATCGCAGCTGCCTTCGAGCCTGAGAGCGACCTCGACCTCGGGACTGCAGCTCTCGAGGGTCCGGCCGAGTTTCTTCTCGATAAGCCGCAGGCGGCTGCCCACGGTCTGTCGGCTAACCCCAAGCGCCGAGGCAGCAGAGGAGATATTGCGGCCGGCTGTGAAATAGGCTTGCAGCGTCTCGCGCAGCCCCGCCCCACCGTCGCGCCCCCCCGACAGCGGCGCAAGGTACAGCTGGCGCAGAGAGCTGGCGAGGACGGCGTCCTGTGAGATCGAAGCAAGCAGGCCAACGTCTGCGTAGCGAACGACCCCCTCGGCCCCACGCCTGGCAATGCGCAGGGCGGCACTTGCCTGCTGATGGGTTAGGCGCCAGCCCTCGATTCCCCGCGCCGGCTCCCCCAAAGCGACCAAAGCATCGGTTGGCCCCGCAGCGTAAATTCGCCGCGCGATCTCTTCAGCCATGGCCCTGCGTCGCCCGCCAAGCCATGCCCATACGGTTTCACTGTCAGGGCAAACCAAGAGGAGGCGCCGATCCGCCGCCAGGGCGACTTCGCGCAGTGTCGATTCGGCGGCGGCCCCACGGGCGATCGCACCGATGTGCCAAGCATCGAGCTCATAGGCCAGCTCGTTCGGATCGACCGGCTCGGCGGCCAGTAGCTTTTTCACCTGCTCGACCTGACGCCGCTCGGGCGGGCGCCGGTGTCCTCGTTCTCGTGTGTACTCACCCATTACGGCGACAACAAGCCGTTCAAAGCGCGCCGCCTGCGTGTGCAGGACGCTGCCCAAGGCCGGGATCTTCAACGGGATACTGTCCTCAACCGCCTCGACGATGAAGTCGCTGAACACGGTGTAGCCGGCGAAATATCGGCGAAGCGCCACATCAGGGGTGATGCCACTGCGCGCAGCCATCCGCGCTTGCGCAAACAGCGCCGCCGGGATTGGCCCGGTTGGGTCGCCTCCCTGCTCAATGCCGGCGAGACCATGGCTTACCCCTGCTGAAACCGCCCTTCGGCGTCCTTCTGTGAGCTCGTCGCCCTCGGTGGCGGCGTTACCTGGCACCACATCGATACGAGCGAGGATCGCCTGCTCTATCTCCAACCGACGTGCGCTCAGGCGCGCCGATAGACCGGCGCGAACTTCCTCCACAGACACACTCGTACCGCCTGACTGTTTATGTAATTGCTTGTTTTTAGATAGTACGAGCTTATTTACGCGCTGCCAAATCGCAACCTCAGTTAGACGAATCGCTGAGGAGCCGCTTTACCAAACAGCGTCATGCTGCTCCATCACGCCGAAGCCTTCGGCCAGATCGATCCCGCCGAGCGAACCGCGGAAATCGCCAAAGAGATGGCGGTAGCTCGAGCGGAAGACGAGGAAGTTGTCGTTGCGGGTGCGCTCGGAGCCGGGCGTGAAGGTGAGCAGGCCACCGTCGGAGAACTCCACCGCCCCCAGCTGCCGGAAGGAGACCGGGGCGGGCTCGGCCGGCTTTCCGTCGATCCAGATCGCCCGCTCGCTGTTCGCGGGCGGGTCGTTGATCCCCTCGACCAGGTTCCAGGCGACCGGCCGCCCGTCAGTTGCTCGCCCCACCCCCGCCGACCAGTGCCAGCTGGTCTGCCGCTTCTGATAGCCGGCCGATTGATCGTCGACGCCGTGTCCGTCGAGCTCCCAGCGCCCGTCCGGCGTCTCGATCATGGCATCGATCGGCACCCCCGAGCGCTTGCAAGTCCAGCCCCAGGCCGCGCCGCTGGGACAGATCGCCTCGACCGGCGCGGAGTCGCCAAGCAGCAGGCGGGCGCGCAACTCCCGGGCCTCGACGACGATCTCGGAGCCGTCCATCCGGACCTCGTTGCTGCCGGGCCGAAGCCGCGTGTTGGCGTAACTGCGGTTGCCGTCGCGATCCCAGAGCGCCCAGAAGCACTGGCCGAGCGGGCCGACCTCGGCTCGGGCCACGCAGAGCATCAGTTGTGGCGAGTAGAAGCCGACGTAGCGCCAGCGCTTGCGGGTCTGTCCCATGCTGCGCAGCGGCATCTTGCCGGGGGGGAGCGGAAGATCGGGACGGTCGGTGCCGGGACCGCGCCAGGGCAGCTGAGCGTCAAGTCTCACCTGGCGACGCTACCACTAGCTCGCCAGGCTCCAGCCGGTCCGCAGCGGCTTACCTTGCCTCCGCGTAGGCAAAGCGGATCGTTATCTCCGTCCCGCGGCTGAGCACGCTGACGAGGTCGAAGCTGCTCGAAAGGGCGCCGATGATCGGCAGCCCCAGCCGCAGACTGGGCACGTCGTCGGAGCTCAGCGGCCGGATGCCGCCGCCGAAATCCCTGACCACCATATTCAGCTCCTGCCTCCCAGAGCTCATGTCAACCTCAAGCGTCCCGGCCTCGTCCTCGTCGTAGGCGTGGCGGACGACGTTGGCACAGGCCTCCGAGACGACCGTCTTCAGGTCGGCGATCCCCGCCCTGGCGATGCCGAGCTTTTCCGCGTGGGCACCGATCGCCCGCCGCGCGATCGGCAAGCTGTCGGGCTGAGCGGGGAGCGCGATATGAAGGCGATCGTCATTGAACATGCCGCTCCTTGCTACCCGCGGCATACCCACTTTTAACTAGGGACCCCCGGGACCCGCGGCGGATGGCGAGACTCAGGAAACGCCGACGCGGGTGCCGTTGGCGGTTATCGTCACATCGATGTTGCCGCGAGTCGCGTTCGAGTAGGGACAGACCTTGTGCGCCGCTTCGACCAGCTCGACCGCCACCTCCGGCTCCACCAAGGGCAGCGTCACCGCCAGCTCGGCCGCGATCGTGAAGCTGCGCTCGGGACCGGTAACCAGCATCGCCTTGGAGTCGATCGCGACATCGCCCGTCTCAAGCTTCTGACGACGGGCGACCGCGGCGAGCGCGCTCTCGAAGCAGGCGGCGTAACCGACCGCGAAGAGCTGCTCGGGGTTGGTGCCGCCGCCGTCTCCGCCCATCTCGGTCGGGGTGCGGAGATCGACCTCGAGGGCGCCGTCGGAAGTGCGACCGTGGCCGTCCACCCTGCCACCGGTGACCTGCGCCTCGGCGGTGTAGATGACCTTGCCCATCGCAGAAGCGTAGTACGGCGCGATCCTCGGCCGACCAGGGTGTAGCGAAGTCCCTCCGGGGTAGTCGGTGTCCATGAAATCGATCAAGCAGGCACTCGCCCGCAAGGCAGTCACAGTCGGTACGGACACGGGTCCGGCGACAAGCTGAGTCCGACCCAGTGATCGAGCGTCGGCTCCTGGCCATCTACCTGAACGATCACCTCGCCGGAGCGACAGGCGGAGTCGAGCTTGCCCGCAGGGCTCGGGCGAGCAACTCCGGCACGAGCCTCGGTGAAGCGCTGAGCGAAGTCTGCGCCGAAATCGAGACCGACAGGGCAACCCTCGAGCAGGTGATGGAGACGCTCGGGGTCAGGCGCAACAGCTTCAAGGTCACCGGGGCCTGGGCGGCCGAGAAGCTCGGTCGGCTGAAGCTGAACGGGCGTCTCACTGGCTACTCGCCGCTCAGTCGCATGCTCGAGCTGGAGCTGCTCCACATCGGGATCACCGGCAAGATCCAGCTCTGGCAAGCGCTGCAGGAGACCCAGAGTGCCAGGCTTGCGCGGTTCGGCCTGCCCGCCCTGGTCGAGCGAGCCGAGTCGCAGCGCGCGACCGTCGAGCGACTGCGCCTCGACGCGACTCGCCGGGCATTTGCCGAGGAGCCCAGCTGACCCCTCGGCTTCTTCGGCTCAGCCGAAATCGAGCACGCGGAAACGGGCCGAGTCGATCGTCGAGTCCGGCGTGCAGGCGCCGTTGGATCCGGCCCGCATCGTTAGGTGGTTCGTGGTCGGGACGAGCGGGTCGATTTGGGGCTGGGCGCCGACGCTCTGTTCGACCTGTTCGAGCGAGGTCGAGCCGGTCGAGAGCCCGCCGCCGCCGACCTGCTGGCCGTTGAGGAGGACTTCAAGGAAGACCTGGCAGGAGCCCGGGCCCGAACCGTCGTAGGCGATCGTCGCGGTGACGGCGCCGAAGACGACCTCGATCTGGCCGGGGTTCTGGGTCCACGTATCGCCGCCGCTCAGCGGGTAAGGGTCCGGGCCGGCGGTGACCGGAGCCGAGCCACCTTTGGGGCTGGCCGCGTAGAAGACCGGGAATTCGAGGTTGGAAGGAGCGACGGCGCCCGCGCCGATCTGCTTCGAGCCGATCGCCGCATTGGCGACCTGCTTTATGCCGACGGCACTATCGGCCAGCTGCTTCGAGCCGATCGCTCCGTCGACAACCTGGTTGCTGCGGACCGCGCCGACCGCAAGCTTGCCGCTGGTGATCGCCCGCTTGTAGACGTTGGGGGTGTGAACCGCGCCCTTGGCGAGGTCCTTGGAGTTCACCTTGGTCGCCGCGTAGGCAACGCCGCCACTGAGGGCGAGGCAGAGGGCGAGGGTCGAGACGACGTTGGCGTACGTGCGGCGGGGTTTGTTTTGCATGCGACCCACTTCGGGAGCAGCCGGCCCGCGCCCTGCCACCCGAAGACATTCGGAGCGGAGCGGGTTTACACCCGCTCTTGTCCATTTGGGTTGATTCGCTCAAGCGGTTCGGACGGGGCCCCCGCGGCAGGGTTCAGGCCTGGTTCTGGTGGCGCTCGTCGCGGCGGTGACGCCGGATCAGCGGCGCCACGTAACCGATCAGGGCGCCGATCGCCACCGCCGCCAGCAAGGTGACGATCAGCGGCGCGTCGACGGTGACGAAGAGGACGTCGACCCTGACCTGCTGGGAATTCTGCAGGGCGACAATGACGACGAGCCCGACCAGGATGCCGACGGCCCAGCCGCGCCAGTTAATCGGTTTGCTCTCCCTGCTCACGGTCTTATATGAGCAGACCGACCAGAAGCAACGCAACGCCGGCGGTCGCGACGGCGCCGGCCGCACCGAGCAGCCAGCGTCGGCGGGCGATGATCGAGACCGAAGCGAGCACGATCCCCACCTGCAGGCCGACCTCCGCCAGCTCGTAATCGATGTGCTGCGTATTGGCATGGTCGACTTCGTGTTCGTGGGCGTCGATCTCGGCGGCGAGGTGCGCATCCGCCGGCGCCAGCTCGTCGGCCACGCGGGCCTCGTGCTCGCCCGCCTCGACGGCGGCACGGCTCTTCTCGCCGCCTTCGCCCAGCACCCGCAACAGCACCGAGTTGCCTTCGGCGACGTCGATCTTGACCCGGTTGCTCTCCAGCCGGGCGGCGGCATCGGCGCGGCGGGTCTCGCCGGTGACCACCTCCTTCACCGCCTCATTGGAGAGGAACGTCGCGATCGCCAGGAAGGCCGCCATCACCGCGACGACCATCGCCGCGTTGCGTCCGTGGTGCGGGCCCGGCTGGCCGTCCCCGCCCGTCGCCACGTGATGTCCCTGCTCGAAGCGCTCGTATGACCGGTGGGCCTCCACGGCATGCCTTCTAGCAGCCGCCGCGGGCGGGTCCAGCGTGCCCCACTCGAGGTGGGCGATCGGCGGCGGGCGCATTCGCCGTTTCGGCCTTCCCTCGCCGGGTACTGAGGAGACTCGTGTCAGACCAGCTGCAATCGCCTTTCTCGTCAGGGCCTAGTCCAGCGCCGGGTGGCTAGCAAGACGTCGGGGCGGCTGAAGCGCTCCGACTGCTCCGGCAATGGGTTTCAGCGCCGCGGTCGGGGACGCGGCTTCACTTACCAAGGCGGGGGCGGAGAGCGGATCGAGGACGAGGAGACGCTGAAGCGGATCCGTGGACTGGCGATCCCGCCGGCCTGGCGAGAAGTCTGGATCTGCCCCGACCCGCTCGGTCACATCCAGGCGACTGGATTCGACGCGGCCGGGCGCAAGCAGTACCTCTACCACGAGCGCTGGCAGCTGAAAGCCGCGGCGCGCAAGTTCGAGTCGATGCGCGAATTCGCCGAGTCCCTGCCGCGACTGCGCCGTGCGGTGAAAAGGGACCTCGGCCGCGAAAGCATGCCCCGCGAGCGGGCGCTGGCCTGCGCCGTGCGCCTGCTCGACCTCGGTTTCTTCCGGATCGGCGGCGAGGAGTACGCCGAGGCCAACGAAAGCTTCGGCGTGGCAACGGTCCTGCGCGAGCACGTCTCGATCGGCGATCGCGAGGTCGTCTTCGACTTCCCCGCCAAGAGCGGCCAGCGCCGCGTGCAATCGATCCGCGACCCCGAGATCCAGCGGGCGATCGAAGCGATGCGGCGACGGCGGAGCGGACCCGAGGACCTGCTGGTCTTTCGCGAGGATGGCAGCTGGCGCGACGTCCGCTCCGAGGATGTCAATGCCTACCTGCGAGAGAAGATCGGCGAGGACTTCTCGGCCAAGGATTTCCGTACCTGGCACGGCACCGTCCTGGCCGCGGTAGAGCTTGCCGGCGAGGGCCCACCCACGTCCCGAGGCGGGGCCGAACGATCGATTCGGGCGGCGGTCAAGCGGGTCGCCGAGCGGCTCGGCAATACGCCGGCGGTCGCCCGCAGCTCCTACATCGACCCCAAGCTGATCGACCGCTTCCGCGACGGCGCGACGATCCGTCTCCCCCGCACAAAAAAGTCAAAAGGGGTCGACGCGAAGCGGCGAGCACGGATCGAGCGCGAGGTTCTGGCCCTGATCGAGTAGGGCGCTTTGGTCTTCGCTAGGCCTGCACTCAGTTTGCACCGCCGCGGCGGCGGGTAGCCCAGCCGCGTGAAGGCGGTCTTTGCCCCGATCGGAATTCTCGCCGGCCTCGCCGCCGGCTTCGCTGCGCAGAAGGGCTTCGAGCGGATCTGGGCAGCGTTCGACGAAGAGGACGCGCCCGAGGTCGAGGATCGCGTGGTCTCCTACCCGAAGCTGATTGCCGCACTGGCGCTCGAGGGGGCGACCTTCCGCCTGGTCAAGGGCATGGTCGACCGCGGCACCCGGATCGGCTTTGCCTCGACCACCGGCGTCTGGCCGGGAGAAGACAACTCGGCTCCCTAGCGAGCCGAGCCCGGAGCCCTGCCGGCTCCGGGCGACTCGATCTCAGGTCTTGCGTTCGAGGTCCGCAACCTCAGCGGCCTTGTCCTCGACCTTGTCCTGGGCGTGGTCCAGCTGCTCCTTCTTCTCGCCCTTCTCCTCCTCGCGTTTGCCTTGGCGGCGCAGCGAGGCGTCGTCGGCGAGGTCACCCGCCGTTTGCTTCGCCCTGCCGGTGATCTTGTCCAGAATGCCCATCGTTCGGTCCTTTCGTTCGGATCTCTTGCCGAACCTGTGGTACCCCCGCTGCGGTCCGGGAAACCCGCCACACAAGCCGGCAGGGCCGGAAAACAGCCTCCTCTGCAGCGCGTTTATCGCCGTGACGCGTGCAGGCGAACCGTCGTGCGGCCGGGACGAGAACGGATCTGGACCAGGTCGCAGAGCTGGTTGGCGAGCCAGAGCCCACGTCCGCCCGGCTGGGTCGGCCGCGGTCGCAGCCGACCGGTCAGCGGCTCCTCGATCGAGCCGGCGTCCTCGACTTCCACCAGGAGCCGGTCGGCGTCCTGCCACGTACGCAGGGTGCCGCTGCCACCGCCGTGGGCGACGCTGTTAGCGGCCAGCTCGCTGGCCGCAATGACGAGGTCGGCGGCGTCGGGAGTCGGAAGGCCGGCTCGCGACGCCGCGTGCTCGACCCGCCGCCTCACCTCAGCGAGTCCGCGGCGATCGAACTCGAAAATCTCCGCGTCGGAGGGTCTCCCCGCGAGCTCGCCGGCGAAGCAATCCCTGCTGAGGTATTCGCTGCCCTGGGCGACCGTTCCATCGCTGCTGACGCAGCGATGGGAGTGGGTGACCTTCTCCAGCACTTCGTCGCCGAGGGCGCCGCCGTCATAGGGACAGAGCAGAGACCATGCCGGAGGTGGGGAGAAGGCGACGTTGAGCAGCGACTCATGGCGCTCGCACTCGTCGATCTCCGCCGCGCCGCGACCCGGCCAGACCGGTTCGCCGATGCCGCGGACCGGCAGGCCCCCGCTCTCCTCGACGAACTCGCGCCAGAAGGGAATGATCCGCGCGGGGTTGCGGCCCAGCTCTTCCATCGCGGCGAAGCGAATGGCGGACCCCTCGGCGCCGAGCTCGCCTTCGAGCAACGCCGTGTTGGCCGCGCTCACCGCCACCAGCGCCGGTTCGCCGGCCTCGAGCGCCTCGCGCAGGAACGGCACCGTGCCGGCGAGGAAATCGTCAGCGTCGGCGTAGATCAGCGCGGCGTGCCGAAAACCCGGCCGTTTCATGGCCATTCCGACGATTGATCTTGACCTTTGCCGCGGCGCATGAGAGGACTTACATCGACAGGTTTAGCCGTTGCGTCAACTTGGGTAATGAGCTTCCATCCGGGTTGTCTAATCGAGGAGCGCAGACGATGTTCAGTTGCGAGAGGTGCGGTAGCCGCTACAACGCCATACGCGCGGCCACCTTGGAGAACTGCCCCCGATGCCAGATCCGCGACCGGATCTCCGCACCGCTGGCCTTCAAGGCCTTTGAATCCTCGGACTTCCCGGAAAGGTCCGATCTGAAACCCCGCAGCCTGCCGCTCACCGCGGCTTCAGCACAAGCACGCAGAGATCGTCCCGGATCGGCCCCTCAGCCCACTCGAGGATCGCTTTCTCAACCTGGCTGACCATCGTCGCCGCCGGCAGCTTGGCCAGCGGCGCGAGCAAGCGCGAAAGGCCCTCGAAGCCGAGCATCGCGCCATCGCGGCGGACGTCGGTGGCGCCATCGGTGTAGACGACGACTCCGTCTCCCGCCGGCAGCGAGGTCTCGTGGTTGCTGAGCGCCAGGCCGGCATCCGCCCCGAGGAGGAAGGTCGAACCTTCCGGGGGGAACTCCTTCAGCCCGGGTAGTCGCAGCGGCAGGGGGTGTCCGGCGACCGCCCAGGAAAGCTGCGCCTCCTTTGCCCGGAACCGCAGGCAGACGGCGCTGACCAGCTCCCGCTCGTGGCGCGGCCGGTCGACGAGCGCATCGTTGGCGAGCATCAGCAGCTCGGCGGGGTCGCTGGTGTTGGCGGCGAAGGCAGCAAAACGGGCGCGGATGAAGGTCGCCAGCCTGGCGGCCTCGGGGCCGTGACCGACGACGTCGCCGACGATCGCCACGGCCGAGCTGTCGGGGCCGTTGGTGAGCAGGTAGAAGTCGCCGGAAACCCCGTGCTCGGAGGGGACGAAGGCCGCGGCGGCATCGACGTCGGGAAGCTGGGGAAGGGCCGATGGGGTCAGCGCCGCCCGGATCGCCTCCAGTTCCTCGACCGAGTGCTCGAGCGCGGTCATTTTCTCCTTCAGCAGCGAGACCAGAACGGCGACCGAGACGAAGGCGAGCAGGCGAACCGTCAGCGTCGCGGCGAAGTGCGGAACCGGCTGGATCGCGGAACCGATCACGTAGAGGACAGCGCAACCCACCACCGCGACTGCAGCGGCTCGCCGGCCGCCCCACCAGGCAGCGATCCCGATCGGAATCGCGTAGAAGAAGCCGACGCCGACGTTGGTCTGGGCCGGCGTCACCAGCCAGACCGCGAAGACCGCCAGCGCTGTCGCACAGACCCAAGCGAGACGAGCGAGATTGGGCGTCGTCTGCTGCACTCGTCACGACCCTATCGGAGGTCAAGTCAAGCGCCGGCTACAGCATCTTCCTGACCAGGGCCATGGACCCTCCGATCCCGGCCCGGTCAGGCGTAGCGCCGGACCTTCAGGCGACGGAGGCGGGCTCGTAGGTGAGCAGCGCGATACCGGCGCCGACGGTTTTCGTGTCGACGAGGTTGAGTGGCTTCTTCGCAGTAACGTCGCCGAAGAGTCGCTTGCCCTCGCCGAGGACGACCGGGAAGACCATCAGCCGCAGCTCGTCGACGAGGTCGTGCTCGAGCAGGCCCTGTACCAGCTGGGCGCTGCCGGCGACTAGGATCGTGCCGTCGATCTCGCGGTGCAGTTTCGCCACCTCGTCGGCGAGCTCGCCGCTCAGGATCGTCGAGTTGTTCCAGCCTGCCTCCTGCAGGGTCGAGGAGACGACGTACTTCGGCATCGAGTTCATCTTTTCGGCGAAGCCGGCGCTGTCTTCCATTTCCGGCCAGGCGGCGGCGAAGCCCTCGTAGGTGACCCGGCCGAGCAGCTGCGCCTCGGCCTCGGCGAGCTCGTCAAGCTTGAACTTGTCGCCCTCCTCGCCGCGGTCGATCTCGAAGGTCCAGCCGGCGTGCTTGTAGTCCTCGCCGCCGCCCGGCGCCTCGATCACGCCATCGAGGGATACGAACTCGGTTACGACGATCTTGCCCATGGGTGCTCTCCTTACTGGTTGGTTGACTCTCTACCCCTACGACGAACGGGCACTCGCTAAATCGACAGGCTCACGAAATTTCTTTCTTGGGCCCCCCGAGCCGGGCGGCTCGGGTCAGCAGGTAATGCTGCTCAGGGAGGCTGGCAGTGCGGTTTGCGGCGGCCTCGTACTCGCCGATCGCCGCCTCCGCCTCACCGGCGATCTCGAGCAGGTGCGCTCGCGTGGCGTGGAGGCGGTGGTGGCCGGCAAGCGAGTCCCCCAGAGGCGCCAGCAACTCGAGGCCGGCATCGGGGCCATCGACCATCGCCGCGGCGATCGCCCGCGGCGGCCACTGCTCGGCCGCTTCGATCAGCGCCTCCTGCACCGCGTCCTCGGAGTCGGCGAAATCACCGAAGCGGCGCAAGACCGCAGCGAGGGCCCGCGGCGCGGCTTCGCGCAGCAGGCCCTCGATCTCCGGCGAGCGGCTCACCCCTTGAGTCCGGGGGCGCTCATCACCTCGCGCACCTCGATCTCCTGCTCGATCGGAACGCCGCCCGGGCCGGGCGCCGCCGAACCCTTCGCCGCGATCTCGATCGCCCGCTCGGGCGACTCGACGTCGACGATCCGATAACCGGCGAGAAGCTCCTTGGACTCCGGGAAGGGACCGTCGGTGACGACCGGCGCGCCGGCCCCGCCGTGGACGACGAACTTGGCCATCTCCGGCGCCGTCAGCGCCTGCGCATCGACCAGCTCGCCGCGCTCGCTCAGCTCGTCGTTGAGCTCGCGCTGGTAGGCGATGTGGGCCTCGATCTCCTCCGGCGTCCACTTGCTCATCGGCTCGACCTCAGCCTTGACGCCCCCGTAGGCCTGCAGCAGCATGAACTTCATCTCGATCTCCTTTGCTCGTTGCGTCCAGATTGACGCGTTCAGGGGTAAGTCGGAGCCGCCAATCCATTCTCGACATCCGGGCGACGTCAGGACTGGAGCCTTGGCCGATCCCGACCCATATTGGACGGGCCAGGACCGGCCCCATACCTACTCCTAGCGGTGCTTGAGGATCTGCACGCTAGGGATGACCTGGGGCGCTTCCTTGATCGTCATTCCCTGAAATCACCTCCCTTCCCATCTTCAACCCGGCGCAATACCGGGCGGAAGGCAGAATGCCTATGCTCTGCCACCCTTGAGTAGCCAGAAGCGACTGACTGGAGGATTGATGGTGAAATCCGAGCTAGCCGAGCGCAGGCCCCCAGCAGAGAGAAAGCGAGGCCTGGAGGATGCTCTGGCCTACGCGGTGGGGCATCGGATCAGAGTCGACGCGCTGGCGATCCTTGCCGAGGGCAGGCACAGCCCAAACGAAATCGCCGGCATCCTGCGCAAGAACGTGAGCACGGTCGCCCGGCACGTCAAGGAGCTCTACGACTCCGGCTGCATCGAGTCGGTGGGGACCAAACAGGTCCGCGGTGCGACCGAGCATTTCTACAGGGCCGTGACGATGCCGATGATCAGCGACGAGGAGTACCGCGAGATGCCGCACGAGGCCCGGCGCGAGGTGATCGGCCTGATCGTCCAGGCAATCATGGCCGAGACCCTGGCCTCGTTGCAGGCCGGAAAGCTGGAGACCGACGACGACATATGCATGATTTGGGACTGCTTGCCGCTCGACGAAGAAGGGCGCAAAGAAGTCCTGGCGGAGCGAGTCAGGTCCTACGAACGGCTCCAGGAGATCAAGGCGAAAAACGCGAATCGCCTGGCTCAATCGGGAGAGGCAGGAACGACCACGATCGTCTCCCTGCTCAGTTTCGAGCGCAGCCGGCCGGGCCGGCCGGAAAGCGGTTACGCGCCGCTTGAAATGGAATCGTGACCATTCGCGAAATCGTCCTCAAATAGTGGGGTAGAACCTCGCGTTCCAAACTGAAACCGTTCAGTACTCAAGGTCCAATGAGCGAACGCACCTCAACAAAGCCACCACGCCCCCAGACGAGTGGCCCCGAGCAAAACGGCCACGACGGGGGCGATCCGCTGGACTGGGGCGCCCTCCTCTCCCGCTCGATCCACCCGACCAGGCTTTGGATCATCGAAGCGATGCGGGTCATCGACCAGCCGCTCTCGGCCTCCGAACTCGAGGACGTCTTCGAGCGTAAACAGAGCACCTCGGCGATCTCCTACCACATGACCACGCTGGCCAAGATCGGCATCGTCAAGCAGGTCGAAATGCAGCAGGTGCGCGGCGCCTGGAAGCGCCTCTACGTCTTCACCGACGCCGTCAAGTCCTGACGGCGCACTGCTGCGCGTGCGCGTAAAGAGTCTCGGGTGCGATGTCGGCGTTGTTCGGCCAGACGATCGTGCCGGCCTCCCGGTCAGCTCGCAGCTGACGAAAGTACCCAATGTCCTCCAAGGGTTCGAAGACCCCTCCGTACTCGAGCAAATAAGAGAGGTCTACGTCGGCACTGAGACCATCATCAAAGCGCACCCGAACGATGTATGCATCCGCCACGATGGCATCAATCAAAAGTGGAGTACTGCGCATGCGCAAATGGTAGCCGCCTATCGCAGCGGCTCAATCGACGCCAGAGGCTGGTGACTGCGAGCGCGCTCCCAGTTTTGGAGCAGCTCAAACTGATGCTCCCGCGCCCACTCTGACACCAGCCGCCACGCGCGGGGCGGCAGTGCACCGGCGATCAATGCACCACTCTGGATGTCGATGGAGGCCTCTTCCTCCCCGTAGCGAGCATGAAAATGCGGGCGCCCGAGGTGATTGCTCTCGTCGTAGTACATCCAGATCGTGATCCCATAGAAGCTGCTGATGCGCGGCATGACAGTCGATCCTGGATCGCCCGTGCCGACGGAACAAGACGTGGATGTGCCCAGAGTGCGCCTTTGCCGAAGCGCAGGAGAACTAAAGCTCGATCTGGGAGCCGATCGTCACCGTGCGATCGCCGGGCAGGTGGAAGTACTCGACCGGGCTGGCGGCGTTGCGCGACATCGCCACGAAGAGGCGCTTGCGCCAGGCGCGCATGCCGGGCCGGCGGGTGGGCAGGATCGAGACCTGGGAGAGGAAGTAGACGGCGCTCTCTACATCCACCTCCGCCTCCAGCCCCGCCTCGCAGGCCAGGCTCAGCGTGCGCGGCACGTCGAGCGTGTCCTGAAAGCCGAAGCGAGCGGTGAGGTGGCTGATGCCGTCGTCGTCGTAGCCGAGGTTGTCGATGACGAGGCGTTCGGACTCCGGCACGTAGGGCGCCCTGGTCGTCTCCAGCGAGATGATCACCACCGCTTCGTGCACGGCGTGGGTGTGCTCGACGCTTGCCCGCAGTGCCAGTGGGGTCGTTTCGCGGCGGGCATTGAGATAGACGGCGGCACCGGGGACGCGGGCCGGTGGCGGGTCCATCGCCCGCAGCTCCTCGACAAACGAGCGCAGGCTCCCCTCCTCCTCGATCCGCGCGGCGCGGACCCTCTCGCTGCCCCGCTTCCAGGTGCTGAGCAGGGCGAAGACGGCGAGCCCGATCGAGAGCGGGAACCAGCCGCCGTGCGCGGCCTTGGTCAGGTTGGCGCCGAGGAAGGCGAAGTCGACGGTGAAGAAGACGAGCGCGCCGAGCGCCACCATCCAGGTCGGCTTGCGCCAGAGCGTGCGCGCGACGACCAGGAAGAGCAGGGTGTCGACGGTGATCGTGCCGGTGACCGCGATCCCGTAGGCCGAGGCGAGCCGGGTCGAGGAGCCGAAGCCGACGACCAGGGCGATCACGGCGACGAGCAGCGCCCAGTTGATCGCCGGCGCGTAGACCTGGCCGATCTCCTTGGCCGAGGTGTGGCGAATCGTCAGCCGCGGCAGGAAGCCGAGCTGGACCGCCTGGCGGGTGACCGAGAAGGCGCCGGAGATCACCGCCTGCGAGGCGATCACGGTCGCCACCGTCGCCAGCACGACCATCGGGATCCGGCCCCAGTGCGGGATCAGCAGGAAGAACGGGTTGTCGATCGCGCTCGGGTCGCCGAGGATCAGCGAGCCCTGGCCCATGTAGTTGAGGGTCAGCGCCGGGAAGACGACGAAAAACCAGGCGCGGCTGATCGGCGCCCGGCCGAAGTGGCCCATGTCGGCGTAGAGCGCCTCGGCGCCGGTCAGGGTGAGGACGATCGCGCCGAGCGCGATGAAGGCGATGCCGAAATGGGCGCCGAAGAACTCGAGCCCGTAGCTCGGCGAGAGCGCTTTGACGATCGCCGGGTGGGCGACGACCCGCCCCAGGCCCGCGGCGGCAATCACCGCGAACCAGACCACCATCACCGGCCCGAAGAGGCGCCCGATCGCGTGGGTGCCGAAGCGCTGGATCGCGAACAACACGACTAGGACGGCGATCGTGATCGGCACCACCAGCGAACCCAGGCTCGGCACCGCGACCTTCACCCCCTCGACCGCCGAGAGCACCGAGATCGCCGGCGTGATCATCCCGTCGCCGTAGAACAGCGCCACCCCGAACATGCCGAGCGCGATCAACACCGGCTTCAGCCGCTTGCCGCGCAGCTTCACCGTCTCGACCAGTGCGATCAGGGCCAGGATGCCGCCCTCGCCGTCGTTGTCGGCGCGCATGATCAGGAGCACGAACTCGATCGAGACGATCAGCGTGACCGACCAGAAGACGAGCGAGATCACCCCGTAGACATCTCCTTCGGTCGGCTTCACCGCCTGGTGATCGGCCGAGAAGACGGTCTGCAGCGCGTAGAGCGGACTGGTGCCGATGTCGCCGAAGACGACGCCCAGCGCACCCAGAGCGAGCAACGCCATTCCTGCCTGGCGGCGGTTGTTCCTCCGGTCGCGGCGCTGCACGTTGCCACGGTATGCTTTTTCCGCTCGAGTGCCCTGGCGGCGCCGAGCACCAGCCAGGTGTGGGGGTCAGCAGGCCGTCGCGCAGGGTGCGATCAGATCGAAGCCAGGGCAAACGGCTCCGCAGCGGTAAGCGGGCGCAGAGGTTTGCGTACCCCTCGCGTAAGAACACCTAGAGGAGCCGTAGCCTTGGATCGTCCTGACTTACCGGAGAGCCCTGCCCGCGGGGCACTTGTATCCCAACTCTCGCGCGAGATCGTTCAGTTGCATGCGCGCCTCTACGGACGTGGTCCGACGAAGGCACGCAGCTACCTGCACGGTGACTACGCCGTCTGCATCCTCGAGGAGGTCTTCACCACCGCCGAGCGGACCCTGATCGAGGCCGGCTCGGGGGACCACGTCAGCGAAACGCGCAAGAAGTTCCAGGACGCCGTCAAGGAGGAGTTCGTCGAGGTGGTCGAGCGAATAACCGGACGCAAAGTACGCGTCTTCCTCAGTCAGGTCGACGTCGAAGCCAACCTGGCGCTCGAGTTCTTCATCTTCGAGGGGCCCTAGCCCTCGGCCCGCGCGCCGAGCAGGAACATCTCGATCGCGACGTCGGGATCGACGTGGACGACGCTGAGGAAAGCGGTGACCGGCCGGCCCATGATCCGTTCGACGCTGGCCTTGTACTCATCCTTCAGCGCTTCCTGGTGCAGAGCGCGTGTGTGCCGCACGTGCTCTGCCTGGCCGGCTTTGATCAGGGTGCGCTCGACCGCCGTGTAGATATCGCTGAGCAGGCTGATCACCATTTCATCGCTGACGAAGCTCTTCGCCGCTCCGGGACCGCGGCCGAAATGCTCACGGTGCAGCGCGACCATCGCGTTTGAGAGCTCGACCAGCGCATGGCCACCTTTGGGCGTCTCTTTCGCGGCCATCCGTGCTCAGTTTCTACTAAGTCGAGAGCAATAAAGCCGATACCGGTTCTATTTTGGAACTAGAAGGGTTCGCGGCCGCACCGGGCGCGTTCAGCCCGTCAACCCCTGAGGTAGCTTGGGTAGGTGAATTTGCCGGGAATAGACGGTGCGGCGACCGGTAGCGAGAGCGCCGAGGAGCGCCACCGCCAGGCGCTCGAGTTCCTGGTCGAGGCGACGCGCGGGCTCGATGCCTCGCTCGACTTCGGCCGAACCGCGCGGACGATCGTCGAGACGGCGGTGCCCAACCTGGCCGAGCTCTGCGTGATCGACCTCGTCCGCCGCGACGGCTGGGTCGGCGACAGCATCGTCGGCGCCGCGAACCCGGCCGCCGCGCCGGTTCTCGAGGAGATCCGCCGCCGGGCGCCGCTCGACCCACGCGGCGAGCACCCGGTCGCGCAGGTGCTGCGCAGCGGCCGGCCGATGGTCTGGAATGACCTCACCGCCCCTGGCGTGATGCAGACCGTCGTCCAAAACGAGGAGCACCGCCAGTTGATCGAGGAAGCCAGCTACCGCTCGGCGGCGGTTGCGCCGCTGGTCGCGCGGGGGTCGACGCTCGGCACCCTCTCCTTCCTCCACGCCAGCACCGAGCTGCGCTACGACGACGAGGACCTGCAGCTGCTCGGCGAGCTGGCCGACCGGGCGGCGCTCGCCCTCGATAACGCCCGCCTCTATGAGGAACGCGACCGGATCGCGCAGAACCTGCAGCGCGGCCTGCGCCCGCCCGAGCCGCCCTACGTGCCGGGCCTCGACGTCTCGGTCGTCTTCGACCCCTACGGCGAGGGGATCGAGATCGGCGGCGATCTCTACGACATCCTGCCCACCGAGGACGGTTGCTGGATCATGATCGGCGACGTTGCCGGCAAGGGCAGCGCCGCGGCCGGAGTGGCGGTGGCCCTGCGCCACTCGATGCGGGGCCTGGCCCGCCAGATCGACGAGCCGCGGGAGCTGCTCGGGCAGCTGAACGAGATGCTGCTCGAGGGACGCAGCCTCAACGACTTCGCCACCGCCGTACTTGTGCGGCTGCGCCGCGACGGCGAGCGCTGGCACTTCAGCCTCGCCACCGCCGGCCATCCACCGGCGATCCACGTCAGGGCGAACGGCCCGACGCAGCTGGGCGGTGGCTCGGTCCTCGGCGCCTGGGCCGACTCGCCGCTGGGTCACCACGAGGGCGATCTCCTCCCCGGGGAGACCCTCGTCCTCGCCACCGACGGCTGGTTCGAGGCCGGTCCGGCCGAGACCCACGTCGGCGGTGAGACCTTCAGCTCGATGGTCCTCTCCTGCGCCGATCTCGAGCTGTCGACGATGACCGAGTGCCTGCGCCAGGACGCGATCTCGCGCAGCCACGGGCCCCTGCGCGACGACATGGTCGTGCTCGCGGTGCGTCCCGAAGCGATCTAGGCGTAGCCTTTTCAAATCTCCCGCTCCTCGAGACAGTGGTTTACGGGCGGCCTCGCGGTCTTCTTTGCCGGCCTGGCCTGCGCCTTCTGCGCGCCGGCGATGGCGGCCCAGCAAGCGGTGCCGTGGGGCAGCGGCTGCGTCCCGGCCGAATCGGGGGCGACGCGGACCAGCGCCAACTGCGGCGCCGAACTGATCGAAGGGCGGGCGGTGGCGCCGGCCAACGCGCCGGCGGCGGTGCGGGAAGCGATCGCCGCGGCCAATCGGATCGACAACAGGCCCTACGTCTGGGGCGGCGGTCACCTCGCCTGGAACTCGCGCGGCTACGACTGCTCCGGGGCGGTCGGCTACGTCCTACACGCGATCGGCCTGCTCGACCAGACGATGGTCTCCGGCCAGTTGGCGAGCTGGGGCGAAGGCGGAAGCGGCCGCTGGATCACCATCTATGCCAACGCCGAGCACGTCTACATGGTGATCGCCGGCCTGCGCTTCGACACCCGCGACGACCTGCCCGGCGTCTCGGGCCCACGCTGGCACATGGCCAGGGCCGAACCGCCCGGCTTCGTCGCCCGCCATCCCAGCGGCCTCTGAGCAGCCGCGGGAAGCGCGCCGATCAGGGCTCCGGTTCGGCGCGCTCCATCAGCTCCAGCATCTTGCGGTGGTAGCCGATGCCGGCGGTCAGGACCAACTCGGAGGGGCGCCATTCATCCTTGCCGCGAACTTCGTCGAGGTAGCCCTGCAGCTCGGCTATTTTCGCCTCGTGCCAAGCCACGCGGGCCTTCAGCAGCGGCCCCGGATCGGCCCCGGCGAAGAGTTTCAGCAGCAGCTCGTCGCGGATCTGCGGCGGCGCGACGGTTGCCTCCTCCGCCCAGGCCGTCAGTGCCGCCCGGCCCTCGCCGGTCAGTGAGTAGGTCTTGCGGCGCCTGCCCCCCTCCTCCTGGCTCACGGTCAGATAGCCGCCCGCCGCGAGCCGGGCGGGCTCCTCGTAAGCGGTGGTGTGGGGAACGGGCCAGAAGTTATCGGTCGACTTCTCCATCGCCTGCTTGATCTCGTAGGGCGTCGACTCACCGAGCTGTTCGAGCAGGGCAAGGAGGGCGTAGGAGGTGGCGGTGAGGCGGATCGGCTTGAATTTCATAGTTCGAGGCGTATAGTGCGAGACGAATGGTTAACCAGCATAACCCCCGGGAGGCCGCAATGGCCGAGAGCAAGCCCAGCAATGGCAGCATCGCCAACCCACCGGACTACGACGTTGCGATCGCCGGCGCCAGCCTCGCCGGCTGCGCAACCGCGATCCTGCTCGGCCGCGCCGGGTTCAGCGTCGCCCTGGTCGAGAAGAAGCCCGACCCGGGTGCCTTCAAGCGCGTCTGCTCGCACTTCATCCAGGCCTCGGGGATTCCGGCGCTCGAACGCCTCGACCTGCTCGACCCGATCATGGCGGCCGGCGGGCTGCGCACGAGCATGCGGGCCTGGACACCGTGGGGCTGGATCGAAGCGCCGCGCGAGCACGCCGGCCGCGCCGTCAACCTGCGGCGCGAGCTGCTCGACCCGATGCTGCGCGAAGCCGCGGCCTCGACGCCGGGCGTCGAGCTGATGCTCGGCCAGGGGGCGCACGGCCTGCTGCGCGACGGAGGGGTCGTCCGCGGGCTCGCCGTCCGCGACCGCGACGGTGAGGAGACGGAGCTGCGCGCGAAGCTCGTCGTCGGCGCCGACGGGCGGGACTCGCGGATCGCCGAGCTCGCCGGGGTCAGCGAGAAGGTCCTCCCTCACGGCCGCTTCGCCTACGGCGCCTACTTCGAGGGCCCGGCTCCCGCCCCTGACCACGCCAGCACGATCTGGATGCTCGACCCGCACTGGGCCGCGGCCTTCCCAACCGACGGCGGGCTGGTCTTCTACGCGGCGATGCCGACCAAGGACCGCCTGCCCGAGTTCCGCGACGATCCCGCGGCGGCGCTGAGCGCCTTCGTCGCCGGCATCCCCGAGGCGCCGCCGATCGCCGCCTCGCGCCTAGTCGGCGACGTGCTCGGCAAGATCGAGATGCCGAACCGGGTCCGGGTCCCCGTCGCCCCGGGCCTCGCCCTCGCCGGCGACGCGGCGCTGGCGGTCGACCCACTCTTCGGCATCGGCTGCGGCTGGGCGCTGCAGTCGGCGGAATGGCTGTCCGACAGCGTGACGCCGGCGCTGCACGGAGCCGAGCCCCTGCAGAGCGGCCTCGACCGTTACCGGCGACGCCACCGCAAGGAACTACGCGGACACGCCTACCTCGTCAACGACTACGCCACCGGGCGGCCGATCAGCAGGGTCGAAAAGACGCTCTTTGCCGCCGCGGCGCGCGATCCCAGGGTCGCAACGGCCTTCGACGAGCTCGGCACGCGCCGCGTCAAGCCCGGGCGAATGATGGCGACGACGCTGCCACGGGCGATCGCCGTCAACGCGCGCCATGCCCTGGGCCGCGGGAGCCGTGGCGCCGGCCGGCAAGACTCGCCGGCGCAGCGCCTTCCCCTCGCCTAGCGGTGCGAGCTCTGGCCGACCTGGGTGGTCAGGCTGACTTTGGGAGCGCCGGAACCGATCGTGGTCGCCTTCACCGCGAAGTGGAGTTTGCCCTTGCGCAGGTGTGAGACTTTGAGCACGGCGAAGGTCGTGCTGACCGTCCTCGTGACCTTCAGCTTGGCCGGCTTCTGGGGACGCGAGGCGACCGCGATCAGGCCTTTGGGACCGCTCAGGCGCAGGCCCGAGACCTTGAATTTGTCGAGCGGGCTGGCCCAGGTGAGCGTGATCTGAATCGATTTGGTCGCGGCGCCGATCGAGACGCTGTGCAGCTTGCTCTGGCCTTTGGCGAGTTCGTCGCTGAATAGCCGCGGCGGCGTCTGGCAGGTCAGCGCGGCGCCGACGCTGTTCATCACCGACTGCAGCTGGCTCGAATCGACCAGCGGGAAGTAGCTGCCGCCGCTATCGGCGGCGATCTTTTTCAGCCGCGCCTGATCTTCGGGCAGGGAGATGCCGCCGAAACCGATCACGTAGGTCGGCACGTTGTGGGTCAGGTGCGCTTCGTTGTAGGTGCCGATGTCGTGGCCGCCATCGGTGAGGAAGATCCGCGCGTCGGCGCCCGGGTTGTCGAGGTCGGACTGGGCGAAGGCGGCGTTGTAGTCGGTCGCGCCGTTGTCGGCGTGGATCTTTTCGTCGAGCGCCATCCGCATCGCCGCCGCGTTGGGACCGACCGGCTCGGGCGGGAAGAGCGTGTCGGCGCCCGGCGTTTCGAAGAGCCCCGAGCCGAACTCGACCGCGCCCAGCTGGGTCGACTTGCCGAGCGTGTCGATCAGCAGGTTCATCGCCTGCACCCGCAGGCGGTTGGCGTCGGTGATTTCCATCGAGCCGGAGTCGTCGACGATCGCCTCGATGTTCGTCGCCTGCTTGCACGACGAGGCCGCGGTCTGCGCGAACGGAGTCGCACCGCCGGACGGGGCCAACGGACCCGCTGCGATCAGCGCGGCGGTTGCGGTTCCCAAAAGCACCTTGGCGACTCGTCTCATCGTCTCTCCCATACCGCTTGAGGATTTCTGTTCACTCGCTACGCTGACTGTTGCCCATGCTTCCAGCCCAGGCAGACAAGGTCACCGTCGTCACGCTCGGACCCGAGGGAACATGTCACGAGCGGGCGGTGCAACGCTACCTCGCCTTCCAGGGCGTAGACGAATATCGGATCGAGCTGATCACCGATTTCTTCGCCGGGCTGGAGCTGGTCCGCGAACGGCCGAACACCTTCCTCGTCCAGTGCAGCGCCCACCCCAAGGTCCACGAGGTCACCGAGAAGTATTGGAACGAGGTCTTCGTCGTCGACACCTTCATCTACCCGACCAAGCACCTGGTCCTGCTCAGCCGGCGCGAGGTCGAGCGGCCGCGCTCGATCGGGATCGTCCCCGCGACCAAGGGCTACCTCGACCTCTCCCCGTGGGACGATGTCATCGACGTGGTCTCGAAGCCCGTCGTCGGCGAGGGGCTGCTGCGCGGCGAGTACGACTCCGGCCTCACCCATATGGAGCACTTCGAGGAGCACGCCGACGAGCTGCGACTCGACCTCGACATCGGCGAAATCGACACCACCTGGGTCGTCTACGGCGGTGAGAAGCGCTTCAAAGGCGAGCTGATCGGGATCCCGTCAAGCGAGCTCTTTGGCGAGGCGGCGCATCGCTTTGCCGTTGGGGCGCTTGATGAAGGCGCGAGTTAGCGCCGGGATCAGGCGTTCGGCGCGG
>DASYIY010000002.1:0-8139 GCA_035997045.1 Solirubrobacterales bacterium | reverse complement strand
CGAGGTCCAGGTCGCCTACGCGATCGGCGTCGCCCGCCCGATCTCCCTCATGGTCGAGACCTTCGGCACGGGCAAGCTGCCCGACCCCGAGATCTCCCGCCTGGTCGAAGCGGAGTTCGACCTCCGCCCTGGCGCCTTCCGCGGCTACCTAGACCTGCATCGCCCGATCTTCCGCAAGACGGCCGCCTACGGCCACTTCGGTCGTGACGAGGACACTTTCACCTGGGAGCGCACCGACCGCGCCGACAAGCTGAAGAGTGCTGCGGGCCTAGAAGCAGCTCCTGCTTAAAGGCAAGCGGGGGAGAGGCCCGGTCGGCCTCCAGACGAATTGACACCCCAGCGCTTCGCGCTGGGGTAAACGAAGGGCCTAGCGGCACCAAACGTGCATTTACCACCTATATCGGGGTAAATGCACGTTTCGTGTGTGCAGCGTCAGCCACGCTACCGAGGAGGTTGGGCTTCGCCGAGGCCGTGGGAGCCGGCTGCATTGGCGCCGGTTGCCTGGTCGACCCGGTGGACTACGTCGCCGGGGTCGGCTACTCCGAAGAAGATGAAGTTGTAGTCGTCGCCTGCTGCTGTGTCGAAGTCGACGTCGCCGATTTGCATCAGGCGCTGGTAGATGCCCTGGCGGTAGTTGACGTTTTGGACCCGCTCGAGCCTGGTCTCTTGGATCTCGCGGGAGACGATGCCGCGTTTGATGTTGAGGCGGCGGTCGGTGATCGTGTAGGTGGTCGAGACTCGCTTGAAGAAGCCGATCAGCACGGTCGCGGCGACGATTACGAGGACGACCAGGAAGACGGTGGCGCCGCCGGATCCGAACAGCTTGAAGAGCACGCCGACGATCGCTGCGATCAGGATCCCCTTTAGGTAGAAGCCGAGGATCGCCCGCCACGAAGGGTGGCCCTGGAAGATCACCTGCTCTCCCGGACTGAGGTTGAGAGCCATCGCGGCGCAGCATACCCGCGCCGTCCGCGTCCCTCCATACCGTGAGCCGGTGTCGATAGCGAAGGTCGAGCCGCTTACCACCGCCCGCGCCCTGCGCGGGCCCTTCGACTATCGGTTGCCGGCGGCGATGGAGGGGCTCGAGGTCGGCAGCGTCGTCCGCGTTCCCTTCGGCCGCCAGCGCCTGCTCGGGGTCGTGGTCGAGCTTGCCGAGCGCTCCGAGCTGCCACCGGAGAAGCTCGCCGAGCCGATCGAGGCGCTCGAGGCGGGCGCGCCGGCCGAGCTGGTCCGGCTCGGCCTCTGGATTGCACGCGAGTACTGCTCCACCCCCTCGCGCGGGCTGCAGCTGGTGCTGCCGCCGGGCACGGGGGCCGGCGGCCAGCGGGTGCGCTCGCGGCTGGAGCTGCGGGCCGAGATCGCGGCGGCTGGAGAGGCGGCGCTAAGCGGTGGCGAGCGGCTCGGGGTCAAGCAGCGCGCGGTGCTGGAGGCGCTGCGGGCGGGGGAGATGTCGGCGCCGGAGCTGGCGGCCGCGGTCGGCTGCGACCGCGCGGTGCTGCGGCGGCTGGAGGAGCGCGGCCTGATCGCGACCCGCAGCTCGCGGGTGCGTCGCCGCTCCGCTCACCCCGAGGTCGGCGCTCGCGGCGGTAATCCCGATCTGCTGCCCGAGCAGGCGGCGGCGGTGCAGAGCATCGTTGCCGCGCTCGACGGCGAAGCCGGCGCCCCGCGCGAGCAGCTCCTGCACGGCGTCACCGGCTCGGGCAAGACCGAGGTCTACCTCTCCGCGGTCGAGGCGGCGCTGGCGCGGGGCAAGGGAGCGATCGTCCTCGTCCCCGAGATTGGCCTGGCGCCGCAGGCGGTGGCGCGCTTCCGGGCCCGGCTCGGCGACCGGTTCGCCGTCCTGCACTCGGCCCTGCCCGACGGCGAGCGCTACGACGAATGGCGGCGCCTGCGCAGCGGCGAAGCGAGCGTCTGCGTCGGCCCCCGCTCCGCGGTCTTCGCCCCCCTGCGCGAGCTCGGCCTGATCGTGATCGACGAGGAGCACGACGCCTCCTACAAGCAGGAGGGCGACCCTTGCTACGACGCCCGCGCCGTCGCCCGCCGCCGCGCTGCCGAGAATGGCGCCGTGCTCGTCGCCGGCACGGCGACGCCGCGTCCGGAGTCGTGGCTGGAGCTGCCGCGGCTGGAGCTGCCGCGCCGCGTCGACGGGCGGCCGATGCCGCCGGTGAAGGTGCTCGACATGCGTCAGGCCGACCCCCGTTCCGGCGCCCTGCATCCCAACACCTGGGCGGCGCTGGAGGGCGTGCGCGCGGCCGGGGCGAAGGCGATCGTCATGGTCAACCGGCGCGGCTTCTCCCCCTGGCTCACCTGCCGCTCCTGCGGGCGGCACTGGAGCTGTCCCAACTGCGATGTCTCGCTGATCGTCCACCGCCACAGCGGCCGCGTCGTCTGCCACCACTGCGCCCACTCCGAACGGCTGCCGAGGTCCTGCGGCGATTGCGGCTCGACCACGCTCTCGCGCGCCGGGGTCGGCACCGAGCAGGTCGAGGCGCTGCTCGCCGAGCGGCTGGCGCCGATGCCGGTCTTCCGCCTCGACGCCGATACCGCCGGCGCCCGCGGCGCCCACGCCCGCATCCTCGCCGCCTTCGGCGAGGCCGAGAGCGGCGTTCTCGTCGGCACTCAGATGGTCGCCAAGGGCCACGACTTCCCCGAGGTCACGCTGAGCGCGATCCTCGATGCCGACGCGACCCTGCGCTTTCCCGACTTCCGCGCCGCCGAGCGGACCTTCGCCATGGTCGCCCAGCTCGCCGGCCGCAGCGGCCGCGGCGCCGCCGGCGGCGAGGTGATCGTCCAGACCCTGGCGCCGAGCGCGCCCAGCATCGTCCACGCCGCTAATCACGACGCCACCACTTTCCTCGGCGCCGAGGTCGAGCGGCGGCGCACGCTGCGCTACCCACCCTTCTCCCACCTGACCAGGATCGTGCTCAAAGCGGAGTCCGAACCGCGGCTCGACAAAGCCGCCACCGAGCTTGCCCAGGCCCTCCTGCCGGCCTTGCCGGAGGAGACCGACCTGCTCGGCCCGGCGCCGATGTTCCGGGTCCGCAACCGCCACCGCCGCCGCCTCCTGCTCAAGGCCGCCGACCGCGAGGGAACCGTCGCCGCGGTCCGCGACACGGTCGAGCGCCTAGCCGCCGACCGCTCCCTGCGCGAGGTCGCGATCTCGGTCGACGTAGACCCGCAGTAGCGACTCCCGCGGTGACTTCGTGTTTGGTCTCGGATGGCGAGACGAAACCCGAGGTCAGCCTCCGGGGTGCCGGTCCATAGAATTGATCTGTGGCCGAGGAAGCCGAGACGGAGATAGAGGAGCACGACGAGTCTGAGCTCGAGGCCGAGCTGCTCGAGCGGCGCGAAGCCGCCCTGGCGCACGTGGTCAAGTTCGGCGATCCGGTTCTGAAGAGCAAGGCCTCGCCGGTGCGCGAGTTCGGTCCCGAGCTGCGAGCCGAAGTCGAGCGGATGATCGAGATCATGCACGGCGCGATGGGGGTCGGCCTGGCAGCGACGCAGGTCGGCGTCCTGCGCCGCCTGCTCGTCTTTCAGGCCGGGTCCGACAGCGAGCCGACCGCGCTGGTCAACCCGGAGGTCGAGTGGCTCTCCGACGAGGCCGTCGTCGCCGAGGAGGGCTGCCTCAGCCTGCCGCGGGTCTCGATGGACGTCGAGCGCCCGCTTCACGCCATCTTCAGCGGGCTCGACGTCGACGGCGAGCCGGTGCGGATCGAGGCCTCCGGCCTCGAGGCCCGGGTGCTGCAGCACGAGTTCGACCACCTCGACGGCGTGCTGATCCTCGACCGCGCACCACGGGCGCAGCGCAAGGCAGCCCTGCGTGCCCTGCGCGAGGGCGAGAGCTACGGGCCGCCGATCGACGAGCAGGATGCCGGCGACCGGGCGGGCGAGCACCGAGAGCCCCGCAGCAATCCGTGAGGACCGTCTATCTCGGCACATCGGAGTTCGCGGCGACGGTGCTGCGCCGGCTGGCCGAGTCGGCGCATCGGCCACTGCTGGTCGTGACGCCGCCCGACCGGCCGAAGGGACGCGGCCGAAGGACTCAGGCTCCGCCCGCTGCCGAGGTCGCGAGCGAGCTGGAGATCGACCTGCTGCAGGCCGCCAACGTCAACGAGGAGTCGGCGCTGGAGCGGATCCGCGCCGCCCGCCCCGAGGCGCTCGCCGTCTGCGCCTTCGGTCAGCTGATCCGCGAGCCGCTGCTCTCCGAGTGGCCGCTGCTCAATATTCATCCCTCGCTGCTGCCGCGCTGGCGCGGCGCGGCGCCGATCGAGCGGGCGATCATGGCCGGCGAAGAGCGCACAGGGGTCTGCGTGATGCGGGTGACCGCCGGGCTCGACTCCGGGCCCGTCGCCCTCTGCGAGGAGGTCGCCGTCGGTCCGGAGGAAGACTTCGAAGCGCTCTCGGCAAAGCTGGCGGCGACCGGCGGCGAGCTGCTAGTGCGGGCTTTCGACCTGCTAGCAGAATCGAAGCTCGAGTTCGTCGATCAGGACGACGACGCGGCCACCTACGCGGAGAAGATCGCCGCCGAGGAGCGCCGCCTCGATCCCTCGCGCCCCGCCGCCGAGCTGGCGCGTGCGGTCCGCGCCCTGACCCCGCACGTCGGCGCCTACCTGGAGACGAGCGGCGGCGAGCGGCTGGGAGTGCGGCGGGCCCGCGCCGTCGACGTTGGCGTCAAAGCGGGCGAGGTCAAGGCCGAGTGGGGGGCGCTGCTGCTCGGTTGCGGCCAGGGGGCGTTGCGGCTCGAGGTCGTGCAGCCCGCCGGGGGCAAGCCGATGGCAGCCGACGCATACCTGCGCGGCCATCCGTTGCCGAAGCTGTGAGCGGCCAAATCGCTCCGGCCCGTCAGCTCGCCTACGAGACGATCCGGGCCAGCTTCGAGCGAGAGGCCCATACCGAGCGCTTCTTCCGCGAGGTGGCCGACCAGCGCGCCCTCGGCGGCCGCGAGCGGGCGCAGGCGCAGCGGCTTGCCTACGGTGCCGTGCAGCGTCGCGGCACCGCCGACGCCGCCCTCGAGCGCCTGGTCGACCGGCCGCTGCGCCAGCTCGATCCACCGCTGATCGCGGCCCTGCGGCTGGGCATGTACGAGCTGCTCTTCGCCGACGGCACCCCCGACCACGCCGCGGTCGATCAGGCGGTCGAGCTGGTCAAGCGGGACGGTGCCGCCCACGCCGCGGGGCTGGTCAACGCCGTCCTGCGCCAGGCGGCCCGCGAGCGCGGGGCGCTGGTCGAGTCCCTGCTCGGCGACGACTCGACCCCGGAGGCCGCCGCCGTCGCGCACTCGGCGCCGCTTTGGCTGGCGCAGATGTGGTGGCGGGAGCTGGGCCCGGATCGGGCGCGATCCCTGCTTGCCGCCTGCAACGAGCCGGCCGAGCATGCCTTCTGCGTCAACACGCTTCGCACCGACCGCAACACCGTGCTCGCCAGGCTGGCCGAGGCGGGGGTGAATGCCGCGCCCGCCGATGGCGACTGGCCGCTCGCCGCGGCCGAGACGATCGTCATCGAGGGCCAGACCGGTGAGACCATTCCCGCTCTCGTCACGGCCGGAGAGCTGACGCCGCAGAGTCGCGGCTCGGCCGCGGTGGTCGAGGTGCTCGATCCCCAGCCCGGAGAGCACGTCCTCGACCTCTGCGCCGGTCCCGGTATCAAGACCGGCCAGATCGCCGCCCGCATGGGGGATCGCGGCGAGGTGATCTCGGTCGAGAACGACCCGGAACGCGCCGCTGAAGTGGCGAGCCAGGCGCGCCGCTTGGGCCTGCGCAGCGTCACCGTGATCGAGGCCGACGCGACCCAGGCCGGGATGACCGGCTTCGACCGGGTCCTGCTCGATGCCCCCTGCTCGGACCTCGGCGCCCTCGCCTCGCGTCCCGACGCCCGCTGGCGCAAGTCGCCGGCGACGATAGATCGCCTCGTCGATGTGCAGGCGCAGCTGCTCGATCGCGCCCGCACGGCCCTGCGCCCAGGCGGCACGCTCGTCTACTCGACCTGCACGATCTCCCGTCGCGAGAACGAGGACCAGTTCGGCGCCGGGGAGCAGTGGCAGCTCCGCCCCGACCGCGATCGGACGACCGGGTTCTTCATCGGCCGCCTGAGGCGCGATGATGGTGGCGATGAGTGAGGCAGTCGATGGGGGAAGCGTTCTGCGCCGGGCAGCCTGTCCGGGCTGCGGCGAGCCCTGGCTGCGCCCGACGCAGCTCCCGGGCCGCTTCCGCTGCGTGTACTGTCTGCGCCGCTTCGAGCTCGTCTCGCAGTGCCCCAACTGCGGCGAACACCAGACCATTGCCCGAATGAGCACCACCGAGGACATGACCTGTCAAACCTGCGGGGATTCCATGCTGAGGCCTGTATGAGCGAGCGAATGATGGAACTGCTGAGCTCGCCGCGCGTTGCACCGTCGGTTCTCTCGGCCGATTTCTCAAAACTCGGGTCCCAGGTCGACGAGGTGATGGCGGCTGGGGCGCGGGTGATCCACGTCGACGTGATGGACGGGCACTTCGTGCCGCCGATTACGCTCGGGCCGCTGGTCGCCGGCTCGATCGCCGACCGCGTCCACGGCGCCGGCGGGGCGATCGATGTCCACCTGATGATCGAGCAGCCGGAGCGCCAGATCGAGGCCTTTGCCGCGGCCGGTGCCGACTCGATCACCTTCCACGAGGAGGCGACCCCGCACGCCAACCGCACCCTGGCTGCGATCCGCGAACTCGGCTGCCTCGCCGGCATCGCGCTCAATCCGGGCACCCCGGCCGAGGCGCTGGCGGAGCTGCGCGATCTCGCCGACATCGTGCTTTGCATGACCGTCAACCCGGGCTGGGGCGGCCAGTCGTTCATCGAGGGATCGCCCGACAAGGTTTCCCGCCTCCTGCCGCTGGCCGGCCGGGCCAAGATCGAGGTCGACGGCGGTATCGACGCCTCGATCGCCGGTTCGGTGGCCGCCGCCGGCGCATCGCTCTTCGTCGCCGGCTCAGCCGTCTTCGGCGCCGCCGATCCGGCCGCCGCGTACGGTGAGATCGTCAAGGCCGCAGGCGCCGCTTAGCGCGCGATAAGCGCCCCGATTACCTCCTGCCACCAGGCTTGCTCAGCGGGATCGTCGCCGACTCGTTGGGCCCGGCGCTCGCACCAGCGGGCCACCGCCCGCCGGTCTCCCACCGCCACCGCGGCCTCCGAGGTCAGCGCGTAGCGCCCGTCCACCAGCGCGACCAGGGCACTCGAGCTGTCGCGCCGGCTGCGCAGTACCGAGGCGACGGCGATGCCGTTGACTTCGGTCGGCGCCGAGGGATCCTCGATCGCGCCGCCGGGCCCGACCGAGAAGATCTGCGGCGAACCGCGCCGCGGCAGGCGCTCCAGGGTTGGCACGCCGATCGGCCCCTCGTGCCAGCGCTTGGTCAGCTCCTCGACCTCCTCGCGCAGCTCGCCGCGAACGAGGATGTGCAGCTCGTCGCCCTCGCGCACCTCGGTCGAGCCGCGCGGCGGGATCGCGTGCCCATCGCGGACGATCACGTTGACCAGCGCCTCGCGTGGCAAACCTAGTTCGCGCACGAGGTGCCCGGCAGCTGCGGCGCCGGGGCGCAGGCGGTAGGAGATGACGTCTCCGCCCAAACGACGGATCCGGCCGGACTCGAGCAGTCGCCGCGGCAGCGCCGGCTCGTCGGTGGTCAGTCCCAGCCGGCCGGCCAACGGCTCGAAGCTCGCTCCCTGAATCAGGGTCGAGGTGACGACGACGAAGAAGACGATCGCGAACAGCTCTTCGCCGCTACCCACCCCGGCGACGACGGGAAAGGTGGCGAGCCAGATCGGCGTCGCGCCGCGCAGCCCGGCCCAACCGAGCATCACCTTCTCCCGCACGTTCAGCGGCGAGAAGACGGTGGCGGCAAACGTCGCCAGCGGGCGGGCGACGAAGATCAGCACCGCCGAGAGGGCCAGGCCCTTGACCGCGACGTTGCCGATGTCTTCCGGGAACACCAGCAGCCCGAGCAGGATGAAGAGGCCGATCTGGGACACCCAGCCGAGCCCCTCGTGGAAGGAGACGACGCTGCGCCGCGCCGGGATGCGGGCCGAGCCGAGCGCCAGCGCGGTGAGGTAGACGGCGAGCAGGCCGGAGCCCTGGGCGACCTCGGAAACGCCGTAGGCGAGCGCCGCCGCGGC
>DASYIY010000001.1:0-14695 GCA_035997045.1 Solirubrobacterales bacterium | reverse complement strand
CGCCTCGGGGCAGTAGGGGACGCCTTTGAGGGTCGCCGAGAAGCCCGGCGGGGTGGTTACGTTCAAGGCGCTGAGGAACTGATCGCCGTCTTGCCTGGTCAGCCTCAAGGCGAAGGGGGAATGAGCTCCTGCGGTGTTGCCCGCCGAGGCGGCTTCGAAGCCTGGGTTAAAGGGTCGGGTTGCCGATGGGCAGGGTGCGCCGTTGGGGCCATGGTCGATGTCGAAGAAGGTCTTCGAGCTCTGCTTGCCCAAGACCGCGTCCCAGGGGGTGAAGGTGGTGGTTATCCCGTAGGTGCCGCACTTGGTCGGGGTGGCGAGGGCTCCTCGCTCGGAGCCGAAGATGTGGAGGGAGAACTTCTGGAAGGGGGTCTCCGGCAGGTCTTCGAAGATCACCTTGAGCTGACCTGTTTTGAGATCGGGTTCGATCCTGCCCGCCAGCTTGACGTGGACGTTGAAGCCGTCGGCGACCAGGAAGATCCGGTAGCGGTTGCCGGGCAGGGGCTTGCCGAGGTAGAGGTAGCCCGGCAGGGGTCCCGGTAGCAGAGCGGTTTCGATGTTGAGGGTGCCGACCTTGGAGCTCTCCGGGCACTGGGCTGCGTTCGTCGTTCCGAAGCTCGCTTCGGCGTCGGTGCAAGAGGTCTTGCCGTCGGCGGCGTTGGAGTTGATCGAGAAGCCTTCGGGCAGGACCATTTCGGTGCCTCTGATCTCCGAGGGGGATGGGACCGTGGGGCTCTCGAACTGGGGCACGGTCAGCTCTACGTCTAGGCCCGAGGGGCTGTCGGTGGCGGCGCTGCTCGGGCGTGCCGCCAGGCTCGGGTTGAAGCTGAGCACGTCGCAGCCTGTTACATCCGGGAACGGCGCTGTGGCGCTGGCTTCTTGGCCGTCATAAGAGAGGATGTCGACGCCGCTTTGGGCCGGTTCGCCGCAGGCGGTCGGATTCTCTAGGAATGGTTCGAGGGGGCTGTTGGAGGGAGCCCCCGGGCCGTCGTGCCCAACACCAATGCACTGGATCACGGCCGATTCGGGGCCCGTAGGTGGCGCGGCGGGTTCAGCCGAATTCGGCGTGGTAATTACACCGCTACCGCTGCAAAGTTCCCCGCCCAGTGCGGTTAGCCCTGAGAAGTTGACTCTCAACGGGTCGTGACTTTTGGCGGCCGGGACCCCCCAGAGGATCTGGTTGGCGAAGCGTAGCGGCACCAGGTCGGGAACAGCGATTTTGGTCTCCAAGCCATAGTCGCTGCCCGTCCTCGCGCCGAAGCTCTCATATACCTGGTTGCCAACCGCCTGGAAGGCAAGCAGGCCCGCCTCACCTTCACGTGGCACCATGTTGTAAACGGGACTGAGAAGCGAAATAGTCACCAGCACCTGAATGACCCCGACCTGCGAGTCAGACGGGCAAGTGTCGCTGGAGAACTGGGCTGCCGTGCACTGGGGCGTCGCATGTGGGTTGCCGACGAAGCCGCGCGGCGCGTGCACGGTGATGAAGCGGGCATTCTGGCAATCGCAAGGAGTATTGACTCCATCTTCTTCGAGCTGTACCTGGCTGTTCTTCAGCGAGAAGTCGATCTGCAGGTCGGGATGGCCGCCAGCCTGGTGATTGGAGGGGAGGAAGCCGAAGGTCTGGATCGGCGTGGCAGCCAGTGCGCCAGAGGGGACCGCCGCCAGGCCGAGCAGCGCCAGCGCCAGCACGCCAACCGTCACTCGCAGCCTCATCGTGCGCCTCCCTTTTTGTGCTGGGCGGCTCGCTGCGCCCCGCGCTTGTGCTTTAGCTGCTTCTTTTTGTGGCGTTTTTTCTTCTGGGCCTTTCCGGCGTTGCCGCCGGCGCCCAGCGCCGCGGCGGTCCCACCCGCGAGCGAGGGTGGCGTTGCCGTCGCCGCCCCGTGACACTCGTCGGCAGCGGCGCAGGGAGCCGGCGGCGGCACGAAGGGGAAGCCGCCGTTGGTGCGCGCGTCATAGAACTTCAGCTGGGCGCCGTTTCGGTCCTGGCCGACCAGCGTGTCGAAGGTGCCAAAGTAGACATCGGCACCGTCGGCACTGACCCCGTAAAGCCCAGGCTGAGGCGAGGAGGACCGGTCGGTGCCGGTGCCGGTCGTGATCAGCTGCGGCCGGCCGTCCGTAAACTCATAAACGTCGCGCCCGCTGGGCTTCCCTGAAAAGGAATCGGTCCCTGCGTTGGAGTCTCTTTTTTCAAGGGGCTCGGTGGTGTTGAAGAAAACGCGACCATCGTCTGTAAGGAACCGGCCGCCTTGACTGCCCATTACGTCAGCGGTGGGCGGCGATCCATCAGGACGACACGAAACGCAAATCACGGTTTCGGTCTCGGCGTTATAGCGATACATCTCCGCAAAGCCGTGACTGTCGTATGAAGTGACGCTGGTGGTGGTCACGAAGGCAGCAAAGTCTCCATTTGGGGTGACCTGCAACCTGCCAGCGGCGCCGCTGCTGCACGTCGGCTCTGTCCCGAACGTCGGCTGAAGACAGTATGGCTTGTCGTCGAGTTCAGCGACGAGCCGCACACTGCCCTCGCGGTAGACGTAGAGGTTCTCCTTGCCCGGCGCCCCTTGTCCGGCGACCAGCTGCTCGGGTGAGTAGAAGTAGATGTCGCCGCTTTTCGCAGCGATCGCGTTGTCGGTGTAGCCGGGGTTGGCGCTTTCTACGGTCCAGCTGCCGGCGCCGCCCTGGTTGCCGCCAGCCGCCGTGATCTTCGAGTCTTCATAGGTCTTCACGTCGCACTTCGTCGTCCAGGTCGAAGCGCATCCGTCGGTGTTGCCCGCCGAGCCCCCCTCGTCCTTGGAGATCCGCGTCAGCTGTGGGCTGCCACCGTTCTCACTCCACATGTAGAGGTCGGTGCTGGTGTCAGTGTCATCACCAGTGAGCTGTTCGTCGGAGGTGAAGTAGACCTTGGTGCCGTCGGGGGTGGCGCCGACGTAGTGGACCGGCTTGCCGGCTGAGACGTCATAGGTGACGGCGTCGTTTACCCGCATGTAGAGGTGGGTGGGCTGGGTCACGAGCGGGCACAGGGAGTCGGCCAGAGAGCCGCCGTGCGGGAAATCCGCGTGTTTGCATGCTGGCCTAGTTGCCGTACCCATCAGGATGTGGGAACCGTTGGCGGAGACGGACGGGAACCTGATCAACTCTTCGGGACCCGCTTTGGCGCCCGGCTCTTGGCCAATCGGCCCGCCGCCGGGAAGCTTAGAAATTAGCTGCATGGTGTTATTTGCGGTGTCGTTGTCGTAAGCCGACCCGGGTGCCGCACTCAACCCGCCTTCGCCGTAGAGGCCCGACTGAGTCGAGAAAACGAAGTGGTTGAGGTCTTTCGAGGCGTCGACGTAGGTGCTGCAGAAGTAGGAGACCGGAATGTTGCCGAAGTACTTCGCGGGGAATGGGTGGATGCTGGGGTCCTGTGGACAGGAAAGGCTCTCTTCCCCGCCAGGCACGTCGGCTATGGAGGTAGGCCAGCGGTCGAGGAAGTCGCCATGCGAATTCCACAGATACGGCGCGTTGGACCCTAGGGCAGCGGTGTTACTGTCTGGAAACCTAAGGTTGCCAAACCAGCCGAAGGCACACTCCGGCGGGTTCCCGAGATTCCAGTCGATGATGCGGCTGAGGCTGGGATCGGCCATGACGTCGTTTTGAATCTTTGAGGGCGGTCCGGTTCCACTGGTGATCGGCCGTCCCCCCGCACAACCCGCTTCTTCAGACGACGGCCCGATGTAGCGGGTGCGCCACCCCTCCGCCCCGCGAGTCGAGATGTAGAGGTCACCAGCGGTGTCAATCGGATTGCGTCCCGAGTCTGGAATTGCGGCAAGCTGGCCAACAAAGGCCAGCCGCGGCGGATTGGAAGCGTAGGGGCTCTGCGGACCGCCGGTGTAGAGAGTGGTTCCACCGGCGTCTTCTGGGGACACCAGCTCATAGGCACGGCAGTCGGGTAGGTAGGCCGCGCCGGTCTGCTGGCGCACAGTCTGGTTAGGGCAGACCGGTGGGTGGAAGGTGAAGGTTTGATCGGCGCTGGTCGTAGTACCGCTCGTGTTGGTGGCTATTACACGGAAGTGGTAGACGGCGTCCTGCAGGCCTTCGATGTGCTCGTGCACCGGCTCGCCTTCGTGGGATTCGCCGATGTCTACCTCGGGGGTGTCGCTACCATAGGCGGGCGTCGTACCATACTCGAAGTGGTAGCTGGTCGCGGTGCCCTGAGGATTAACCAGGGCGTGCAGCTCAGCCGAATCGACGGTGACGTCGCTGGAGGAAAACGCCTCCACTTCAGGTTTCCCCGGCAGCGTTGTGAAGCTCTCCTCTTCTTCGACCGTCGCAGTAAACGGCTTCTTCACGACCACTCTCAGGTCGTATTCGGTCTTCGGCCTCAGTCCAGTAACGCCAATGCTGAACGGCACGGCATCGGGGCCGCTGCCAAACGGAATGTCAGGGGTGTAGGCGTTCCAGACCGCGTCCGATGGCTTCTTGAATTCCACCCGGTAGGTGGTCTTGGGAACCCTGGGTGTGCCCGTGGTATCAGGGTAGTTCGTCCCTGGTCCGTTGGGGTTAATGGCACCCGAAACCGTCCCGCTGGTGGCACCGATGCCGGAAACGGGATCAAGCGTCAGGCTCGGCGCCGGACCGACCGGACCGAAGATATTAAGGCGCGGTTCTAGTGGGGTGTTTTGATTGAGCAGATATGGATGCCCGGTAATCGGGTTGACCGTGAGGGTTGATACGTGACCGAACGCTTCTGCGAATGCGGTCAATCCCGTGCAAGGATCGCTGGTTCCAAGTACTGTCCCGTTGGAGTTCAGTTCCTCAATCCGGATCTCAGACGGTGACGGCAGGCCGTTGGCACACGGCCCGAAAGCCTGCGGAAAGTACTTCGCGACATCCACACGGTCGCCGGGGCCAACCGCGATGTCGAACGGTGAGCTACTGTATTCTTCTCTTTCTTTCCCGACTCCAGGCGGCCCACCAGGGCCGCCTGGAGTCGTCGTTACGACGCTTGCTGTATTGGCGCTCGCTCCGCTTCCACCACTTAGGGGCGTGGTGCCATCACTGGCGATGAGTTGCGCGGGATCGGAGCGAGCCAGTGGACCACCATCGAAGGTGATCAGGTAGGGAGAGGACCCGCTCGCGTCGCCGGCCCCTCCCGTAACGCTGACCGAGCCGCCTTCGGCATTGATCGACGGCAACGAATTGAGTGCCGATTCGACTTCGGTCGAGCTGGCATTGAAAGGAATGTCAGAAGTCTTGTAGAAACGCTTGGAGTGCAGCTTCGTCCCGATGAAGGCGGGTTCGCCGGAGACGCCAGGACGAGCGGGATTGGAAAGAGTTAGGGTGGTGGGACCTACTGCGGTAATAAGGGTACCTCCAGGGATAACGGTCTGGTACCCGCTGTTCTCCTCTTCGATCGGAAGGCCAACTTCAAATTCACCTTTGGTCGTGTTGACGTTTGTGACGGTCGTCGAACCCGGCGTGAAATCGCCAGTCCCTTCGGTGGAGTTTTCGTTTTCGATGCCGAAGGAGAGGCGGAACTGACCCGCGCCGGCGTTAACGGTGAGCGCTTGAATCTCGGTGGAACCTATGATTGAGGGCAAAAGGGCTAGACCCCCAGCAGGGGTGAACTTTTGCACGCGATTGCCGAAACCCGTGTACCTGAAACTGCCGGTGTTCTCGACCGTGTAGATGGCGCCGCTGGGGCCCTCGGCCACCCCGCTCAGGGTCGCCCCGTTGGGGTTGGCAAACTGCCCGACGCCCGACCCCGATGACCCCTCCTTACAGACGTGCCCCGATTCAGATGTGCATACCTCGAAGTTAGTGGAGGGATCCGTGGCGTCAACGTCCCAGCCGAAAGCACGAACGAATGCTCCCTCCCCGCTGTACTCCTGCACACGGTTGCGATGGCCATCATCGCCGAAAATGACGTCGCCGGCGTTCGATGTCCCGGCTGGTGCGACGGCTAGGCTTGAACCATAGGTCCTAAGCGACAAAGCACCCGCGCCGTCCTTTTCAGATCCCTCCTTGCAGACGTCATCGGCCTTGCAGATCTCAGCGCCACCGCCGTTGGTCACGGTGCCAACTTCGACAGACTTCGTGCCGCTGCTGATCGTCAGCCCATTGGGGTTGGAGACAAGGGCGTCCGGTTCAAAGGAATTGCCATCGCCAAGAAGATCGTCGCCACCGAGCAAGCCGCGAAAGGTAATTAGATAGGGGCTGGAGCCCGCTAGGTCGCCGGGGCCGCCGCTTACGCTGACCGAGCTGTAGTTGCCACCGATTTCGTCAAGTTTGTCGAGGGCCGTTTCGACCGTGGCGGCAGAGGCATCGTAGGGAAGCGGCGCGGTGCTTTGCACTGACGAGCCGGGAGCTCTGAAGCCGAGCGTGAATGTGCCGCCATCGGCTGTGACGGTGACGCTCTTTTGCTCATTGACAGAGCTGTCGTCGGGGCCCGCGGCGACGACGTCCCTTCCCCAAAAGCGCAAGAACCGACCGGTCGCCGAGTACTTCCCGATTCCGTTGCGTTCGGTGACGTAGACGTCGCCGCTTGCTTGGTCGATGGCGATGCGACCACGGTTCGAGTTCGCTTCCGCTTGATCCTGGCAATCGTCCCCTTTAGCTGGCTCGCAAACCTCGAAGCCACTGCCGCCCTGATTGATGGTGTAGACGTTGACGACGCCGGCGCCGCTCAGCGGCGTGCTTCCTTTGGTGGCCTTGAGCTGCCGTTGGTCGCTCCCAGTCAGAGAGCCACCGTCAAAGGTGACGATGTAGGGGCTGCTGCCACCGGCATCGCCGGGACCGCCCGTAACGCTGACTCCCCCGGGGCCGATCGAGGCGAGGCTGTTGAGAGCAGATTCGACCTGAGCCGCCGTTGCGTTGGCCGCGAGGTCCCCGGTTGTGTCGGCGATGAAGCTGAGCCTGAAGGTTCCTCCCGTCGCGTCGACCCTCACCGCCTGAGTCTCGACGGCCTGGTCGGGGCCGCTTTTGACCACATCGGTGCCCCAGATGCGGATGAAGTCGTCGGAGGCGGAGAGCTGGCGGATGCCGTGGCCGAGGAGGTAAACATCGCCAGGAGAGGCGCCACCGGTGCCACCGGCGTTTACATCGGCGTCCTTGATTTTCGCGGAATCCGACGAATTTGCGATCGACCCTTCAAATTCATCACCCAGTTCGAAGTAACCGACGAGGTTGGTGGCGGCCTGCGTCGTCGTCGCCGCAGTCAGGACGGCAGGAAGAGCGACGAGGAGAAGGAGGAGCCAGCGGGATCGGAGTCGTCCCCTTACGTTCCGACAACCCGAGGTCGAGGGCGCATCGCCACCGCGCTCGCGGCGGCCTGAGGCCGGTGCCGACGGTTTCCTCACGAATACCTCTCCTTGTCCCGTGAGCCCCTCTGCCCGCCACTTCCCTTAGCGGCTTCCTCGAGGCTCGGTTTGTCCCTGTTTCCCTGTGAGTCGGTCTTCGCGGGCTATACCGATGACGTTCCCAACAGAAGACGTGGCTGGATGTAAACACGCTGGTTCGTGTTTGTCAAGATACGCACGTGGTATTGTTGAGAAAGATGCCTATTTGCAGGTAGTTTCTGGCGAAGGTTTTCCCAGGACTACCGGAGGGGTGCGGATACGACGCTAGGCGCCGGCTTGCCTGCGCCGTGCGTCGGGCAGCTCGGACGGCTCTTGATCCGACTCGAAGGCAAGGACCCTGCCCTCCTTGGGGCCGGGCTCGTTCGAGCGGTAGAAGGCGAGGACATACTCGAGCAGGGGCGCGGTGAGGTCGCGCAGCTGAGTGCCCCTCCCCCGCAGCACCTCGCTCGCGACGCGGGAAGCGATACCGCCGACGATCACACCCTCGACCTCAGGTACAGGGCTCGATTGAGGCGGGAGGTCCGGGGCGGCGGCGCGCAGCAAGGTTCCGTAGCGCTGCAGCCATTCGTGGTAGCGGAGCGCGATGTCCTCCCCCGCCGAGGGCGCCTCGACGAAAAGGAAGCGGGCCAGCTCCGGCTGCGACGCGAGCGCGTCGAGCGCAGCCGCCAGCGAGCCCTCGACCCGCTGCTCGATCGTCGCACCCTCGTAACAGGGCAGCGACAGCACCTCGAACATCTGTTCATGACCCGCCTCGTGGGCGGTCGCAACGCAGTCCTGCTTGTCGCGGAAGTTCTTATAGAAGGCGTTGCGGGAAACGGCGGCGCGCTTGACGATGTCCGCCACCGACATCGCTTCGTAGCCGCGCTCGGCGGCGACGGCCGGAACGGCGGCGAGCAAGCGCTGGCGCTGGTCGCTCAACACCTGCTCGGGAGCGAGCGCGTGGCGGCCGCGCGGGAGGCGGTTTGGCGCGGCGGATTTGGATCTGGCGCTGGCCTTGGCCATGGTGAGATACGTGCAATCCGTTACACGTACAGTCTAGTTCTTAAATAGGCCCTCGGTCAACAGCGGCCCGGGCCCGCAACGAGAAAGGCCCGCTCTCGCGGGCCTTTCCATGCGATGGCTCGAAGCTCAGCCGAGGCTGGGGCGCATCTGGCGCAGCCTTTTGACTCGCTCCTCGATCGGCGGGTGGGTCGAGAAGAGGCCGGCGATGCCCTTGCTGGAGAAGGGCTTGACGATGTAGAGCGGCTCGGCCGCCTGGTTGACCTGCATCGGCATGTCCGTCGCCCCTTGCTCGAGGCGCAGCAGGGCGCTGGCGAGCGACTCCGGGTTGCCGCAGATTTCCGCCCCGCCGGCGTCGGCCGCATACTCGCGCTGGCGCGAGATCGCCAGCTGGATGATGCTGGCCGCGATCGGCGCCAGCAGGACCATCGCCAAGGACGCGGCCAGGCCGAGCGGCGACTCGTCGTCGTCGCCGAACCAGAGCAGCATGTAAGCGAGGTAGGTGATCGCGGCGCCGATCGCCGAGGCGACCGACTGGATCAGGATGTCGCGGTTGCGGATATGCGTGAGCTCGTGGGCGAGCACACCGCGCAGCTCGTCCTCGGAGAGCAGTTTCGTGATTCCACGCGTCACCGCGACGGCGGAGTGTTTGGGGTTGCGGCCGGTCGCGAAAGCGTTGGGCTGATCCTGGGGAATCATGTAGAGGCGCGGCATCGGCAGGTCGGCGCGAGTCGTCAGTTCCCGCACGATCTCGTAGAGCCGCGGCGCTTCCGCTTCGTCGATCGGCTTGGCGCGGCTCATCGCCAGCGCCATCTTGTCGCTGAAGAAATAGGAGCCGAGGTTGATCAGCAGGGCGAAGCCGAGGAAGAGCGCCGCCGTGCTGGGGCCGCCGATCAGGGCGCCGATGACGACGAGCAGGCCGGAGAGGCCGGCAAGCAGGATCGTCGTGCGCAGGGTGGCGCCCCAGGTGGACTGCTTGGTGGTCTTCATGAAGTGATTGCTCCTCGGTTCGATTGCATCGCGGTCCGACATTGTCGCCGGGAACGGGGCCGAGTGCCATAGGTGGCAACCCCTAGCCGGGGCCGTGGGACCACCTAGGCTTGCCCGATGCGAACGGTGCCCAAGCGATGACCGCAGCCGTCATCGTCGTGCTCCTGGCGGCGGTTGCCGGCCTCGCCCTCGGCCTGCTGATCGTGCGCCGGCGCCGCGCCCCGCTGGAGCGGCTGATCGAGGAGATGGAGAAGGTCGACCTGAGCCGGCCGGGCCCGCTGCTGCCGCGCTCGATCGACGGCATCGGCGAGACCGAGGAGGTGGAGCGGATCGAGCTCGCCTTCCTGCGCATGGTGAGACGCCTCGAAGCCGAGCGGCGGCGGGCGGGAAGCGCGGCGCTGCAGGCCCAGGAGGAGGAGCGAGCGCGGGTCGCCCGCGACCTCCACGACGAGGTCAACCAGTCGCTGACCGGCCTGCTGCTGCGACTCGAGGCGGCGCGCGAGGCGGCGCCGCCCGAGCTGGAGGCAGAGCTGACCGAGACCAAGGAACTCGCCAACCAGGCGATGCGCGAGCTGCTCTCGCTGGCTCGTCAGCTCCGCCCCACGGCGCTCGACGACCTCGGCTTGAAAGCGGCGATCGCCGGGCAGGTCGAGCAGCTTGCCCGCGGTGAGATCGAGGCGGAGTTCAGCGCCGGCGGCGACCTCTCCGGCCTCGACGACGACGCCCAGCTGGTCGTCTACCGGGTCGCCCAGGAGGCCCTCTCCAATGCCGCCCGCCACAGCGGCGCCGGTCACATCGCGGTCGGCCTGCGCCGCAGCGACGACGGCGGCGTCGAGCTGACGGTCGGCGACGACGGCCGCGGCTTCGCCTTCGACGAGTCCGAGGGCGGGCTCGGGATCGGCGGCATGCGCGAGCGCGCCCTGCTGATCGGCGGCGAGCTGACGATCGAGTCGCGCCCCGGCCGCGGAACCACTGTCCGGCTCACCGTCCCAACCCTGTCGGGCGACGCCACCTAACCCGGTGCCGCCTCGGCCCGCTTGGCCGCGTCGCCGGTCCGCGCGAGTCTCTCGGCCAGGACCTCCGCCACCTGAGCCGGCTCCTCAGACAGCTGCAGTTCGGAGAGTCGCAGCACCTCGAAACCGCGGCGCATCAGCCCCAGTTCACGAGCGCGATCGTCCTGAAACGCCATTTCGCCGCGGTGATAGAGGTAGCTGTCGGTTTCGACCACGAGCCGCCTCCCTCTCCATAGGAAGTCGACGAGGTAGGGACCGACGCGGACGTTGACCTCGGGCGGCGGCAGCCCGTGTCGTCGGCAAAGCCGCACGAAGCCTCCCTCCAAGTCGCTGCGGGTCCGAACCTTGGCGTCCCGGCGGCCGATCGGCAGCCCGAGGACGTTTGCTTGACGGATCGCCTTGCGCAGTTCATGGCCAGCGATAGCGCCGCTGCGACGTGTAGAGATCGCTTCGCGCAGATCCGCGATCGTCCGCTCTGGGGTGGTGACGGGAATCCCGCGATGAAGCGTCACCTCGCCGGGCACAAGGGAAAGCGAACGGTGGACCCGGATACCGGCACGCCGTGCCCTGCCTCCGTTCCCTCGACGATGACGTCGCTGGGAGCTCGATTGGACGGGAGCAAGCCCCACAGCGACAGCGCGCTGCGGTGGCTCACGGCTGCTCCCCAGTGCTCGAGGACCGACCCGCCGCCGCGTGGTCCCCCGCCGAGGGCCAGCACAGCCGCCATCCAGCGACCCTCCGGCGACAGCGCCAGATGTCCCAATGCATAGACGCCCCGGTGCACGCGGTGCATCTGCCCCAAGGCCGCTCTCGCCCGGACAGCGTCTTCGCTGACCCCGCAGCAACGCAGCTGGCCGATCGAGACCACCCCGTATTGCCTCTCGGCGATTCTCGCGACCAGGATGCCGGGCTTGGCGACTTTCCCGTCCATTTCACGGGTAAGTCGCCAAGCCCCCCGGTCTCTCCCCCATCCCGACTGAGAAACTGGATGGATGCTTCGCGTGCTGATTGCTGACGACCACGGGATCGTGCGCTCCGGGATCCGGCTGCTGTTGGAGCGCCAGCCGGATCTCGAAGTGGTCGCCGAGGCCGCCGACGGCGCCGAGGCGCGCGACCTGGCGGTGCGCGAGCGGCCCGACCTGGCGATCCTCGACGTCAAGATGCCGAAGCTGACCGGCCTGCAGGCGACCCGCGAGATCCGCCAGCAGGCGCCCGAGGTCTCGGTCCTGATCCTCTCGATGCACGACGACGAGCGCTATCTGTTCGAGGCGCTGAAGGCCGGCGCCTCGGGCTACGTGCTGAAGGCGCAGGCCGACACCGACCTGCTGGCGGCGATCCGCGCGGTCGAGCGGGGCGAGCCGTTCCTCACCCCCGAGGCGCAGCGGACGCTGATCAAGGACGTGCTCGAGCGCGGCTCCAGCGGCGAGGAGGAGCTGACCCCGCGCGAGGAGGAGATCGTCAAGCTGGTCGCCGAGGCGCACACGACCAAACAGATCGCCGAGGTCCTCCACCTCTCCGAGAAGACGGTCGAGAACCACCGCGCCAACGCGATGCGCAAGCTCGGCATGCGCGACCGGGTCGAGCTGGTCCGCTACGCGATCCGCCGCGGCTTGATCGAGCCCTGAAGCCGGCGGCGCGGTTTGATTGACTGAACGAACCAGTCCGATGGAGACCGCCGCAGACTTTCAACAGAAGCGATGGCTGGCGCTGATCCTGCTCTGCTCGGCGCAGTTCGTCGTCGTCCTCGACGCCTCGATCGTCAACGTAGCGCTGCCGACGATCGGCAAAGCGCTCGACTTCTCCCAGGAGAACCTGCCCTGGGTGGTCAACGCCTATGTATTGACCTTCGGCGGCTTCCTGTTGCTCGGCGGCCGCACCGCCGACCTGGTCGGCCGCCGCAAAGTGTTCATGGCCGGGCTGCTGCTGGTCGCAGTCGCCTCGCTCGCCGCCGGCTTCTCCTCAACCGAGGGGCAGCTGATCGCCGCCCGCGCCGCCCAGGGGCTCGGCGCCGCGATCATCTCCCCCGCCGCGCTCTCGATCGTCACCACCACCTTCCGCGACGGCTCCGAGCGCAACAAGGCGCTCGGCGTCTGGGGCGCGGTGGCAGGCTCGGGCGGCGCCGCCGGCGTCCTGCTCGGCGGCATCCTCACCGACGGTCTCGGCTGGGAGTGGGTGCTCTGGGTCAACGTCCCGGTCAGCCTGATCGCCTTCGCGCTCTCGCCGCGGCTGCTCGCCGAAACCCGCGCCGAGTCGGAGACGCACGTCTACGACGTCGCCGGCGCGGTCACCGTCACCGCCGGCCTCTCGCTTCTGGTCTACGCCCTCGTCGATGCCAACAACGTCGGCTGGGGATCGACCCAGACGATCGGCCTGATCGCGCTCTCCGCCCTGCTGCTCGCCGCCTTCGTCGCGATCGAGCTGCGCGCGACCAAACCGCTGGTCCCGTTCTCGATCTTCCGCATCCGCACCCTGACCGGCGCCAACGTGGTCGGTCTGTTGGTCGGCGCCTCGCTCTTCTCGATGTTCTTCTTCATCTCCCTATATATGCAGCAGGTGCTCGGCTACAGCGCGATCCACGCCGGGCTCTCCTACCTGCCGCTGGCCCTGGTGATCATGGCCTCGGCGGGCATCGCCTCCCAGCTCGTGACCAAACTCGGCTACAAGCCGGTGCTCGCCGTGGGGCTGCTCTTCATCGTCATCGGCCTCGCCTGGTTCAGCCGCGTCTCGGTCGGTGGCAGCTTCGTCACCGACATCCTCGGGCCGTCGCTGTTCGCCGCGGCCGGGCTCGGCTTCGCCTTCGTGACGACGACGATCGCCGCCGTTTCCGGGGTCGAGGAAAAGGAGGCGGGCCTCGCCAGCGGCTTGATCAACACCTCGCAGCAGATCGGCGGCGCGCTCGGCCTTGCCGTGCTCTCGGCCGTTGCGATCTCCGCAACCGACAACGCGACCTCCTCGGGATCGAACCAGCTCGGCGCCCTGACCGAGGGGTTCCAGGCAGCCTTCCTCGGCGGCTCGCTTATCGCCCTGCTCGGCTTCGTCCTCACCCTGGTCCTGATCCGCGGCAGCGACAGCCGCGCTCACGTCGAACTCGGCAGCGCCGCGGCGACCGAATCCACATAACCGACCGCTTCAGTAGGATTTAGATTCATGTTGTTCTCGACCAAAGCCGAGTACGGCGTCCGCCTGATGGTCGAGCTGGGCCGCCAGCCCGGCTCGCTGCCGATCTCGCTCAGCGCCGTCGCCGAGGCGGAGCGGCTGCCGCTCTCCTACCTCGAGCACCTGGTGGCGAAGCTGCGCAAGGCCGGCCTGGTCACTTCGACCCGCGGTGCCCACGGTGGCTACCGCCTGGCCAAACCGCCGGAGGAGATCACGATGGACGCGGTCGTCGAGGCGCTGGAAGGGCAGATCGCCCCGATGGAGTGCTTCCACGACGCGCCCGACGGCAAAGTGCTCTGCTCGCACGAGGACGATGGCGACCACGCCTGCGCGACGAAGCTGCTCTGGACGCGAGTGCAGGGTGGCGTCACCAAAGCGCTCTCGGGCACGACGCTGGCCGAGCTGGTCGAGTTCGGCGGCGGTGGCGTCGAAGCAGAGCGCTCCGCGCCGGTCGGCACGGCCGCCTGAAGCGAAGACCTTCCAAACACAGAAACAGGAGTGAAATTGGCTGAGCTGGAGATACGCAACCTGCACGCGAGCGTCGAGGACAAGGAGATCCTCCGCGGCCTCGACCTCGATGTCGAGAAGGGCAAGGTCCACGCGCTGATGGGCCCGAACGGCTCGGGCAAGTCGACCCTGGCCAACGTGATCATGGGGCACCCGGCATACGAGGTGACCGAGGGCTCGATCAGCTTCAAGGGCGAGGACATCACCGAGGCCGACCCCGACGTGCGCTCCAAGGCCGGCCTTTTCATGGCCTTCCAGTACCCGGTCTCGATCCCCGGCGTCTCGGTCAGCAAGTACCTGCGGATGGTGATCAACGCCCACCGCGAGGCGCGCGGCGAGGACCAGATCAAGATCAAAGACTTCGCCAAGGTCGCCCAAGAGGCGATGGCCTTGGCCAACATCCCCAAAGACTTCTCCAGCCGCTACCTCAACGAAGGCTTCTCCGGCGGCGAGAAGAAGCGGATGGAGCTGCTGCAGCTGGCCCTGCTGCGGCCGGAGATCGCGGTGCTCGACGAGACCGACTCGGGCCTCGACATCGACGCGCTGCGCACCGTCGCCGAGGGCGTCAACCAGTTCGCCGGGCCGGACATGGGCGTGCTGATCATCACCCACTACCAGCGCATCCTGCACATGGTCAAACCCGACTTCGTCCACGTCATGTTCGAGGGCCGGATCGTCAAGCAGGGCGGCCCG